>JBBRQE010000139.1:0-8359 GCA_038226905.1 Chthoniobacterales bacterium | reverse complement strand
GGAGGAGGTCGCCCGAGTCCTGGCTTGCGGTAAAACTCCGGCGGGCTCGCATCGCCCGGTCATGGTCGAGGAAGTGCTGGCGGTTCTCGCCCCGCAAGCGAGAGAGATCGCGGTGGATTGTACACTGGGCTACGGCGGACATGCCTGCGCAATCATGAGTCACCTGCTCCCGGACGGGCACTTGTTAGGCCTGGACGTCGATCCGATCGAACTCCCCAGGACAGAAGCGCGCCTGCGCGCGTTGGGCTTCGGAGCGGACGTTTTTAGCGCACATCGTTCGAACTTTGCCGGCCTTCCCGGGATTCTCCAGAGCTCAGGATATGGCGGCGCTGACATGATCCTGGTCGACCTCGGCGTTTCTTCCATGCAGCTGGACGATCCGACCCGCGGATTCTCGCTCAAGGAGGAGGGACCGCTCGACATGCGAATGAATCCGCGACGTGGTCAGACCGCCGCCGCCTTGGTGGCCAAAGCGCGGCCGGGCGAGTTGGCCTCATGTTTCGCAGAAAACGCTGACGAACCCCAGTCCGCCATGCTCGGCGCCACCCTTGCCGGCAAGACTTTCGCCACCACTGGTTCCCTCGCGGCCGCCATTCGGAATGCGCTCCCGGCGGGCGACGAGGAGGAGCGCCAGAAAATTGTGCGGCGCGTTTTTCAAGCATTGCGCATCGCGGTCAACGACGAATTTTCCGCTCTTGAGATGCTCCTCCGTTTCTTGCCGGATTGCCTTAACCCGGGAGGCCGCGTGGCCATCCTCACCTTTCATTCCGGAGAAGATCGACGGGTCAAGAAAACCTTCCAAGCCGATGCCCGAGAGGGTCGTTATGCTGCGGTGGCCCCCGACGTCGTCCGGGCCGGCCCGGAGGAGCGCTATGCCAACCCGCGTTCTGCCTCAGCCAAACTCCGCTGGGCCCGCCGGTAGGGGCGATTGACCCCAATCGCCCGCGGGCCAGACTCAACCATCGGCCACTACGGCGCGGGCATGTTACCAAGTTCCTCCCAGCGACCGTAAAGCCGGGCCACTTCCGCCTTCGATTGATCGAGCCGCGCCACCAGCTGAGGCGCTTCCGCCGCCCTTGTACTATAGAAGGCGGGATCGCTCAGTTCGGCTTCCGTCGCCTGCATGCTCGCTTCCAGCGCATGAATGGCCGCCTCCATCCCTTCCAATTCTCGCTGTTCCTTGAAAGTGCGCTTCCGCGTGGCCGGTCCGCTTTTCCGGACCGGTTCCGCTTTCCCATTGCTCGCCGGCCTGACCGATTGAAACAATTTGCGGGCCCGTTCCTCGCGTTCCTGTTTGTTCTCCAGGTAATAGGAAAAATTGCCGGGCGTGACAAAAACCCCTTCATCCTCGAAGGCCACGATTTGATCGCAAATCCGATCCAGGAAAAACCGGTCGTGACTGACCACCAGGGCGCTTCCTTCGAAGTCAACCAGCGCTTCTTCCAGCATGCGCAGACTGGCCAGATCGAGATCGTTAGTCGGTTCGTCCAGGACAAGAATATTGCCGCCACGCTTCAGCACTTTGGCCAGCATAAGACGCGCGCGCTCCCCGCCGGAGAGCAGGTCCACCCGTTCGTTCGCCCGACTGTCAGCAAACAAAAAGCGGCGGAGATAACTGCGCACACTAATGGCCTGTCCGCCGAAATAGACCGTCCCATCCGTGTCCTCCACCTCTTCCATGACAGTGCCCGTGCCGTCGAGCTGCATGCGCGACTGGTCGATGTAATTGAAGACCACCTTCTTGCCCACTTTGGCGGTTCCTTCATCGGGATCACGCTCGCCCAGGCAAATGCGCAGGAGTGTTGTTTTTCCCACGCCGTTACGACCAACCACGCCAGTGCACTGGCCCGGTCGCAGCGATAAAGTCAGGCTGCGGAACAACCAGCGAAGCGTCTCTCCCTCTCCCACTCTGGCACCGGCGTTGACCAGTTCGATCCCCGTGTTGCCCATCTCCGGCGCGCGCGGGATGAGCAAATCCATCTCTCGCTCCTCCGGCGGCGCTTCCAACCCCGCCACTTCATAAAAAGTGTCGAGCCGATGCCGCGATTTCGATCGTTGCGCGCGCACGCCCGCCCGCACGTATTCCAGTTCGGCCCGGATGAACCTCTGCCGCCGACGCTCCGACTGCTCGCTGATCTGCTGGCGAATCGCTTTCGCTTCCAAATAGGCCTGGTAGTTCCCGGGATGCGAAAAGCAACGGCCATCCGCCAGCTCAACGATGCGCGTGGCGATGACGTCCAGGAAATAACGGTCGTGCGTGACGAAGATCACGGCGCCCGGAAAGTTCCCGAGGAATTTCTCGAGCCAGAGAATCGATTCCGCATCGAGGTGATTGGTGGGCTCGTCCAGCAGGAGAAGATCTGGCTGGGCCACGAGGGCACGACACAGAGCCACGCGTCGCTTCTCTCCGCCGGAAAGCGGGCCCACCACTGCGTCCAGCGGTGGCGCGTATAAAGCCGTGACAATGGATTTGAGGCGCGAGTCCAGATTCCAGCCGTCGGCCAGTTCAATTTCGTGCTGCAGCTCGGCCAGTTCGGCATCACTCCCCTCGCCCGCTTCGTAACGCCGCAGCCATTCCACCAAATCTGCCGCACCGGAAACGATATTTTCCCGAACGGTCGCTTCATTGTTCAGCTCAAATTGCTGTGGCAGATAGCCCACTCTCAGGCCTCGGCGCCGCACGACTTCCCCGCTGTCCGGCTCCTGCTCGGCGCTCAGGATTTTCAGGAGCGTGGTTTTGCCCGATCCATTGCGGCCCACCAGGCCGACCTTCTCTCCGGCCGCCACCGCTACCGTGGCTCCGCCCAGCAGTTGTTGGTGGCCATAGGCTACACGCAGTTCGTTAGCCGAAAGAAGCGCAGGTACAGCGGAAGCCATCGATTAATCTAGCACGCAGGATTGGCCCGGATTAGGAAAAAAAACTGGCGCGGATAAGGCCGCCATGGCGCGCACGGTTTAGTTAAGGTAAAACAAGACCTCTCGATGCTGCCTGATCATTACGCCACCCTTGGTCTCGACCGCCGTTCCTCCCTGGCCCAGATTCGCGCCGCCTATCGGGTGCTCGCGGCGCAAGTGCATCCCGATCTCCATGCTGATTCGCCCGAAGCAGGGCAGCGCATGCAGGAACTAAATGCCGCGCATGAAACATTGAGTGACCCAACTCTCCGACGCATATACCATCGCGACCTCGACGCGAGTCGCGAGGAGTCGAAAGCGCCCCGCGGTCGCCTCGAGCGCAATATTTCGCAGGACGTGCGTTTGCCACTTGACGCGTTCTTTCGGGGCGCCTCGCTTGACGTGCGCGTGAACGACCCGGCCAACCCGGAGGGTATGGAAACCTACACTCTTGCGGTACCCGCGGAGACCGCTCCGGGCAGTCGTTTCCGTGTCGCCCGCACCGGCGCCTTCGCCGGCGGGGCGGTGCTGGTGCGCCTGAAAGCGTTCCCTAATTCTCGCTTTAAAACACGCGGTTCAGACTTGCGCTGTGATCTGCGGATTAGCGCGCAACGGGCGACCCAGGGCGGGCACGAGATGATTCCGGGGCCGGCGGGGAAAATGGTTCGCGTCGTGATCCCAGCGCGCGTTTCCCGCGGTCAAATCCTTCGCCTCCCTGGAGAAGGCATGCCCAAAGCGCGTGGGGGTCGCGGCGATCTGCTTGTCCGCGTGACGTATCGACCGGTCGTCGAAATACGGTCGAAATGGTAGGGACGGCGCAGCGCGCCGTCCCCGCCTTTTTAATATTCAGCGACGGCGTCGTCCGGATAACAATAGAGCCAGCGTTCGCCCGGTTGCGCCGAAGAGACGACGGGGTGCCCGCTGGCCCGCGCATGGTGACTGTCATGGCGGTTCGGCGAATCGTCGCAGCAAAGAGTCACCCCACACTCCTGACAGGTGCGCAGATGGACCCAACGCCCGCCGATTTTCACGCACTCTTCGCACTCCCTAATCCGCGCGACCTTGATCGTCCCCAGCGCCGCAATGTGTTCGCAAGAGCCCGTCGTCATTATATTCCTTTCCGCAGTCTGCCTCGCGGCGGCCGGCGCGTAAAGAACCGATCTTATTGGCCTAACGACTTTATCACTGAAACCTTTCAGTTCATGCGAGCCGCCCTCCCCCACTCGTAAAAACAATTGACGCCCTACATTGTATCCCATACAGTTACAGTCATGGCGGTTAACACCCAGTTCACTATCGCCGTTCACCTGATGGCAGCCCTGGCCTACAGCCGAGAGCGCGATATCACTTCAACCCGCCTGGCCGGAAGCATCAACACCAGTCCGAGCTTCGTGCGCCGAATCCTGGCCAAACTTTCCCGGGCGGGCCTGGTGGAAACCGCTACGGGCAAGAACGGTGCCTGCTGGCTGGCCCGCCGGCCCCGGGACATATCGCTCCTCGAAGTGTACCGTGCCGTGGGTGCGCCCAAGGTCTTCGCCATCCATTCCTACGACGCGCATAAACCCTGCCCGGTCAGTTGCCATATCAAGTCAGCCCTCGACCGCGTGCTCCTCCGTTCCCAGAATTCCATGGAAGCAAGTCTGCAAAAGATCAGCCTGGCCAGGGTCCTGTCCGACCTGAAGGCAAAGTAATTTCTGACTTGTAATTGTAACTATCAAGATAACATTTAAAATAACCGAGCCCATTTTATGAACAGCAAAAAAATCGCGCTGATCACCGGAGCCAATAAGGGCATCGGCCTCGAAACGGCCAGTCAATTGGCCAAACAGAACATAACGGTCCTGTTAGGCTCGCGCGATCGGGCCAGGGGAGAAGTCGCCGCCCTGAGTCTGTTACAGAAAGGGTTGGACGTGCACGCCCTGGAAATCGATGTCAACGATTCGAGCAGCATTACCGAAGCTGTCGCGCGCGTGGAGCACGAGTTTGGTCGCCTCGATATTCTTATCAATAATGCCGGCGTGCTGGTGGACGATTACGACAAAAAAGTGAGCGAACAGTCGCTCGACACCTGGCGCACCACCTTCGCCACCAATCTCTTTGGCCTGATCGCCACGACCCAGGCATTTCTCCCGCTGCTCCGTAAAAGCGAGGCCGGACGAATCGTCAATCTCTCCAGCATTCTGGGCTCGATTACCTATCACGCCACGCCCGGCTCGCCCGTTTACGATTTCAAAGTTCCTGCTTACAACGTTTCCAAGTCGGCCGTGAACGCCTATACCGTGCAACTCGCTTACGAGTTGAAGGATTCTAAGATCAAGGTGAACGCCGCCCATCCGGGATGGGTGAAGACCGACCTCGGCGGCGCGGGCGCCAACATGGAGGTCCCGGAGGGCGCCAAAACCAGCGTGGATCTGGCCCTGATCGGGGCGGATGGCCCCAATGGCGCCTTTCTCCACCTAGGCGAGCCAATTCCCTGGTAATCCATTCCTCGTTCATCGTGACCAACTTAATCGATTCTCCCATGCGACAGCCCGCGCGAGTGCTACAGGCATTCAGCCAAGGAAAGGCCGTGCTCCTCTCCGCTGTGCCCGATTTGTTGCCGTACGACCACCATCTGCTCGATGATTACTCCAAAACCATCGCCGCGGTGGTCAGCCGCGTAACACCGAGCGTGGTGAACATTCGCGTGCTCAGCGGGGAGCGCGGACAGGGCGGTGGCTCCGGCTTTATCCTCGCGCGGGACGGATTTATCCTAACGAACGATCACGTCGTGCATGGGGCCGACCAGATCGAAGTGACTCTGCACGACGCCCGGGTTTATCCCGCCCAGCTCATCGGGACGGACCCGGAGACGGACCTGGCGGTCATTCGCATCGACGCTCCCGACATTCAACACGCGCGTCTGGCCGATTCGTCCCTCATCTCCGTCGGACAGATCGCCGTGGCTGTCGGTTCGCCGTATGGATTTCAACAGACGGTCACCGCCGGCATCGTGAGCGCTCTCGGACGTTCCATGCGGTCAGCCTCCGGACGCCTGATGGATGAAATTATCCAGACCGACGCGGCTTTAAATCCCGGCAACTCGGGTGGACCTCTCTTGAATAGCGCAGGCGAAGTCATCGGCGTGAATACGGCAGTCATCCTGCCCGCCCAGGGGATCTGTTTCGCCATCGCCAGTAACACCGCCCAGTTCGTGGCCGGTTGGCTGATCAGGGATGGCCGCATTCGCCGAAGCTCGATCGGCTTGGCCGGCCAGAACGTTCCGCTGCATGCGCGGGTCGTGCGGTTTCATAAATTGCCGGTTAATCATGGAGTCCTCGTCATGGAAGTGGAGCCGGGCGGTCCGGCCGCCATCGCCGGATTGCAAGAGGGCGACACGGTCGTTGGTTTTAAAGGCCAGCCGGTCGCGCGAGTGGACGATCTGCATAAACAGCTGGTTGCCGCCGAAATCGGAGTACCTTCACCGCTCATGTTTTTGCGTGGAACAGAAAAACTGTTTCGCCTGATCACACCGGGAGAGCTTCCTCCGGCGAGACCGGGCCGGTCCAGACTAACGAATAGCAAAAAACGATATGAATGAACCAATCAACATTAATGAGGCGAGCTTCGAGAAAGCCGTTCTCCAATCGCCCATCCCGGTCCTGGTGGATTTCTGGGCGCCCTGGTGCGGCCCCTGCAAGATGATCGGCCCGCTTCTCGATGAAATCGCCCGGGAAAGCGGTGACCGTTTTCGCGTGACCAAGGTTAACATCGACGACGAACCTGCCTTGATGCAGCGCTTCCACGTGCGTGCCGTTCCCACCCTGCTTTTCTTCAGTGGCGGGGAAATGCGCGACCAGCTGGTCGGGGGCGCACCCAAAAAAACCATCATGGAAAAACTGGAATCGCTTACTCCCCCGGCCTCCGTCTGATCGATCCGCTCAGACACATCAAACAACTCACAAAAAAATATGACGAACACGACAAAACTATCCGCTCCCGATTTAACCCAACGGCCACCCCGCAGCCCTCGCTCGCGTTTGGGCGGGTACGCCATCCTGCCGCGCATGCTCGACAAAGGGCGCGCTGAAATTGCCGGACGGAACGGTGAGTTTAAATACAACTGCCCGCTGGATCAGCACATCATCCACTTCCTCGGGCTCGACCCCGCTAAATTGCGCGAGCAACTGGTCGCCGGTCACGGCGACGGCGCCATCCTGGAATGGATCAAGGCTAATTCTGCACACAAGCGGACGGCCTGGGAGATTGAGCAGTGGAGCGATTTCCAAGAACGCCGTGGACCCGACGGCGATGTCGAGACGCTGCAGTTTTTCGCCGAAATGGTCGGCAAATTCAGCAAGAGGCGCGAAGACATCAAATCATGGGCGGACTTGCTCGACCTGGACGATTACTGCACCTTCGGAGGAATCGCCTAACCAATCAGGAACGACCGAACCCTGGGACACATATTATGAATGGCCCATAAGCGGGCAGGGACGGCGCGCTGCCTTCCGCTCGACAGACATGCTTTTCCAAAATCTTCCAGCGTCAATTCCCACCCATCACTGAGCTGACTCTGGCAGCGCAAACGAAATGATTGCATCGGCCGCCCGATGATTCGACCAAAAGCGTTTACCGTCAGAGGCAAGCGAGCGGCCGGGAAACGGGAGGCGGGCCAGATCTTCGACCGCCGGCGTTTCTTCGCGCGGATCGAGACGCGCCACCGACCAGCTTTCGCCATTCTTTTCCGTGCCGCGCAGCACATAGATCAAGCCATCGACATACGTCTGCCCACAAATCTCCGCGCCTATATCGATCGTACGAAGAATGTTTCCGGTCGCATCAAGTTCGAGGATCCGATGGTTATACCACTGACTGAGGTAGAGATGATTTCCGTCGTAACTCAGGTATGAACCGGTGAATTCCGGACAGGCAATACGATCCTCCGGCGAAAACCCATCTCCCGGAATATATCGCCGCAGATAACGATCATCCTCGGGATCTTCACCCATGGTAACGGCCAGGGCATCGCCGGTGGAGGTCGCCGCCCATGGAATTCCCGGAGTTTCCTTCTCCTCGAAGACGGTCCACGTTTGCACGTTGATCCCATAGACACGTCGAGAATCGCGCGAACTTACCCAGAGGGCATCACCATGCCAGGCCAGCGCCTGGGGCGCGGGCGCAGGCGACGCAAGACGTTTTTCCTCGATGATCACGGCAGGCTCGCGCTTCATTCTGATTGGAGTTTAACGCTTTAACATGCTCCCGATAGCGCCCAAATCGGCGAAACTATCTCCCAGTCTGCAGAATAATCCGAGGGATCGCCTGGCGTCCGAAACAATCGTATTTCGCGTCGGCCTGCCAGTTCTGATTTGAATTCGAAGGTGCGATCAAACATCATGGCTGGATGAAAATCATCACCATCGTTGCCCGCCTTCTCCTGGGGCTGCTCTTCGCAGTCCTTGGGTCCAATGCTTTTCTCCAT
>JBBRQE010000138.1:0-8430 GCA_038226905.1 Chthoniobacterales bacterium | reverse complement strand
CCGTTCACCACGCGGTGATCGAAAGTGAGCGACAGGGTGATGACTTCCGCCGTCTCGTTCTTCTTCCCATTGGCCACAACCTCGTGGTGGGCGGCGCCCACGAAAAGCGTGCCGACCGAGGGAGGGACCACAATGGGCGCCGCAGCACGGACTCCGAACGACCCCAGGCTGCTGATCACCACGGGGGCGTTCATGGCATCCACTCGTCCCGTCCTCGTTTGCGCGATCGTCTCCGCGTAGGCTTGCTTAAACTCTGGCCACGATTTCTTGTTCGCGCCCGTAATCACGGCCGTAGCCAGTCGATCTCCGTCTAGGGCGACCGCCACGCCAAGATCAAACGTTTCATTCTCCACAATTCGATCGTCTTCCAGCATGAGCCGGCGAAAGCCGGCATGCTTCTCCATCGCCCTAACGACCGCCCATGCAACCATGGCGCTGGGAGACGCGGCCTTTTCTCCATCCGCTTGCTTGGCGGCAGCGCGCGCTTTCCTAATCGCGTCCCAGCGCGCGTCGATCTGCAAATTCGCGGCGACCACTCGACTTAACTTCCGGGTAATGGTCGCAGAGAGGGCCGGTTCACGCAGATGCTGATCCCGCTCGTTGCCCAATTCTTTGGTCCGATCCGCCGCCCGCCCCGATGGGCCGGATCCATTGCTCACGAGCGCGGGTGAATCCTTTGCGCGCGCGTCGCCTAACGGGTCGGTGCTCAGGCCTTCTTCCGTCAGAATGGTGCCGAGCTCCTGCCCGATCTCGACCGTGTCGCCGACTTTGGTTTTCCAAACACCCATCACTCCGGCAAAGGAAGATTCTATCGGATAAACCGCCTTGTCTGTTTCGACTTCGCAAAGGGCGTCGTCCAACGCGATCGAGTCGCCCGGATTTTTCAGCAGGGTCACAATCTTGGCCGTGCGGATCCCTTCGCCCATGATGGGAACGGTGATGTTTTGCGTGCGAGCCTTCGCGGATTCGGCTTTCTCCATGACGAGAGGTGCGGGTTTGGCTGATTCGGCTGCGCTTGATATGGCAGGGGCGCCCCCATGTTCAATGACGCTTGCTCCGGTCATGCGTTCGTGTCGGGTGGCGACCGATCGCTGGATGGCGGCCACGATCTCATCCACATCGGGTAGGGCCGCATATTCATAAATCGGGTTGTACCCGATCATGACGTTGCCCTTGCTGATCAAGGTGGGCGGACTCGCCAGGTGACTCCATAAAGCCGGGTTACCCGTCACGTGCGAGATGATCATCTGTCCGACACTGCAATTCTCCGTGTCTTCCTGCACCACGACCAGGCGCCCTGTCTTGCCCACGGACTCTTCCACGGCCTCTTTATCCCAGGGGGAAATGGAACGGAGATCGATCAGCTCAACGCTCACCTCGTCTGCTATTTTCTCGATGGCCTCGAGCGCCTTTTCCATCGTATTGCCCCAGGCGACGACGGTGACATCGGTTCCCTCCCGACGTTTACGAGCCACTCCCAGTGGGATGGACCGGACCGGCTCGGCCGATTCGCGCTCAGCCCAGAGCAAATGTTTCGGGATCAAAAAGAGGACCGGATCCTCTCCATGCATGGCCGTCCACAGCAAACCAGCTGCGTCCTCCGGTGTGCTTGGGACCACCACATTCAGTCCGGGATAATGAGCAAAGGCGGCCTCGTTAGCCTGGCTGTGCCAAAGGCTGCCCCCGGGCAGGTAGGCTCCGTAGGGCGCATAGATGACGGCCGGACATTTCCAATGGCCAAAAGTCCGCCAGCGCAGGGTCGCGATGTTCGTGACCAGCTGATTGAATCCCGGATAAATGAAGTCGATGAACTGCACCTCGAAGACCGGCCTCTTTCCGTAGGCGGCCAGGCCGCAGGCCACTCCCAGGATGGTCGATTCTGCCAGGGGCGAGTTGTAAACCTGTTTGGGAAATTCGGTGGAAAGTTTTTGCGTCAGCCGAAAGACGCCGCCTTTGGGATCTTCGACGTCTTCTCCAAAAATAATCCGCCCGGAATCTTCCTTTAAGCCGGCCCGCAGGGTCTGGTTGACCGTGTCTCCCATCCTGTATTTGCCCGCAGGCAAAACTTCCCGGGCCGGGCCCGGCTCGGTTCCCGTCACGTTCCATTGCAGTTCGTTAGGGGACGGATCCTCCGCCTTTTCCGCCGCCTTGTATTCCCCGCGAATCCGCTCTTTTACTTCCGAGTCGATCTTCTCAAAGTCGTCCGCGTTCAACAGAGCCTCCTTGATCAGCTGCTCTTTCCAGCATCGCAGCGGGTCGGATTGCTCGAGTGCTTCCAGCTCTTCTTTCGTGCGATAGAGCTTGTGATCATCCGAACTGGTGTGGCTGGAGAGACGCTCCAATTTTACCCAGAAAAAAGCTGGGCCTTCTCCAGCGCGCAGCCGGTCGATCGCCGCGCTGGCCGCGTCGTGCACCGCCTGCACATCATTTCCCTGGATGTGCTGCCAATCCTTCGGCTGCAGAACATCGAGGGCGAGAGGGTTGATCTTGCGTGTCGGACTGCTGATCCCGTAACCGTTGTCTTCCACCACAAACAAAACGGGAAGTTTCCGTTCCTTGGCAAAACAGACCGCCTCGTAAAAATCTCCCTGCCGAGTGGCGGCATCGCCCACCGTGGTCACCACCACATTTTTTGTTCCGTCAAGTTGCAGACCCCAAGCCATGCCGCAGGCCGGCAATAACTGCGCGCCGGTCGGTGTCGGCACGCTCCAGATATGCAGCTTGGAATCGCTGTAATGCGAAGGCATCTGGCGCCCGCCGCTGCCGGTGTTGCGCTTGGCGAAATATTCCAGGGCCAGCTCACGCGTGCTCAGGCCACGACCCAGCACCATTCCGCGATCGCGATAATAAGGGACGATATAATCTTCCGGCTGCATCTGAAATGAAATGGCGGCCAGTCCCTCATGTCCCATGCCCGAGACATGAAAATGTCCCTTCCCCTGGCGATTCAAGTTTTGCTCGCGCAGATCAGCGTGCCGGCTCTCCAGCATGATGGTGAGGAGACGAAGCTTATCCTTGGTGGTCAGACTCGGCATAGAAGGCTTTAATCAAACGAGCGCGCGTCCCGCCCGTGGTTAAAGGAAGACAAGCCCGCCTCCTTTGCAACGCTTTTCAGGGCGACAAGGTGGATCGCGACCTCCGGGCGCGATTTTAGTGGGGCGCTAAGCTGCTTGTGAGCGCCTTCCTCGGAGAGCCCGATCCCACCTTGCGCATCCCTGAAAATAAAAAGTGCGACATGCCGCGACTGCCGCTACACAAATCATGTGTCACCGGCGCAAACACGAGCAGATCCCAGGAAGGCGAGGGGCGTCATCGCCCGCTATCGGGAGTTTCTCCCCGTTTCCGAATCCACCCCTGCCGTTTCGCTCGGGGAGGGCAACACTCCGCTCATCTATTCTCCGCGGCTGAGTGAACGAGTCGGGCGCGGTTGCGAAGTCTATATCAAGTACGAAGGGCTCAACCCGACCGGTTCTTTCAAGGATCGCGGCATGACCGTGGCTGTCTCCAAGGCGGTGGAGGAAAAGGCGCGCGCCCTCATCTGCGCGTCCACTGGTAACACATCCGCGTCGGCCGCCGCCTATGCCGCGCGCGCCGGTCTCACCGCCATGGTTATTTTGCCAGCCGGCAAGATCGCTTCGGGAAAACTTGTCCAGGCCTTTGCCTACGGCGCACGCATCGTCGCCATCGACGGAAATTTTGACGATGCCTTGCGGATCGTGCGCGATTTGGGAGGTCGCGATGGATTCGCCGTGGTTAATTCCATCAACCCATTTCGCATCGCGGGACAAAAGACGGCTTCCTTCGAGATCGTGGATGTCTTGGGCGACGCTCCCGATGTTCATATTTTGCCGGTCGGCAATGCCGGAAACATCACGGCCTACTGGGCGGGCTACCGGCAATATCAGGAAGCGGGCAGGTCCGCGCGGCTACCGGTTATGCTCGGTTTCCAGGCCGCCGGTTCCGCTCCCATTTTTCACAACCAGATTGTCCAACAACCGGAGACGGTCGCGTCCGCCATTCGCATCGGCAATCCGGCCAGTTGGAAAGCGGCCAGTGCCGCCCTCGAGGAATCTCATGGCGCCATCGACATCGTGACTGACGATGAAATTCTGGAAGCGCAATTTTGGCTGGCACGTAGCGAAGGCATCTTCGTTGAACCGGCCAGCGCGGCTTCCATCGCGGGGTTATTTAAGTGCTGCTCGAGCCCGGATGCGCGCTACCCAGCCTCCCGGATTCCCGACGGAAGTCGTATCGTTTGCACGGTCACCGGACACGGGCTGAAAGATCCGGATGTCTTCGCCGAGCGCGTCGCCCATTTCAAGCCCGTCCAGCCTACCGTCGAAGATGTTCTCGCTGCCGTTTCCTTGTAATCCGTAACGTTCAGTTGACACGAGCCTTGTTTGAGCGAAAACCATTCGGTTTTTGTGTCTAATTCATCTCGCACCGTTTTCCGCGCCCTGACGCCATGCCATTGATCGTCCAAAAATACGGGGGCACCTCAGTGGGAAGTCCCGAGCGGATTAAAAAAGTCGCCCAGCGCCTGCTCGACTCACAAAAGGAAGGCGCCCGTGTGGTCGCGGTCATTTCCGCCATGGCCGGGGTGACCGATACCTTGCTGAAACTGGCCCGGGAAACTTCCGCGCGGCCGACCGCCCGCGAGCTGGACGTGTTGCTCGCCACGGGAGAACGCGCCGCCACCGCGCTGACCGCCATGGCAGTGAACGCTCTCGGCGGAAAAGCCATTTCCATCACCGGCGCGGAAGCCGGCATCCTGACCGACCGGATGCATACCAAAGCGCGCATCGCCAATATCAGCCCACGACAAATCCATGACCTGCTGGACGATGATTACATTGTGGTAGTGGCCGGGTTCCAGGGGCAAACCCCGGACGGCGACACCACCACCATGGGCCGCGGCGGTTCCGACCTCACCGCCATTGCCTTGGCCGGAGCTTTGAACGCGGACGCCTGCCAGATCTTCACCGACGTCGACGGTGTCTTCACCTGCGACCCGCGTGTAGTCGGTGAAGCGAAAAAGCTCGATGAGATCGCCTATGACGAGCTGCTCGAAATGGCGGGAGCCGGATCGAAGGTCATGCAATCGCGCGCGGTCGAGTTTGCCAAGAAATTCGGGGTCGAATTCGAAGTCCGCTCCAGTTTCAAACGCGATTCGGGCACTTTGGCAAAAGAAGAGACGGCCAACATGGAGGACGTGGTCATTCGCGGCATCAGCGTGGAGCGAAATCAGGCCAAGCTATCGATCGACGACGTGAGCGACACGCCGGGCGTGGCGGGACGAATTTTTTCTGCCATCGCCGCCACTCACGTCATTGTCGATATGATCGTGCAAAGCGTTTCCGAGCACGGCACCACCGATATTTCGTTCACCGTGCACGAGAACGATCTGGAAACCGCCACCGAACTGCTCGCGCCCCTCGTGAAAGAGTTGAAAGCCGCCCAACTCATCTCGAAGAGCGGGGTAGCCAAGCTGAGCGTGGTCGGGATCGGGATGCGGTCGCATTCAGGCGTCGCCGCGAGATTGTTCGAATGCCTCGGCAAAGGGGGCATCAACATCCAGCTCATTTCCACCTCCGAGATCAAAATTGCCGTGGTCGTGGATGCCAACGACGTCGACCGGGCCGCGCAAATCACCCACAAAGAGTTCGGTCTGGCCGGGTTCCCGGCCCCGGACGCCAGCGCCTAGCCGGCCGGCAATTTCGGCGGCCAATCAAACAGGCTCGGACTGTCCACTCGGTCCCAAATCAACGTTCCGTTCCTAACGTAATAACTGAGCGACAGGCCTGATCTTGAAGATAATAGTCAATTCACAACCACGTTTTAAAGCCTCTTCCGCATCTGTGTATGCCGGACTTCACCGAAGAGTGTCTCGGTTGGCCTTTCTAGTATATATCCATGCTTCAAATAGAAGGGTATAGCTTCCTGACGGGCGTTCAGGAATATCTCCGCCGCCCCCAAACTCCGGGCTCGAGCCTCCAAACCCTCCAGCAGACGACCGCCCAGAGCCTGACCGCGCCAGTCGGGGTCGACCGCCATGTAACGAACTTGGTAAAGCTCGGCCGAATGGGCATGCAATCGACCCACGGCAAGAGCGAGACCATCCGCGCCCCGCGCCATGAGGTGATAGCTGGTCGCATCTGATTCATCGCGTTCAGACCCGCGGGGTTGTTTCCAAGGCGCCCGCAAAACCCGCCAGCGCAGATCGAAATAAGAGTCCCATTCCGCTTGGGTAGAAGGCTCAAGCAATTCAGGAACATCCAAGCCCGCAGAATCCATCCACGAACACTTGGCAGGGAAGGCACCAATGCACAACCCCCAAGGCCCATGCCGCTGTCACAATAACATCAGACAATATGTGTCATATAAAGTCATAGGGTGCTGATGACGGTGAAAACTGGAGCCACAACTCTTTCGGTACTCCCTGCTCGTATGGCTGGGGCAAACGAGTCTGGGCGCGGACGACCCCAAGTTACGTGGGCAGTGGTTGCAGCATATGAAGTCGAGAGGTGTTGGTGCCGACTGAGTATGGTGATTTGAGTGCCGCAAAGCAGTTCCCTGGGGCTTGACTTTCGCCTTTGTAAGGAGCAAACTCGGATCAAATGAAACCTAGCAAAAAGACTGCTAAATCACCATCGGTTAGGATGAAAGACCTAAACTCTCGTAAGGATGTGAAAGGTGGTGGCGACGCCAAGACCAAACCACCAAATCCCACGGAACAGCTCAATACCCATGTAAGCCAAGTTACGGGCAACGTATTTGTCAGCTAGTGCGTTAGAGCCGACCACGTTGTCATCTGAGCAGAACGACTTGAACGGGAGCCGAAAAGTATCTCCTGCTTTAATGATTTCTAGCAGGGCGCGCTTAACGAACAGCCGCAGATATACGGAATCAGAACTTGGTAAAGCGCGTGTCGTCATAGGAGCGAAGTAAGCCGCCGCAAGAGGTACGACGACAGTGGCAATCGCGAGAACGATAGAGGCGCGTGTTGACGCTTCAATTGTCCTTGATCGAATCTGGCGCTCAAGTGGCGGAACTGGCCGACGCGTACGGCTCCGTGACCGTCTTGGGAAACCCGTGGACGTTACCGTCCTCTTGTGAGCAGATTTGCCGCAGCCTTAGAGGCCGCCCTGGGCCCGTGGAGGCACGTTGGTTTGGCGATCAATTCTTTCGATCGCGTCGCCCCCGTTCAGAGTGTCGACATTTTGAGCCCCCGACTCAGAGCGCTCAACCTTACGACCAGCCTCGGCCCAATGACCGCCGATCCTCGAGCCCGTTTGGGGAGGAACCCAGACTAAATTCTTCTTCTTATTGCTGCTGCTCCCGGCATTAGCCATGGCGGCGGATTTCCTCATGTCGAAGGTCACGACTGAAGGCTTGTTCGCTTGCGTCCGTACCATCTGCGACGATTGCACTCCTCCCTCGACGGTGGCGGTCACCTTGTATGTCCCGACAGCCAAATTGGACACGCTCAGGTGACCGTGCCGATCGGCCTTGACCAGCGTGGCGGCCGTTTTCGTGCCTTGACGTTCAAGACGAACCTGGGCACTCCGGGAAGGCAAGCCATCTACCCCCGTGATGTCTGCTTCAATGGTGGCCTTCTGTCCGTAGGCCACGCCGAAAAAAAGACAAAAGGAACAAGAAGCCAGGGTGACGATGCGGAGGGAGGTAGCCATTTTTTTCTTTTATTCGGTTTAGTCAAAGATAGCCAGCCGATTTTTTGGAGCGGAGCTATTCGCTCTTCTTCGTTGGAGCGATTGCCATACGTTCGAAAAATGCTCCTCCTGTTCAGCAATCCACGCCCATACCATCACTAACAGCGGCGCCTTGCGCAGCTTTTCTCAAGGACTGACCGACTAGGGCTTCGGAGCGGGCGACCAGCGGTGATCTAGAAAACCATCGGGGGCGTCTGCCACAACAATGTCTGCGCCAGGGGCGATTTCCGCTGTCCCAGGCGGTATCACTGGCACGGTCCTGGGGATGGCTTCATGGGGACGCTGGCTCCATCGCAATGGCTTAGGTTCAAGAGTCCGCACTACGGCAGGCTCGTAGCCGAAAAATGCTGTAAACGCTACGGCCAAAAAACCCAGAATCAATTTAGCTCTCACCAAGGGAAAAAAGGAGCAGCAAGTGGGCCAAATCATATAATTACCATAATCCCACGGCGCCAATACCACTCACGCGGCAAGGCATTCTTCGGACGCCGGCGCTTCGGTTGTCCCAAGTTCGGCTTTGGTCAGCGCAACGGCGCAACGCTGACGCGCTGGGCCATCATGCAGCCTTCTTCGATCAACAGCGCGATGCCGCCGTGTAAAAGCGGCTGCCTGTCGTCGGTTTCCGTCATCAAAACTTCGCTGCCGACACCGGCCGTGAGATGCGGGCCGTCCGCCGTCAAAAACAGGTCGTAAAGCGGCT
>JBBRQE010000137.1:0-8446 GCA_038226905.1 Chthoniobacterales bacterium | reverse complement strand
GTTAGGGCCTTCGCGTCTTCCTCGCGCAGGGTCTTTAGGAAATCGACACGCTTCTGCGCGCGGGCCTGCTCGTAATTATCCGTGCGGACGGAGGGTCCCACTACCGCCAGAACCATGACGCCAAAGAGCATGAACAAAAGCACGGTGCCGAACCACGCGGAAAAGGGCGCGCGCGCTTGCGCTGCTTGTCGAAGTGATTCTGCCTCGGCCATATCAGTTCACCATTTTGAGCGACTCGATTAACCGAGGATCACGCACAGGGAAGAGAGAGGGGCGCCGGATGACGCGCAGGAAAACAAAGCCGAGGGTGGAGCCGATGGCGATAAGGGCCACAAAATCCCAAATACTGACATGCACGCCCGCGCCGTGATAGGCCGGCATAACGATCACATACATATCGACGGTCTGCATGCAGATGATCCAGGCGGCCATCCAGCAAAGTTGGTGCGGATTTTTCTTGATAGACTGGAGCAGCAGGATTCCAAACGGCCCGAAGAAACGTCCGAAGACGAGGAGCACGCTGAGATTCCACCAGCTGGCCGTGTTTCGGGCCAGAAAGTACTGCGTTTCCTCCGGGATATTGGCGTACCAGATGAGCATGTACTGGCTGAAACCGATGTAGGCCCAGAAAACACTGAAGGCCAGCATCCATTTCCCCATGACATAGTAATGCTCCAGCGTGACGATTTCCTGGAGATAACCGGCCCGCCGCAAGGCCGTGATAACGAGGACGAGAAGCGACATGGAACTGCCGGCTGCTCCGGCAAAAATGTAGACTCCCCACATGGTGGAGAACCATCTGTAATTCAAACTCATCAGCCAATCGCAGGCGCCGAAAGTCAGGCAAATGGCAAATAGAGGGAGACTGATGAAAGCCACTTTGCGCATCTTCAAAGTGAAGAGCGGGTTACCGTCCTTATCCTGGCGGATGGAATAGCGCCGGAGCAGGAACGAGGCAGTGGCGAAGAAAGTAAAGGTGATGATCGCGCGGATGAGGAAGAAATCCCAGTTCAGATAAGCGCGCTTGGCGTCGAGCACCGGGTCCTGCCCCGGCGGCACGCTCATCCAGCCATAAAGATGGTGGCGGAGGAGAAGAATGGGAATGAACAACACCGCCAGGACGGCCGTGAGCGAGGCGATATTCTCCAATTGACGCCGCACGACGACCGACCAATTGGCGTCGGTGGCGTGGTGCACAATGGTCCAAAAGAAACAGCCCGCACAAAGGGTGAAGAAAACGGCGAAGGCGAAGAGCCAGGAGAAGCCCAGTTGCTGCGGCTCTACGTAGGCCCCCACGACCGAGAGGACGAGAGCCACGAAAGCCACGCCCCCGAGCAGCACGGAGAGGCCGGCAAAACGATTACTCTCGAAGTATTCGCCTTCCGGTCGCGGCATTGATTGGGAACGTTCGCTCATTTCTTGTCGAGGGCGGCGCGCTGATCTTCCGGCACATCAGCAAGGGTGGCGTTTTGGCTGCGTTGCAGGGCACGCAGGTAGGCTAGGACAGCCCACCGATCGTTCACCGTGAGGGTGGAACCATACGCCATCATCGTATTCTTGCCGTTCGTGATCGTATTAAAAATCTCGCCATCCGCCATCTTGCGGATGCGCCTGTCCTGTAACGTCACGACCGTCGTTAGGCCGTAATGTTTCGTGACCCCGTTACCGGCGGCGGTGGCGCCATGACACATGGCGCAGGTAATATTGAAGCGGTCCCGCCCGCGCTGCATGAAAGCGGGCGTGACGTCCACGGGCAGACCGGTGCCCCACTGATCGCCCATTTTTCCAGTGTTATAATAATCGGTTCCCTCACTGAAGGCGACACGGGCATGCGGGGCCGGGACTTCGACGGCCGCGGCCGGGCTGGCATTTATTTCCGCCTTCGGCATCTCGTAGCCGATGGGGACGGTCCCGCTAACAGGCAGCCGCGATCCGCGGCCATCGGCGAAGAAATTCGATGGAGCCTGCGCCCGAACCTTGGGCTGGCGCACCATATCGGGAAATACTTCGAGCGGGCTGCCCGTGCTCTTCTGTCCGCGGAACCCGAAAATGGCGACGAGCGCCACACCGGTCAGGATAAAAATGAGAAAGAAGCCGCGCAACATAATCAGTCTTCGTGCACGATGGTGATGTGCTGGCCGCCGCTGCGTTCCAGAAGTTCGCGCGCCTCCATCTCGGTGAAACGTGGATCGCGCGCTTCGATGGCGAGGAAGAATCCGTCGTTGCTCACGCGGCTGAATCTGTCCCAATTGAAGATGGGATGATTCCAGCGGGGCAGCCCGTTCATGATTATCCAGGCAAAGAAGGCCGCGAAAGCGGAGAAGAGAACGGTCAACTCAAACATGATGGGAAAAAAAGCCGGAACGGTCCGCCAATCGAACGGTTTTCCGTGGACGACCAGCGGGTAAATGATCCAGGACGGTCCGAACTCAAGCACCATGGCGGTGCAAAAACCGGTGATACCGCCGACCAGCACAACCGCGCTCAGCCATGATTTTCCCAAGCCCATGGCCGCGTCCATTCCATGGATGGGGAAGGGCGAGTAAACATCCCAGCGCTTAAACCCGGCGTCGCGCACGAGCTTGGCTGCTCCATAAAGAGAAGCAGGACTCGGGTACTCCGCCGCCATTGCGTAAACCTTGTGACCGGCAGGCGTTCTCACGAGCGTTCTCCTCCACTGGCCAGGACCGGAAGGTGATCACCATTCGGTCCGTGAAAATGCGGATCGGCCTCGGGCAGGACGATCTTGACCTCGCTCATTGCAATCATCGGGAGAAAGCGAATGAAGAGCAGGAAAAGAGAGGTGAAAATGCCGAAGGTGCCGATAAACGTCCAGAGATCGACCCAGGTGGCGGTGAAGAAGCCCCAGGACGACGGGAGAAAGTCGCGATGCAAACCGCCCACGATAATAATGAAGCGCTCGAACCACATGCCGGCGTTGACGCACATACAGACGAAGTACACGACGTAAACATTGCGGCGGCACCAGCGAGACCAAAAGAGCTGCGGTGACAGGACATTGCAGAAGAGCATGCCGACCCACCAATACCACCAGTAGGGACCGAAAATACGGTTATAGAAGGCGAACTTCTCGTATTGATTTCCGCTGTACCAGGCGAGGAAGAACTCCATGGCGTAGGCGTAACTGACGAATGAGCCGGTCAGCAAAATGATCTTGGCCATCTTGTCGACGTGCTGCGGCGTAATGATGTCGTGCAGCTTGAAGATGGCCCGGGCCGGCAACATCAGAGTCAGGACCATGGCGAATCCGCCAAAGATAGCGCCCGCCACAAAGTAGGGCGGGAAGATCGTGGTATGCCAGGTCGGGATGACGGAAGTGGCAAAGTCGAAAGAGACCACACTATGTACGGACAAAACCAGGGGCGTGGAGAGACCGGCCAGAAGGAGGTAGGCCATCTCATAATGGCGCCAGTTGCGATTCGATCCACGCCAGCCCAGAGCGAAGATGCCAAAGATAAATTTCTTCACCTTGGTGGTGGCGCGATCGCGCAGCGTCGCCAAATCGGGCACCAACCCGGTAAACCAGAACAGGACTGAAACGGTGAAGTAGGTCGAGACCGCGAAAACATCCCACATGAGGGGGCTGCGGAAGTTCGGCCAGATCCCATAATTATTGGGGAGCGGCGCGAGGAACCAGGCCATCCAGACGCGACCGACGTGGATACCCGGAAAAATGGCCGCGCAGATGACGGCAAAGAGCGTCATGGCTTCGGCCGCGCGGTTGATGGATGTCCGCCATTTTTGACGCAACAGATACAGGATGGCGGAGATGAGAGTGCCGGCGTGTCCGATACCGATCCAGAAAACGAAATTGGTAATGTCCCAAGCCCAGCCGACCGGATGATTTAATCCCCAGGTACCGACGCCGGTCGATATTTGGTAACCGAGACAGAACAAACCAATCGCGGCAATGGAAGCGGTGAAAGCAAAAGTCACCCACCACCAGCGGGGAGCGGGCTGCTCGACCACGCCGGTAATGCGCTCGGTCAACCAGCTGAAGTTCCGCTTGTTCAAGACCAGCGGTACCCGGGCGAACGGCTGCTCGGTGGAGCTCAAGGCCTCGCCTTCAATCATCTCGGGAGCTGTGGGAGCGCTATCCATATCTTAAGATTGTGCGCTCCGGGTTAGACAGACCTTTCATAAAAATCATCGATGCAGAGGAGCCGGACTTGCCTCTTCCCGTTTGAGTTCTTCCCGCTTCCCATTTTCGCTGCTTTCGCTTTCCGCGGGGCTGGCCACTCCAATTTTGTGGGCATCCGGCATCTTCGGATTGGGATTGCGAATCCGCGCCAGGTAACTCGTTCGCGTATTGACGTTCAGATAGGCCAAAAGCTGATAATTTCGCTCCTGCGCCTTCATCTTCGAGACGCGACTTTCCGGGTCGGCCACATCCCCGAAAACGATGGCGTCGTTCGGACAAGCCTGGGCACAGGCGCTGGTAAAGGAGTCGCGCGGAATAAGCGTATCGCTGGAGGCGCCGGCGCGCACGTGCGCCCCAATTTTTGCTTCCTCGATGCGCTGCACGCAATAGCTGCATTTTTCCATGACCCCGCGCATGCGCACGGTCACATTCGGATTCTTCTGCAACTTGACGATATCGGGCGCGCCTTTGCTGGTGAGCGGTCCGAGGTACTCGTTATAGGTGCCGAAAGCACCGGCAATCTTCTTCTTGCCGACCGGCCGCTGCGTATAATCGAAAAAGTTAAAACGCCGCACCTTGAACGGGCAATTGTTCGCGCAATAGCGCGTCCCGATACAACGGTTGTAGGCCATCACGTTAAGACCGTCTTCGCTGTGCACGGTCGCGTTGACCGGGCAAACCGTTTCACACGGCGCGTTCTCACAATGCTGGCACATCATCGGTTGATGCACCATTTCGGGATCCTCCGGCCACTCACGCCGGTCCTGCTCGTAACTCTTCTCGCTCGCGAAATATCGATCGATCCGCATCCAGTGCATGGCGCGCCCATGGCTGACCTGCAGTTTGCCCACGACCGGAATATTATTTTCGGCCTGGCAGGCAATGACGCAGGCGCTGCACCCGGTGCAGACATTTAGATCCACCGTCATACCCCACTGCTGGGCGGCGGTCATGGGAGGATGCTGATAGAGCGATGGGAGGGTCGCGGGCAACTCGTTGTCCCCCGCAATTTTCTTCACAAAATCCTTATCCTCCCGGTAACGATCAAGCGTTGCTTCCCGCACAAGTCCGCGTCCTTCAATGCTCCAATGGTCCTGCGTGACGGAGAGCGCATATTTGCCGCCCGTTTTCTCCACCTTGACCGCTTCGACGGCCTTGCCGTCGGCCACGATAAAATGCGGATTCGAAACAGTGCGGAGCAGGCAGGCATTGAAGCCCACCTGGTTAGCGGTCATCGGAGTGCCTTCGACCGCGCCTCCCGCATAGGGTAACGAATCAAAACCGGGCATGGTGCGACCGTAGCCGAGTGGGATGGTAATCGAATGATCGACGTGGCCGGGAGCGATCAAGGCCGCGATAACCAGTTCCCGCACGGCCTGTTGCCCTTTCGCGTCGCGCGTCGCGTCCGTGACGGAAATGCGCACCAGATCCCCCGTCTCCACGCCGAGATGCTCCGCCATGTTCGGGCTCAAGAGCGCGGCATTATCCCACGTCAGCTTGGTCACGGGATCGGGCAGCTCCTGCAGCCAGCCGTTGTTGCTGTAGCGGCCGTCATCAATAGCGTAACTGCGGACGAAAACGATTTCGGGAGATTCCAGGGTGGGAGCCGGCGGAGCGGCCCACAATTTTTGCCCTAACGAGCCGGCCGCCGCCGTGTTGAGCGCGACCGTCCGATCCGGGGCCGGCGCGTGCGTGACGAATCCATCGTGCAAAAATTTGGACCAGGCCGTGGGAAAATCTCCGGCGACACCGGCCGCGCGAAACGTTTCCTGGACCAGCTCGGGACCTTCAACCTTCGGTCCGCCCAGCAACGCATTCATCAACTCGATCTCCGACATTCCGCCGAAGAGCGGCATGATCATCGGTTGAATCGACAGATAACCTCCGTCGGCCGTGAGCGCATCGCCCCAGCTTTCCAGGTAATGAGTCAGCGGAATATGCCAGTGACTCAGCTGAGAGGTGGCGTCTTCGTGATAACCAAGACGGATAACTTCCGGAACCTTCTGCTGCAGCTCCGCCCAATCCATGGGCTGGCCGGTCTCCGCATTCAGAGCGAGCCCGCGCAACGCGTTGTAAACCGGATCGCCCCCTAAAATGAAAAGCTTCTGCACACGCCCGGCATTAATCTCGGCGGCAAGCTGCAGCAGGCTGAGGGTGCGGACGTTACGGACAGAATCGCGGACCAATAAGGTCGTCCCGATATTCTTGAGCGCGGAGTTCATCGCGTGCACGAGCAATTGCACGACTACGGGCTGAGATGCTCCTGCCAGAACGAGACTGCTCCCACTCCGGGCGACCAGATCCCGCGCCGCCTCCGTTATCCACTGTTCGTCAAAGGCCGCTCCGCCGGTCGAGGGCGGGAGTGTGGCCAGGATGGCGGACAGACCCGCATCGGTCGTGGCGTCGGCGATTTTACGCGCCAGGGCAAAAGTAAAGGCCGGTATCTGACTGGCCGGACAGCGCAGGCGATGGTCGGCCATGGAGCCGGTGAGGGAAAAGCGATTTTCCACCACGTAGAGCCGGTTCATCGAATCTTTTGACTCACTGACTCGACGCCGTGAACTAAAGGCGCGCACTCCGGCCACGTCCCCTTCGCCGCAATCAAGAAAGTCGCTGTCCAGCGCCAGCACCACGTCCGCGCGATCCAGCCGCGGAATTAAATGCGTATTTGCGCCGAAGGAAGTTTGCGTGGCCGCCCGCTGGGCGTCGGAGGCGGCTGCATCATAAACGCACCAACGCATTCCGGGATAGGTCCGTTCCAACTCCGCGCGGAGACGTTCGCGCGTGGGCGAATGAACCTCTTCCACGAGGAAAGCCAGGCTTGCTCCGCTATCGGCCTGAAGTTCGCTCCGCAATTTTTCCATGCGCGCGTCGAAGGTCGCGCGATCCCGCGGCTCCAGCTTCTGCTGCTTATGCCCTTTGTCGTTCGCCTCAACTCGTTGTGCGAAGGTACGCGAACGGGTCGGATCGTAGAGATCAAGAATCGAAGCCTGCGCAAAAACGTCGGTGGCGCCGCCGCTCGCAGGGTGCAATGGATTGCCTTCCAACTTGATGGGCCGGCCATCGACGGTCGTGGCGATCAAGGGAAGCGCGCCATTCCGGCGAGGCATGGCCGTGGCGTAATAGAGCGGCTTGCCCGGGATGGTCCATTCCGCGTTCTTCGTGAAAGGAACAAGGTGCGCCTCGGGCCGCCGGCAACTGCTCAGGCCGACTCCGGCCAGAGCCATGGACGCGCCCATTAACTTGAGGAAACCGCGGCGCGACCACTCGTCGTCTTTCAGCTCAGCGCTTCCCCCGGGGAACTCGTGCTCCAACCACTCGCGGAACTCAGGCGTATCGCTCAGTTCATCCACGCCGCGCCAGTAACGCTTGCCCGTCTCCGGCTCCGGTGGGTGTTGAAAGACGTGCTTCATCGATGACACCCCTGACAGTTAGTCGGCGGTTGAATGTTCCAATGTTCTTTCAAAGTCTGGCCGATCTCTTTTTGGGTCAGCGTTTTTTTCTGGGCCCAATCATCCGTCACTCCCGCCGGTTTCCCGTATTTACCGACAAACTCGGCCGGCTGCACGTCCTCCGGCTTCCAATCGAGATTAAAAATCTGATCGTCCGGACGCAGGAAATTCTCCGGATGCCGATGACATTCCAGACACCAGGCCATGCTGTGAGGCTTGGCATGATAGACGGTCGACATCTGATTGATTTGGCCGTGACAGCTAAAGCAACTGATGCCCCGATTGACGTGCGCGGCGTGATTATAGAAAACGTAATCGGGCGTGCGATGAATTTGCACCCACTCCACCGGTTTGCCTGTCTTCCAACTGGCCCTGATCGGTTCGAGCTTCGGATTCTCCTTCTGCACCTGCGTATGGCAATTCATGCAGGTCTGGGTACTCGGCAGATTCGAATGAGCGGCCACATCGACGAAACTATGGCAATAGCGGCAGTCCATGCCCAGCTGCGAAACATGCAAGTCGTGCGGGAACGGCACCGGCTGGATCGGTTGATAGCCCACGCGCGTATATTTCGGAGTAACGTAGTACCAGGTGGCGGCCGATAGCCCCGTGACAATGAATACGCCGCACACCGCTACTTTTAACGGGAGCCAATTCGTCCAGCGTGGAAAGAAATTCGCCATCGCTTAAAGAACGTCCTCGCCACGAAACCAAAACACCCATCCGGCAATGGAGACAAAACTGAATTTAGGATGTGCCGGCTTCAACAGTTGGAGGATTTGAGGTGGATTATTCCCGATGACTCTATGAATCCGTACCGGATCGGCAAAGG
>JBBRQE010000136.1:0-8559 GCA_038226905.1 Chthoniobacterales bacterium | reverse complement strand
GAACCGGGTTCAAGCAGATTTGGCTGGTCGCCAAATGTGCTCGGCCATCAATCAGTCATCGCCCGACCCGACGAACGCACGACGGGTTCTGATGTTGCCGTTGCGCGATAGTTTTATCACACAACTTCGGCCCAAGCTTCTTATAATCGCGGCGGCCGCACTCTGCGCCTTGCTCGTGGCCGCAGCGAATTTTGCCGGGCTGATGCTGGCACGAACGGTCGAGCGGGACGGCGAAATGGCATTGCGAGTCGCGCTGGGAGCGCCGCGCTATCGGCTGATCCGGCAGGGCTTGTCCCAGACGTTCATCCTCGCTTTTCTGGGGACGATGTTCGGTCTTCTGATCGCTTCGTGGTTGACGCCAGTCCTGATCGCGATCAGTCCGGAGGGCGCCGACACCACGGGTAGTGCAATTCGTGAGTTCGATTATGGAGTCCGGCTCGATTGGCCGGTCTTTGCTTTTGCGTCTGGCGTCATGGTCCTCATTGGTATCGGTTTTGGTTTGCTTCCGGCATGGCGGGCGTCGCGGCCGGATCTGAAGGGTACCATGAGTAGCATCGGTCGCGGATCGACCGTTGACCGTGCGACGCGCCGAATGCTGGGAAGCCTTATCGTGGTGGAGATCGCGGTGGCAGCCGTGTTGCTGGTGGGCAGTCTGACCCTCACGCAATATTTTCGAACAGTGGTGAACGAGCCATGGGGGTTTGCCACGAAGGAGCGCCTTATTTTTAACGCCATGTATTCCGATCGCCTTTTCGGTTCGGTCGAAGGACGGGCGCGTGCGATCAATCGGACGCTGGCGGATGTGCGGGCCCTGCCCGGAGTACGCTCGGCGTCCGTGACTGTCCCTTCTCCCATGGAGGCAGCGCGCGATCTGATCGGCTGTACACCCGACGGCAGCCATCCGCCCGAGCCGCGCGGATCTTTTCTCGCCTATATGCGGGCGACTGAACCGGGCTACTTTAAGACTCTGGGACAGCCGTTGTTGCGCGGCCGTGATTTTACCGCGCAAGATGGCGGTGACTCGATGGGCTGTATCGTGAATGAAGGATTTGCTCGTCGTTTTTGGCCGGGACAGGATCCGTTAGGCCGGAGAATTAAACAGGGACGCCTGGATGGCCCGCGACCATGGTTGACGGTTATTGGCGTGGTGGGAGATACCAAGGCCATCGCCGATCCTCAGGATGGCGAGGTGGTCGGAACGTTGTTCATGCCTCTGCCGCGCGGACTGGCCGCCGGGGATGAAGAGATGACGTTCGTGCTGGAGACAACCGGCTCCCCCAGTGCCTTGGAAAGTGCGGCGCGCGGGGCGGTGGCTCGAGGAGATGATCGACTCGCCGCTTATGAAGTGGTGTCGCTGGAAGCGGCCGCGGCCGATTCATGGGTCACGGAACGATTTCTGTTTATCCTGGTCTCGTTGTTTGGCGTGCTTGGTCTGTTACTTGCCGCCATCGGCGTCTACGGTCTTCTCGCGCTGCAAGTGACGCGTCGCACGCGCGAGTTTGGCGTGCGGGTTGCCCTTGGCGCCACCGCGACGGCTTTGACGCGTCTGGTGGCCGCGCAGGCGGCCCGACTGCTCGGTCTTGGCTTTCTGATCGGCGGCTCGGCCGCTTGGATGACGGTGAAACTTGCTCAGCACCGTTGGCCGCAGGTTCCATCGGCCACCCCTGCCATATGGTTAGGCGCCGCGCTTGCACTTGCCATCGCTATCGCAATGGCCAGCTGGTGGCCGGCCCGACGCGCCGCACGGGTCGATCCCATCGTCGCCCTTCGCGCGGAGTGATGAGGCGTTACTCGGTTAGCTGAAAAAGACAGCGGCGCATTCCGCGTCCAGCACATTGCTCTTGGAATTCTTCGCGCAGCGGCCATGTTTCTCGCGGCGATCGAAAAAAGCATGGCGTCATCGAGCAAATCGGCATTGGACATGGGGCGACGCTGCGCGCGCCTCGCCGGGCTATTGTCGATGCTGGGCCTGGCCAGTTGTCACGAGCCGGTCGATCGAATCGTCGAACAAACCTTCAACCAGACCTGCAAAGTGGAGCCCAATGCGCGTCTGACCGTCAGAAATTTGGATGGTTCCATCCGCATTTACGGCGCCGATACGCACGAGGTGAAAATCGAAGCGATCAAGAAGGCGTATGATCAGGCCCGGCTTGATAAAATCATCATCAATGTGGAGGCTCACGCCACCTCGGTCGCGATCGATACAATTTATCCGCCGAAACCGAAGTTTGGTTTGGCTGATCGCTCGGGCACCGTTGATTATATCATTATCGTGCCGGCTACCTGCACCATACCGCGTCTAGAATTGACCAATGGCGAAATGCTGATCGCCGGGATGCGGGGCGGCCGGGTCAACGCCAATCTGGTGAATGGCCGGCTCTTTGATCACAATAATTTTGGAGCCCATGAACTGTTCGTGGCGAATGGCGGACTCGATATCGTTTACGACTGGTGGGAGCAGAGCAAGTTTTCGGTCGACGCTAAAATCGTGAATGGAAATGCCCGCGCTTTCCTTCCGGGTGAAGCCGCCTTTCATCTGCTGGCTGCCGCGGTGGACGGCAATGTTTCGAGTGATTTTAGCGAAAAAGAAAACCGCCATCGCGGCTTGGTGCCTAAGATAGACGCGATCGTGGGGGGGCCGTCGGAGGTCGTTATCCAACTTCACGCGACGAATGGAAGCATTCGGGTGGCTGAAGCGAATCCGTAACTTTCAACCCAGTCGAGCTATCCTGTCTGCTTGATCATCGCAGTTTCCTGCTGGTCAATTCCTGCAGGGCACGATGATCTTCATTGGCCCGGGCGAGTAATCCCAGGCGCCGATAACATTCTTCCCGTTTTTGCAGGGCCATGCTTGTTTTCTGAAGAGCGAGCGCGCGCGAGAATGATTCGATGGCCGCCAAATTGTCGCCGTGGACCATCTCCAACTCGCCCCGGTATTGCCAGGCGGTGCCCAGCTCGGGATTCAGCTCGGTCGCTCGTTTGATCTTTTCAAAAGCTTCCTGCCCATGCCCAAGCTTGGTCAGGGCGTAACTAAGCTCGGCCCAGCCATTGGCCGATTTCGCGTCCATGCGCACGGCCACTTGAGCATCCTCAAATCCGAGCAACGGCTGGCCGATCTCGTTCAACTGCCAGGCGCGCGAGGCGTAGTACTCAGGATTGCCGCGCTCCACCGAGATGGCGGAGTCGATCTGGCTGATCGTCTCCAGAAACTCGGCTGTGAGAGATTCCAGTCGCAAGGGCAGGCGGACGGAGAGAGCATCACACTCCCGGCCCCGGTTCAGGGCGATGAGCGCGAGCGCTTTGAACAGTCTCGGGCGGACCGCCCAAGGCGCCAATTTGACCGCCCGGTCGGCATCGTCGAGGGACAATTCCGCATCACCGCTACGCAACATAAGCAGCGACCGGTCGGTCAGTAAGCCGGCGTCATCCGGAAGAGCAACCATGCGCGCATCAAACTCTCGGATCTCATCCAGAAACTTGCTGACGTTCTCGAACAATTGCGACCAGTGCTGCACATCAGGGTCGTCGGGCCCCAGCTTTTGCGCGTGATGCAAATCGGCGAAAGCCTCGTCCCACTGGCGCAGGCGGCGGTGACAAACCGCCCGGTTGATGCGCGCTCCGGCGTTGTCACGCGTCTGCAGGTTCAAAGTCCAGGTAGTAATGGCTTGTGCCCAGCGTTGCTGTTTCTGTTGGAGGGTCGCGATTTTCGCCAGAACGCGCCGATTTTTCGGTTGAATGGAGATTGATTTTTGCCAGGCCTGCTCGGCCGCTCCGGGCTCGCCCTCCTCACTTCTGATGTCGCCCTCGAATTCGTCCACTCGCGCGGACAGAGGTTGCACCGTGGCGCGCCAATCGCTCAGGGAAACACGCGCTCCATCGAAGTCGTGCAGGCCAATCTGAGCCTGCACCAGCCGCTTCCATATTTTCCGATCCTGGGGGGCGCGGCGTATAAGGCTCCGGGCCAGCGGAACGGCGCTCTCGTAGGAGTGATGCAGCATCTCGTGGGTGAGTTGCGCGCGTAACGCTTTTTCGTCTCGCACATTTTGGGGCTGACAGGAGCAGAGAACAGCCAGGAGGACGAGCCCGGCCGCGAGGTGCTCTTCCGCCGAACGGAGCGCTTTGATGGTTTGCAAGACGGTTCGCTTCACAGGCCCCGGCGGTGCGTCTACTCAGCCAAGATAGATTGAAAAATCGTGATTCCCAATTTCCAATCTGAAATCTAACATGCAAATTCCAAAATGCCTTCGTTCGATATTGTCTCTGAAGTGGATATCCAGGAACTCGATAATGCGCTGAACCAGGCGCGAAAGGAGCTGGCCACCCGCTTCGATTTCAAGGGCACTCATACGGAGATTCTGCTGGAGAAAGAAAAGATCGTTCTAATCGCCGATGACGCATCGCGCTTACGCGGCTTGCGCGAAATCGTTATTGGCAAACTATCGAAACGCGGCGTTGACCTTCGCAATGTCGAGCAGGTGGAACCGGACATATCTCCGCTCGGTCACGCCCGTCAGAATTTGAAGATTCAGCAGGGCCTGGAAGGCAACAAAGCCAAGGAAATCATCCAGGCAATCAAGGCCCAGGGCTTTAAGGTGCAAAGCCAGTTGCAGGATCGCCAGATCCGGGTGACCGGAAAAAAAAGAGACGACCTGCAGGAGGTCATCGCATTTGTGCGCGGCAAAGACTTCGAAGTCGCCACGAATTTCACCAACTTCCGAGATTGAGCATAGGGACGGCGCGCCGCGCCGTCCGCGCCGCGGATTAACCTCCAATGAATGTGCGACGGCCGCCCAGCTAAGAAGGCAGTTGCCGCAACCGCCTCCAATACAAGCTGCCCTTAGCCGCCTTGCACCGGCGGCATGATTGCTATTTCATCACCGCTTTGCAGCCGGTATTGGCGATCGACGAAATCGACGCCCGCCGCCACCAGAATCGTTTTGTCCGCAGCCCGTAGAGCCGGTTTTTCTTCGTAGAGTTTTTCCAAAAGACCCTGCACGATCGCCCCGTGCGGCATCTCGATGGTTAACTCGGGAAGTCCGGCCAGGTCGCGCAGATGCGAATAGAACTGCACGTGTAATTGCATCGAGCCTATCCAGCCTGCGCGATCAATTCAGGCCGGAGGACCCCGATGTAGGGGAGGTTGCGATATCGCTCCATAAAATCGAGGCCGTAACCAACCACAAATTCGTCTTCGATCTCGAACCCCACATAGTCCGCGTCGACCGCGCGCGCTCGATCCTTTTTCTTGCTCAAGAGAACGCAGACGCGAATGCTGCGCGGCTTTGCCGTTTCCAGCTTTTCGCGAATGGCGGCGAGAGTGTGTCCGCTGTCGAGAATGTCATCGAGGATGAGGATGTGACGGTCCATCACGTCCGGAAGAGTAATTTGCTTGAAGATTACCTCGCCACTGGTTTCGGCTTTGCCGTGATAACTGGCCACGCTCAGACAATCCAGCTTGAGGGGGAGGGGAATGCGGCGCAAGAGATCGGCCATGAACATGAGACTGCCGTTGAGGACGGCGATGACAGTTAACTCGCGCGCGCGGTATTCCTCAGAGATTTGCGCGGCCATTTGATCAAGGCGGCTGAGAATCGTCGTCTCGTGAAATAAAATCCGTTCCAAGTCATCTTGCATCGGAAGTCATTAGGCCACCAGCTCGGACAAAGATCAACCACGCCGCCGTTTTTCTCTCCGAAGGTTCACCGGGCGGGAGGTCGTGCCTGTTCGCCCATCACCGTCACCACGATATGCCGGCGATGGGATGAGCGGCGGTGTTCGAAGAGGTAAACGCCCTGCCAAACCCCCAGTTGAAGTTGCCGGTCCACCACCGGAATCGTCTCGCTGGTTCTGGTAAGGACCATCCGAATATGGGAAGTTGAATCATCCGGCCCTTCCGATGTGTGCGTAAAGTAGTCGCTCGCTTCCGGAACGAGGCGCTCGAAGAACGCTTCCAGATCGATCTGGGCCGAGCGGTCGGCGTTTTCGAAAATAATGAGACTGGCGCTGGTATGCTGGAGGAAGACGGTCGCGGTCCCCGTCGATATCTGGCTGCTCCGGACGATACGCTCGAGTTCGCTCGTAATTTCGTAAGTTCCCTTCCCCCGGGTGGGGACGTCAAAGGATTCACTATACGCCTTCACCCCGGCGGCTTAAACGCGATGAGATGGTCGGTCAAGGAGGCAGACAGGACCGGACCCGGAAGCCCGGGCAGCATGAAGCCTGCTATGGCATCTATCCTGTGCTCAGCGCTTCCCAGTCAGTTTCATTGAGAGATGGACTCCCGCGTGGAGGCCCGTTCGGAGGCAATCCACGTTGGAACTGGTTGCTCGCAACTCTATTGGCCCTTCTTCATGCCGCTCTCGCCGTGACGGCCGCGCAAAAAAAGTCTCCCACCTTTGACGAGCCTGTTCATCTCACTGCCGGCTACAGCTATTGGCTGACAAATGATTTTCGCCTGGATGCCGAGAATGGCATTTTCCAACAGCGATGGGCTGCCCTGCCCCTCCTGATTAGTCGCCCGTCGTTCGTTTCTGCGCAGGACCCGTCCTGGCGCGAAGGCTTGCAGGGCGTGGTGGCGCACCGGTTCTTTTATGAAACGGGGAACGATTCGGACTACGTCCTCCTGCAGGGCCGCCTCATGATCGCCCTCATCGCGGCTGGGCTCTGTCTATTAATCTACCGTTGCGCAGCCGATCTATTTGGACCGGTCGGCGGATTGATCGCCGAAGTCATGGCCGTCTTTGATCCCAACATGCTGGCTCACGGAGCTCTCGTTACTTCGGATATCACGGCCGCCTTTTTCTTCATGCTCACGCTCTGGAGCACGTGGCGGCTCTTCCAGGTTTTGAATCTCAGTCATCTGGCGGTGGCCGCCGTGGCTCTTTCCGGTCTCCTCCTCTCAAAATTCTCCGGTCTTCTCGCGGCGCCCATGATCGCAACGATCTGCCTCATTCGAGTTCTCTCGCGGCGCCCCCAACTAGTCCAGTTCCGTGGATGGATCGTCCTTGTGCAAGACCGATGGAAGAAGGCCGGGCTCATGCTGGCGTTGGCCATGGTCCTTTGCCTAACGGTTGTTTTCTCCATTTGGTCGGCCTACGCCTTCCGCTTCCGGGGCCTGTCCGGCTCGCAGCCGGCGCCCGCTATCTGGGATTACACCTGGAATCTCTGTCACGTGGAGGACAGTCCCTTTGATCGAATTCTCTTCTTCGCGCGCGATCATCACCTCTTGCCCGAGGCCTACCTGACCGGCCTCGCCTATGTGCAAACGCACTCCGCCCATCGCCCGTCCTTCCTCGATGGGCGATGGAGTCTAACCGGGTTTCATTCGTTTTTTCCGCGCGCCTTTGCTTACAAGAGCAGCCTTCCGCTGCTTTGCCTGATGGGGGCGGGCCTGGTCGCAGCGCTCCTCCGCTGGAAACGAAAATGGATGACGCAAAGGTCCGGTGTCGCGTTGCGTGGCATCGGATCCGACCTGGCGCGCCTCTCGCCCTTCTGGGTTTTGTTCGTTGTTTATGGCGGGGCTGCCATCACCACCTCTTTGAATATTGGTCATCGCCATATTCTCCCGATTTATCCTCCGCTCTTTATCCTGTGCGGCGCCGCCGCCCTTTTGTTTCGCGGTCTCCAACAACGCGGAATCGCCCTTTTGATTTCGCTGCTGATCTTCTGGCAGGTGGGCGAGTCGTTCGCCGTGCGGCCCGATTACCTATCCTACTTTAATGAGCTGGCCGGCGGGCCGCGCAATGGTTATCGGCATCTGGTCGACAGCTCAGTCGATTGGGGACAGGAGCTACCCGGCTTGCGCGCCTGGCTCACGAGTAATATTTCCCCTAACGACCGCGTTTACCTCTCTTATTTTGGCTCGGCCGATCCGCGCTGGTACGGAATTGACGCGATCTCCCTGCCCGCGGGCGATGGAAAGAGCAGGACGAGGCTGGAGGGTGGGATTTACTGCATCAGCGCCACCAACCTGGAGCAGGTTTATTCCCGGGCCATGGGTCAATGGGCCCGGCCCTACGAGCGATATTATCAGCGACTCCTCGCCAAAGCCGCCACCTCGGACTCCGCCGGCGTAGCCACACCGCAGCCGGTTGATTTTCACGGTTCTCTCGACGCCGAGGAGGTCAAAGCGATGAACACCCTGCAGTTCGCCCGGCTCTGTGCCTACCTGCGTCAGACGAAACCGTTCGCCACGGTCGGGAACTCTATTTTTGTTTTTTGTCTTACATCCGGCGAGGTGCAGCGCGCCCTCTACGGACCGCCCGCGGAATTGATGGACCAAATTCAGGTAGCCGATCGGTAGAACTAAACCGGCGACACACCGTCCGTGTTAGTCGCCCTTGCCGTAGAGTGCATCGACCAGACGAAGTGACTTATCGTTAGGCAGAACGGCTTGTTCCATCTGGTTCATTACGTAGGCAAAGGCGAGATTATTCAGCGGATCGGCAAAGGCGTGACTACCGCCGGCGCCGGGATGACCGAAGGCGGTGGCCGACGGTCCAAAAATGCGCCGGGTCGCCTTTTGAGAGTCCTTCATGAATCCGGCGGAGAAAGCGGTGG
>JBBRQE010000135.1:0-8596 GCA_038226905.1 Chthoniobacterales bacterium | reverse complement strand
ATCTACATCATCTTTGAGCTGGGCTCCTTCTCCGGCTTCAACGGCCTCACTCCCAACCAGCGGGCCGTGGCGCACGAGTTAAACGAAGTCGCGACTGATCCGCGCACGACCAACCTGATTGATTTCCTGGCCAGTGAACCGACCGGCGTCTTACCTAACGATTACGATCGGATCGCGCCCGAGGAACTCGCTTCTCTGTACGAAATCAGCTTCTCCCAGGCGGTCGTGCAAAATATCAATCTACAGCATCGCATGGACGATATCCGGTCCGGCTCCAACGGTTTTTCCGGCAACGGCTTCAACCTGCGCACGAGCGGCAACAACAGCACCGATTCGGGCCTGACCTACGCTTACGCGGACGGCAAGGTCGTGCTCCCCTCCTCCAAGGATAAGAATGTGCTCACTCCTTCAACCGAGAATCGCTGGGGCGTCTTCGCCACCGGCTCGGGTGATTTCGTTAACGTGGGCAACGGCGATCGCAACGCCCACGGCTACGATATCTCGAGCGGCAACGTCCTGGTCGGAGCTGATTATCGAGTTTGCGATCATTTCGCCATCGGTCTGGACGGCAGCTACGACGCAGGTACGGTCGACCTGGTTAACGACGGGCGCGTCGAAGTGGACGGCGGCAAAGCGGGTGCTTACGCCACCGTCTACGGTTACAAGGTTTTAGGCAGCGTCGTCCACCTGGACGCGGCGGTGAACGGCGGTTGGAACAGTTACGATACGCGCCGGAGCGGATTGCTCGGTGCCGCCGTGCGCGGGAGCACCAACGGGAGCGAGTTGAACGCCATGCTCGCTTACGGGGCCGACTGGTACTTTGGTCACCTCGATATCGGCACCTGGTCGAGTCTGCAATACACCGATGTGAACCTGGAGAGCTTTACCGAGACCGGTTCGCTTGCCCCTCTGCATTTGCCCGATCAGAGCGAAGACTCCCTGCGCTCCAGCAGCGGCGTGCGGGTGGCTTACGATTTGAAATGCGGTCGCACCCTTTTGCGGCCCGAAGTGCGCGCCGCCTGGCAACATGAATCGGGCGATCGCGCCTATCCGATCGACGCCCGCTTCGCTTCCGGCGCCGGCGACATCTTCACCGTGCACGGTCCTGCCATCGGTCGCGACAGCGCCCTGGTTGATGCCGGACTCTCCATTCTGTGGAGTGATCGGGTCTCCACCTACGTCTACTACGACGGCGTCCTCGGCCGCGGCAACTACGATAACAACTCGGTCTCCGGCGGCTTCCGCTTCAGCTTCTAAAAAAGAGCGGTCTCCGCGAGACCTGTCCCGCTCAGGGGAAATTGCCGAGATGCACGACGCACTGCGATTGCTTGTGGCTTTTTGCCTAACGGTTGTTTCGACAGCTGCGGCCCCGTCCGATGGCGCGGACAACCTTGTGCCGAAGAGAATGAAAGCCGTGGTGGCGCGCGCTTATGGCGGGCCGGACGTCCTGAAGCTCGAGGAAATGCCGGTGCCCGAGCCGAAAGAGAGTGAAGTGCTGGTCCGTGTCATGGCCAGCGGCGTGAACCCAGCCGACCCGCTGATCGTTTCAGGCAGATACGCCAGGGAATTTGGCACGCACCTGCCGCTCGTGCCCGGATACGATGTGGCGGGAGTGGTCGAAAAAGTCGGATCAAAGGTCACCAAACTGAAAAGAGGTGACGCCGTCTATGCCTATTTGCTTTGGGGCGGGGCCTGGGCTGAGTTTTGCGTCGCCACCGAAGAAGAAGCGGCCCTCAAACCGCTGTCGCTCTCGTATATAGAAGCCGCGGCCGTTCCGCTCGGCGCCCTCACGGCCTGGCAGGCCTTGGTCGACGCGGCCCATCTCAGTGCGGGACAGACTGTCCTGATCCACGGCGGCTCGGGCGGAGTCGGCAGCTTCGCCATTCAGATCGCCAAAGCGCGGGGCGCACGCGTCATCGCGACCGCTTCGAGCGCCAATCAGGATCTGCTCCACCAACTGGGCGCGGACGTGGCCATCGATTATACAAAAGTAAAGTTCGAAGAACTGGCCAGCGATGTTGACGTAGTCCTCGACACGGTTGGGCGGGAAACGTTGGCCCGTTCCTATAAGTTAATTAAAAAAGGTGGAATCGTGACTGCGCTTCGCGGAGGAATCGATCAGACTGAATTGGACAAATACGGGATTCGCGGGGTCAACATCGCCTCGCATCCGGACGCGAAAGAATTGGCGGAGATAGGCAAGCTCATCGAGGAAAAGAAAATCAGACCGATCGTGTCACAGATCCTGCCGCTGGCCGATGCAGCCCGGGCGGACGAACAGGCGGAAACACATCACACCCGGGGCAAAGTGGTGTTGAAGATCGGCCAAGAGTAGGGCGCGCGGGGCAACGCTACAAAGGAGAAAGCGCAGCGGGGGTCGGTTCCGTATCGTGCAATCGACCGTAATCGACCATGAGCCGGCCACCCGCCATCTCTTCATAGACTTCTACGAATCGTTCCCCATACCGCAATTCCTCCCAGGAATAATCCTGTTGGCTTTGCACCGCCGCCGGAATCACCGTCTCAATGCACGTGACCGAGGCAAGAAAGAAGGCGTCGCTCGCTTCCAGCGTCTTAAGGTTCGCTCCGTGCAGCGGACTCTTTTCATCAATGAAATGCCGGAGAGTGAGCGCAGCCGGAAAAATGATGGCCTGATCAACGTCCAGCTTGAGCGGATAAAATCGGCGGACGGTGTCACCTTCCAGAGTGGGTTCGTCGCGTGAAAACACGATGCGAAACTGCGCCTCGACCATGCTGTGGTGACGGAGATTGGCCACTCGCAGCATCAGGGTGGGCTGCCCGTTGAAAGGAGTAATCACCATCGTTTTGCTGAAGAGGATGCGCGCCGTCGGGCGGGAAAAGCGGACGAAGATCAGGCCCGTCATGACGGCCAGCCAGAACATGCCCGAAATAATTTCCACGGTCGTCACCACATGTCCGTAAACAGTCTGTGGATACATATGGCCGTAGCCCACCGTGGCGAGCGTTTGCACGCTGAAGAAGAAAGCCTGCGGAAAGGACCCGGGAGTCATGCCGGAAATTCCTTGTCCGCCGATCGTATAAAGAAGAGCAAAGAAAAGATTGATTGCGATATAAGCCGCGGCGATCAGCGCCGTAAAGCGCGGCCAACTCAGGGACAGGATCCAGTGGTAGGTATCCCGCCACTCTCTCTTTTCCGCATTGATTTTGAGGAACTCGATCTGACCTACGCGAACGGAAACAGGGTTGGGCATGGGACGGTCACACCATTTAGCGTGGATGCCGGAAAGGAAGCAACGTTCAACTGGAATGCCGTCCCTTCCCGGCGATGTCCTGTTGTTGCGCAGAGACGAGCGCATGGGCATAATCGCTCGCGTGACGGAGCCATTGATCGATCCAGCTGTGCCGCTCATCGATCTGCACCGGCACCTCGATGGCTCTGTGCGCCTCGCCACCATTCTGGATTTGGGAAAGCAATACGGCATCCAACTGCCCGGGACGACCCTGGAGGAATTGCGGCCTCACGTCCAGGTGATGGAACGGCAACCAGGCGTGATGGCCTTCATCTCCAAGATGCTTTGGATGACAGCAGTTTTGGCTAACGAAGAAGCTTGCCGGCGGATCACCCGCGAAAATGTGGAGGACGCACAACGCGAGGGCCTCGATTACGTCGAGTTACGTTTTAGTCCGTGGTTCATGGCCGAGCCGCATGGGCTCGATCCGGCGCGTGTGACCGCCGCCGTGGTGGAAGGCGCGGCCGAGGGATCGGCGGCCACTGGCCTGCAGGTGAACCTGATCGGAATTCTCAGCCGCACTTATGGGCCTGACGTGGCCCACAGGGAACTGAGCGCTTTGCTTACACAACGCTCCCACCTTGTCGCGCTGGATCTGGCTGGCGACGAAGCCAATTTCCCGCCTCGTTTGTTTGCCGACCATTTTCGGCGCGGACGTGACGCCGGTTGGCGGGTGACCGTGCACGCGGGCGAGAGCGCGGGGCCGGAGAGCGTCTGGGATGCTATAAGGATTTTAGGCGCGGAGCGAATCGGACATGGCGTGCAGGCCATGGAAGATGATGAGCTCGTGGCTTTTCTCAGCGAGCACAGGATAGGAATCGAAGCAAACCTCACGAGCAACGTGCAAACGAGCACCGTCGCCGATCTGGGCAGTCATCCGTTGCACCACATGCTCGAGCGAGGATTGCTGGCTTCGATTAACACGGATGATCCGGGCGTGAGCGCGATTGATCTGCCCTACGAGTTCAACGTGGCCGCGCCCGCGGCTGGTCTCTCCGCCTTCCAGATTCGACAGGCGCAGAAAAACGCCTTGGAAACGGCTTTCCTGAGCGAGGAGCAGAAGGAAAAATTACGCAATAAGAAGACGCTTAACCTGCAGCGCTCAACGTCCCGCACCCAGGTCGGAGGAAGTTGAAAGTCGCGGGGAAACATTTTCGGACGATCTGGCTCAAGACCGACGATCACCGGGTTGTGCGGCTGATCGATCAGCGCTGGCTGCCCCATCAGTTCGTCGTCGAAGAGGTAACGAGCGTGGCCCAGATGGCCACGGCCATTCGCGACATGCACGTGCGTGGAGCCGGTTTGATTGGAGCGGCTGCGGCTTACGGAATGTATCTGGCCGCGCTGGAGTTCGCGGACCGCGCCTGGCCCGCCCTTGGCCTAACGGATTCTGCGAACCTGCTGCGCGCGACCAGACCGACTGCGGTGAATCTTTCCTGGGCGGTCGAGAAACAGCTGCAAAAAATTGCGCAAGGCAGGAATGTCCGGGAAAAAATCGAACTGGCCCGGGAGAACGCGAGCCTGATCGCCCAGGAAGACGCTGAGCACTGCCGGCTTATCGGCGAACATGGGTTGAGCTTGATTGAGGCGATCGCGCAACGAAAACCAGGCCAGCCGGTCAATGTTCTCACCCATTGCAACGCCGGCTGGCTCGCCTTTGTCGACTACGGCTCGGCCACCGCGCCCATTTACGCCGCGCATGACCGCAGCCTGCCCGTTCACGTCTGGATTGATGAAACGAGGCCGCGCAGCCAGGGGTCCAAGTTAACCGCCTGGGAACTCGGCCAGCACGGCGTGCCTCACACTGTCATCGCGGATAACACCGGCGGACACCTCATGCAGCGAGGGCTGGTCGACCTGGTCCTGGTCGGAACCGATCGCACCACGCGCGCGGGAGATGTAGCTAACAAGATTGGGACCTATCTGAAAGCTCTCGCCGCTCAAGACAACAATGTGCCTTTCTATGTCGCGCTGCCCTCTTCGTCTTTCGATTGGAGCATTTGCGACGGTTTCGACATTCCCATCGAAGAACGTTCCGCTACCGAAGTGAAAAACGCCGAGGGCTGGCTGGAGGGAAAACAGGTGGAAATAAAAATCGCACCGGATAACAGTCCCGCCCTCAACTACGGATTCGATGTCACACCCCGGCGGCTTGTCACGGGCCTCATCACAGAGCGTGGCATTTGCGCAGCGAGCGAAAAAAGCATCGGCGCGCTTTTCCCTGAACACGCCCCATGAGCGAGACGGGCTCGGTCAAATTTCGAGTGGAGCGTTCGAGCGCGGCGCTCGCCGCCTTTCCCGCTCTGACCGAATTGAACGCCTGCCGCGCAAAGCTGCGCCAGCGCGGCCTGCTCGGAGTGGATGCAAACGGGATTGGGTTTGGCAACATCAGTGTGCGGGACGGAATGAGTACCCGGTTTTTCATCACCGGCTCCGGCACTGGTGGGAAGGCGGCGCTGACCTTAAATGACTGTGCCAAAGTTGTGGCCTGCGACCTGCCAGCGAACTGGCTCCGTTTCGAAGGAAGCGCTATGGCCTCCTCGGAATCATTGACCCACGCCGTCATTTATGAAACGGACGATTCCGTCCGGGCAATTATACACTGCCACAGCCTTACTCTCTGGACTGCCCTCCTCGCCTGGGCGCCAGCCACGCCCGCCGCTACCGAGTACGGAACTCCGGAGATGGCGCGCGCCGTGCAGAATCTGTTCAGAATAACAGATGTCCGCCGTACGAGAGTGTTCGCCATGGCGGGCCACCGGGAGGGAGTCGTGGCTTTCGGTCACGATCTTGCCCATGCTTATGCTGCTTTGGGGCCCGCTCCGGGAGCCGGCTTGCTTCCCTCCTCTGAACTACAGACTCGCTCTTCGGAAGACCTGCTGTAGTATTCGTTAGGCCTATGTGGAACATGTCGCTTGTCTGGTGGGAGTTCGTTCTTCGCGGACTCATTATTTATCTTTTTCTGATCGTTCTGCTTCGTTTGACTGGCAAACGGCAGGTTGGCCAGATGGCGCCCTTTGACCTGGTGCTCCTCCTCGTCCTGAGCAACGCCGTGCAAAATGCCATGAACGGAGGCGATAACTCCGTAACCGGTGGAGTGATCTCGGCCGTCACTCTGGTGGGCGCGAACTGGATGGTGGGCCTCTTGACTTATCGAAGCAAGAAGGTCGAAGCGCTCGTCGAGGGCCGGCCCGAAGTCCTCATCCACAACGGCAAGCTTTATCAAAAAACATTGGACCAATCAAAGGTGACCCATCACGAGATGATGTCTTCCCTGCGGCAAGCCGGCTGCGCCTGCGTCGAAGATGTCCAAAGCGCCTTACTGGAAAACGATGGAACCATTAGCGTTATTCAGCGGGCTCGGCACAACTCGTAGGCCACTCTTATTTTCTCCCGTTCATGAACCAGATTCATTATGTCTTCGTCGACTTCGAGAACATCCATGAAGTGCAGCTCGATCTGATTGCCGGCCGGCCGGTAATCGTCGTGCTCGTTCTCGGCGAAAGGCACAAAAAACTCCCCGTCGATCTCGTGCAACAGCTGCTCAAATACCCGGCTCAAGTTCGGCTGGTGGAAGCCGGGCTCTCCGGACGAAATGCGCTCGATTTCGTCCTCGCTTATCTCATCGGAGTGCAATCCACCACGGATCGGGCTGGTCATTTTCATATCTTATCGCGCGACAAGGGATTCAACGCGCTGATCGAGCATCTGAAAACGAATGATATCTTCGCGGATCGCCACGAGTCGTTCGCCAAAATCCCGGTCTTGGCAAAGGGCGCGGCCCCGGCGCGTGCAATGACTACCGTACCGAAGACAGCCCAGACCGAGCGGTCCCGCCCGAAGAAGAAGAGCGGCCAGCCGGTTCCCGCAGCGATTGATCGGACAAGCGAAACCATTGATTGGTTCGCCACTCATTCCCTGAACCGGCCCAAAACACGGAAGAAGTTGCTCTCCCATATTTTTACGCACTTCGGCAAGCGGCTCTCCACCAAGGAACTCGACACCATGGTAAAAGAACTGGTGGAGCGCGAAGCGATAGAAATCACCGCGCACGACAAAGTCGTCTATAAGATATAGTAGCCGTGCGGCATCCCTTAACCGCGAACCTGGAATCGCCACGCCATGAAATTTCATAACGGAAGGACGCCGGTTCCGTGGGTTCTCGGGGCTCTCGCCGCGTCGTGCCTCGGTTGTTACGCGACGGTTTCGGCCATTGTTGTGATCTATCAACCAATCCTCACGGCGGGCGAGGCCACCGTCATCGAGACACCGAAAGGCTTCGCCATCCTGGCTGTACCGTTCGAGTGCTTTCCCTACCACGCGCATCCGCCCTACGCCGCCATCACGCAAGCAAACGCGCTTTTAAGCAGCGCGCCCGAGGCCACTCGAGCAGGCGAGTCAAATGTTGCCACCATGGCCGCCATCAAAATCGAGACCCCCTTCGAGGAGAATATCGTGCGTCTGCACCTGGAGAATCTCAAAGCCGTCGAAGCCTGGGAGTTAACCGCCTCACCCGACGACATTGTCGAGGCAACGATCGAGTGTATTCGGCGCATGGCCACGGAAGGCAAGGAGCATCCTAAATTACAAATCACCGGAAAGCCCGGTGAAGGACCGAAGTGGGCGCGATGGGACAAGGCCTTTCTGGACCAGGACATGTCACGTCCCTTTGCCCGACCAAAAGAGAAATAGACGATACGGGATTTGCCGCGTTCAGACTGAACAAACAAGGCCCCATCGCGTCCAACATCCATGATCAAAGCAACAACCATGACGGTCGGATTCGCCTTCGTTATCTCGACCGGAACACTCCTGGCCGGCGACGCCCCCGGCAAACTCTTAAAACAGGCGAGCGTCACACGGTCCGAGGCGGAACGCATCGCCCTCTCGCAAATCCACGATGGGAAAATCAAGACCGCAGAACTCGAGAAAGAGCACGGCCGCCTGATATGGTCATTCGACATCTCGCGTCCAAGGACGACAAACATTACCGAACTGCAGGTAGACGCGAAGAGTGGCAAAATCGTTTCGACCAAAACCGAAACCCCAAAAAAGCAGGCGCAAGAAAGTGCTGCGGACAAGGCCGGCGATTCGAGGCGAAGATAACCCCGGGAAACGTTCACAAGAACGTAATACTCAGACCTACTAGCATTTCTGCCCCCGCCTGGATTGACTGGCGGGGTGGGCGGACGACTATCAGCGCCCCCCATGCTCCCTCAGGTTCGTTACTGTCTCCCTCTCCTCGTTGCGACCGCTCTCCTGTCGGCCAACGGCAATACTGCCATCACTTTTACGCGTGATGAAGTGAACACCATGGCGAGTTT
>JBBRQE010000134.1:0-8622 GCA_038226905.1 Chthoniobacterales bacterium | reverse complement strand
TAAAGGGGATGCGGGCGGGCGCGCGCACCGCTCCTCCCACGTTGACGAAGCGCGAGGTCGGCTGCATCAAGATGGTGATATTGGGATTCGTGTAGATCTTGCTCTCCCGGTAATTCTGCTCGATGGAGCGAGCTAACTGGGCCGGCGTGAGTCCTTCCGCCCTGACCTTATTGATGTAAGGAAGATTGACCGAGCCACCGGCATCGATCGTGTAAGTGTTATTCACCTGCACCTGCTCTTCGTTAGGCACGCCGCCGACTTTAATGTCGATGGGATCTCCCACACGCAAGGTGGCCTGAGCCAGCCCACTAGTCGCGGTGGCCAGGACAAAAACAAAAATAAGGAGGAGGCGCATCAGTAATCGTCCGGCTTGGCTTGGCCGTTGCGCGCAGGGCTCGCCACAACTTTTCCGCCCGCTACCCGGCGACTGGGCGGTTTAGTCTCTTCGTTGTAGTAGCCGTAGTAATTTGTGTAGTAGTAGTAATTTTGATCGTGTTTCAGGTCGACGTTGTTCAGCACCACGCCCAAGACCGTCCCGCCGACACTGATAATGGCCTGCTTTACGCGGGTGAGCATGGCCCGAGGGAAGCGGCGGTGTTGCACCACAATGATGGTTTGATCGACCTCACTGGCGATAACCGAGGCATCGCTGACGCCCAGCATCGGGGGCGAATCAAAAAAGACGATGTCATAGCGCAGTTTCAATTCCGCAATCATGTCGGACATGCGCTGTGAGTTAAGGATGCCGACAGCGTCCGAGGGCAGGACCCCGCTGGGTAACAAGGACAGGTTCTCCACCTTGGTCGGAACGATCACCTCATCGAGGCGCATCTCGGTGGTTAGGTAATTCGTTAGTCCCTTGCTATTCCCGACATCGAACAATTTATGTTGGACGGGTCTCCGTAAATCGGCGTCAACGATCAGGGTTGCGTAGCCACCCTGGGCGCAAATATAGGCGAGGTTCGCCATGGTGGTTGATTTGCCTTCCCCGGGGCCGCCGCTGGCCAGTGAAACGGTGTTGGCCTGGGGATTCTTGCGATTGAATTCGATGTTGGTTCGCAGAATCCGGTAAGCCTCGGCATCGGGCGAATCGCCTGTTTCCCGGTGCAGGACTTTGATTCCTTGTGGGATGATGGCGAGAACGGGCACGCCGAGAAGGCTTTCCACGTCCTCCATGGTTTTGACGCTGGTGTCGAGATATTCGAGGAAGAAGGCCAACCCGACGCCCAAAACCAATCCAACCAGCGCGCCGAGCGCCAGGTTCAAACCAACGCGTGGCCGCGCCGGGAAAGCGGGCGCCTCAGCCACCTGCTTCACGCTGACGGCGACGCGCGGCATGGCTAACTCCATGGTCTGGCTTTGAGCGCGTTGTCTCACTCCGTCGAAAAGGAGCTTCTCCTTGATGTAGGCATTTTTGGCGCGCGAATAATTGGCACTCAAATTTTTGGTGGAAAGTTGCTTGGCATTAATCTCATCAAGGCGTTTCCGCAGCTGATCCCGCGCAGCCTGGGCGCTTTTCAGGTTCTGCTGGAGGGCACTGCGAATACTGGTGACCTGGTCGACCAGCTGCTTGGCATAAACGGCGATGGTGGCCCGGGTGGATTTCACCTTGGGATGGTTTTCTCCCAGCCCGGAGCTGAGTTGCAAGGCGACTTGGGCAACCGCTTCCTGGTAGTTAGGCAGGGTTTTCTGAATGGCGGGATCCTGAATATCCAGGGTGGAAAGCATGCGAAGCAAATCGTCGCCCGTGACTTTTTCAATCTGATCCAATTTGGAGGACAAGAGGGCCACTTTCGTTTCGGCATCGTTGACCTCGGTCTCCTGTTTGATCACCACGGCATTGACGGGGGCTTGCGCGTCTTCCGTGCCCTCCGGGTTCAGATCGATGATGTGCTCTTCATCGCGGATGCGGGCGACCTCCGTGGAGGACTCGTCCACTTTCTTTTGCTGCTTCACGACCTCCTCGTTCATGGTCGATACCGCCCGGTTAAGGATGTCCTTCTCCTCTTCCACACGCTTGTCCTGATAAACGGACACGATTTTGTTGGCAATATCGGCCGCTTCCTTGGGATTGGTGTCGAACACGCTGATCTGCAGCAGGTCCGTGTTCCGGATCTCGTCCACTTGAAGTTTGTTCCGCAAGATGGCGTAAGCCTGTTCGCGCGAAGGCCGGCTGCTCCCACGGCCCCACGCATCCTGCAGCTTCAGCTCGTCGATAACGGGATAGAGAATGCCGGTCCGCTGGATGACCTGGAAAACGGTGGGTGCCAGCTGCGGATCATGGATGGGAATATTGGAATCAACCCCGGTATTGAAAATCCGGGGGTTTTCCGCGGTGGACCTGACCTCTATAAAGACGGAGGACTGGTATTCACGCGGCTGGAAAAACGTGACGACGGCGGCCGTCAGCAGAACCAGCACGAAAGCCAGAAGGATCAAGACCCAGTGAACGCGGATGACGCGCCAATAGTCGAGAAAATGAAGCTTAACTTCGTCAGTTTGTGCCATGCGCCATTACCCCTTTAGCAGGAGCCGCACAACCTAGCTAAAATTCTCTCCGAGTAAACCGGAGTTCGCCTTTAGAAAACCAGGTTCAATCCACCCCAAACGCGATTTCGAGAGTATTCGCGAAACGACATATCTGACCAGACATCGGTGTAATTGTAACCGACCTGCACCCCGATATAGCGGGTGATGCCGTAACGCACACTGACCGCGAGGTCGACGCTATCCTCGTTAAACCCGGGGGAAAAGACGTTTGGCTGGTTGAGGGATTGGTAGTCGTCGTGCTCGTAATAGGCGCCGAGGGAACCACTAATGCGTGTGGTCAGATCGTGCTTGACCGCCAGGCCAGTTCGAAACGTCTTGCGGCTCTGACTCAGAAGAACATCAGGCTCTTCGATGGCGTAGCGGGTGGACCAGGCGACTGTTGTCTGCTTGCCGAGCGCATAATTGAGCGTGCCCTCGAAGTAGGGCGAAGTCTTGTCGCCGTCATTTTCGTAATTGCGAAATTCAGCGCCGCCGCGGAACGACATGTTCAAACGGGGATTAAAGGTATGGTCGAAGCCGCCGAGGACGAAATGCGTGGTCGAGTCACGCGCGATCTGTTCGTAACTCACAATTTGAAATCGGTACTCGGCCACCAGGGTCGTGCTCGGTGAGAGCAGGAAGCGGAATTCGTTACCAAAAGTGTTCTCCCATCGATCCTGGTAGAACCCGACATTGTCGTCGTCATAATGCAGCCCCCCGAGGGTATAACTAGTGGCCGTGGCGAAGCGAGGCGCCCAGAGATAATTGGCGGTAAATTTGTCCTGCGTGAAAAAGTAGTTACTGCTCCTTTGATTGGATCCCGCGGCGAGGGTGAAGTCGGGCTCGGTCTGGTAAGCCACATAATCGGTCGTGCTGAGGGTGAGCCGAGCCGACGCCTTGTGGACGAGCGCGAACCGCACGTAGGCGCTGACGTCGTAATTATTCGTGTCCACTCCCTGCGCGCTAACGTCGTCCCAATAATAGGTGTATCCCCCGCCGGTCTCCAACTGTATCTGGGTGCGCGGACTACCAAAATTATAGGTGAGGGCCAGGTTGACATTGCTGAACGCTGAACCGTGTTTGTCGTGTGTGGTGGTCACGTTGTCATCGTAACCACTGCCAAGATTGAAGGTCACCTTGAAGGGCAGGGTGGAGAAAATACCGGTCCCAATATCTTCCGGCGGCAGGTTGACTTTACCATCCGCTGGCAGGCTCACCTTGCCATTGGAACTGAAGCCGTCTGCTGGGAGATTGACTTTTCCGTTTGTGTTCGTGTCCTGAGCTCGAAGTGCAAACGGCACAGCAAATAGGAAGACGGCGAACAGAATCAGGATCGCGCCACTATGACCTTTAGAATTTCTCATTGATTAATACCCGAATAGACCGTGCGGAAGGTCAGGCGACGAGAGTAGAAGAGTGCGCCCCGTCGAGCAATGTTTTTTTAACATGATGTAATATCTACGTTTTTGGGGGTGCCACTGGTCCCTTACGGGGACGGCTCTGTCACCGCCGGGTTGGCTTCCGTGGTGAAATTCGAGTTTCGCCAGCGTTCCAGGTGGGCCTCGTAATATTGTCCCACCGTCCGCGATTTCGGGTCTAATTCCCGGGCTTCGTCGAACATCCATTCTGCTTCAGAGAACCGGTTCAAGGCGTCGAAGGTGAATGCCGATTCGAGCCAATATGTCTCGTTGAGCGGCGCCAGGTGGCGGGCCGAGTCGAAGGCGGTCAGGGCGGCTCGATAAAATGAATCGCGTCCGACCGGGTCCTTTTGCAGGTAACCCGACATCATCCGGGACCGGCCGAGGTAGAAATAAAGCTCGGGATTTTGCTGCTCATGTTGCAAGCCTTTCAGGGCAAACGAGAGGCCGGCTAATGGGCGTTGATCGCGCAGCGCAATGCGCGATTCCTCCGCGAACAATTCACCGGGGGCGAGCCGCCAGGTTTGTACCCCCAAGGCCAAGGCGAGCGCGAGGAGAAGGGCGCTGGTCAAAAGCGTTTTCCATCGGTTCGGCAAGGTTTCTTCGCTGTTCTTCTCTACACCGCTGTTGGCCAGGATTCCGAAAACAAAGGCCATGAGCAGAAGGTTGGCCGGGATGTGGAGATTAAAATCAAAAAAGGAATGCACGCCATAGGCGGCGACGGCGGCGAGCGCCCCCACGTTCAACGCCATGGCGTTGCTGGGCAGTCGATTCGAAACGGCAATGCGCCGTGGCCCGATTCGACGCGCGGTCAGCAAGCCCCGGCGGACATGAACAAAAAGAAACACCAGGAAAACGGCCATGCCCGCTACCCCGTATTCAGCGAGCAACTGCAAATAATCATTGTGAACGTAGACCGGATCCATCTGCACGGCGTCTCTCCGGAACTTGCGCCCATAAAACAAGTAGGTGTCGCTGCCTGTTCCTATCAGCGGATTTAATTTCCATTGATCCAGCGCGGCCCGCCAGAAATCCAGGCGGATGTTCTTATTGTCGACGAGCGGTCTTGTTCGATCGCTCAGATAATCGCTCTTGCCGATGAGCGGGAAAATGGCGAAGGCGGCGAGAACGGCCACGACCACTGTGCCGGCCGCGATGCGGATTTGCAGAGTCGATGCCGCAGCCCGGGCGATGCGAAAGCTGAATCCGACAAAGACGATCAGACTCATTAAGACGCTCAGATAACCGCCGCGACTGCCTGTCAGGATAACGCCCACATAACAAATCACGGTGGCGTAACCGACGAGAAGTTTTGACGAGACCGGCCAGCGGCTCCACAAGGTGATGCTCAATCCAAAAACACCGAGGACTTCGAGCAACCCGGCGAGGTGGTTCGGGCAGACATAAAATCCGCTCGCGCGACGGCTATAGTCGAAGCGCTGCAAGAATGAGATCGGCATCCAGTTGTCGCCGTTCCGAAACTGGATGGCTCCGACGAGCACGTGAACCAGGGCGGTCGCGAGCAGCCCGGCCAGGATGAGCATTCGCGTCGTGCGGCTGGTTACGACGTTGGCGGTAAGCAGATAAATGATCAGACCAGCCGCGACCGAGTAGAGGTCGAAGCGCGCGAGGTAGGCGACGGGCGACAGGCTGGCCCGCACCAGGACGTAACCGAGGAAAACGATCGTGCTGACAAGACAGATCTGATCCGCCGAGGGACGCACTTTTCGAATGGCGAACAGGCCGAGCACGCCTCCGAGGGCCACCAAGGCATAGGCTGGGAAAGCAAAGAGAAGTCGCGCTCCGCCAATCAGCACCTGACAGGAGAGCAGGGCCGCCAGCACGATGAAGCCGACGATGACAGCGACGATCGGGCCGTTTTCGCTTTGCTGAGTGGGGGCGGGCGCGCTGATTTTAATCATGACAACCGGAGCCGTTCGTTAGCCCGCTGGATCACCGAGAGGGAAAAGAAGGACGCGGGGATACGGAAACAGGGCACGTCATATCCTCGCCCCGGAAAACCGACCGTGGGCTGCCTCCGCAAAAAAGAATACCGTTGCGAGCGTATCGACAACGGCATCCGTGTTGAAGATCGACCTAACGATTCGTGACCGGCGTCGCCTGGCACGAACCGGCCGTGGCGCCCGGGTGACCCTTCAGAAAACCGGACAGTTCCTCGCAGTTCAACTCGACATTCTGGTTGTTCAGACAGGCGATGCAGGTGTTTCCACCGGCGGCCGCGCCGCCCCCGCCCCCGCCCAGGGTTCCTGGCGCGCTCAGATTGCCGCCCGAAGTAGCACCGCCTTCACTGCCTTCGCCGGCGCCGGCGCAACCGGGTACTGATTCGACGAAAATCTCGGTCAGCGAGGATGCCTGATCCGCGTCCACGGCGATGACTTCCCTCAGAATTGAGCGGCCCAGTTCGCAATTATCTCCCGCGTGAACACATTTCAGCGCGGTCTTGAGAATATCGGACGTTAATTCCTTCCGCGCCCTCGCCGCCGCCTGCGCGATATCCGCCGCCGAATTCGGCTGCTTGCTCACCGCTTTGCAAATGGCGGAGAGCAGGTCGGCCTTCGGGGCACTGCTCAGGGTCATGGAATGCGGCAGGTTCGCCTGGATCATTTGGGCCGCCGTAGCCGACGCCCCAAGAGCGAGGGGCAGGGAGGTAATCCAAAACATCGCGCCGACCGAAAGGCTCAGGGCCAAGAGGAAAGGAGTTTTCAAAACCGAAGGAAGCATCTGTTTCATAATTCTAATCGTGCGCTCGTTATTGATTGGCCGCTGGCTCGCTCCTTCCTTTTAACGTTTGCTGAGCAGGGGGGTCAACAAGATTCTCCTCCAGGGAGAACCAGCGGGCAGCGGGGATCGAACCCGCATGGCCAGCTTGGAAGGCTGGAACTTTACCATTAAGCTATGCCCGCGCTGGCTCTTTCACCTTGCCATACCGCGTGCCTCTGCCAAGACGTTTTATTCTTTGCCCGCTTCCTGATTGGCAGGGGATCGAGGGCTTGCTATTTTGGAGGAGGCTTATCTAACTGTTTCTATGAAACTGGCGCCGTTCTCGATCCTTCTCAGCTTCTGCTTGGTGTGCCACGCCGAGGCCGATCTGACCATCGTGCAGAGAGCCGATGGGGCGGGACGCGGAGGAGGGGAGGTCACCATCCGAATCAAGGGCGACCTGGCTCGGGTCGATGTGACCCCGCAAATCAGCACGATCGTCGACGGACGGACGGGTGAAGTCCTTACCCTGATGAAGGACCAGAAGGCGGTCGTCAGAATCTCGGCCAAAAAGATGAAGGCGGCCGCCGAGATGATCAGCAAATTCAGCGATCAGAAAAAGACGGAGGCGGGGCCTGCCCGGCTTCAGCCAACTGGGCGAAAGGAAACGATCAACGGCTACGAAGCGGAAGAGTACACCATCGACACTCCGATGTTTAAGGCGGCTTACTGGCTGGCCCCGAAATATCCCGATGGTGCCGCCATTCTCAGGCAACTGCAGGCGGTCAAATCGGATATCTGGAATTCGGCTAACGGCAACGTTCCGAACTATCGGGATTTTCCTGCCCTCCCCGTCAAGACGGTAATCGAGCTGGGAAAGGCGACGCTCACCACGACCCTCGTATCGGTCAGCCAGTCTCCTTTGAACGATGCGGACTTCGCCATTCCCAAGGATTTCCGGGAGGTGGATTCCCCTGCGCTGAGCAACGCGCCGCCGACGGACAAGACCGCGCCGAGCAGCTCGCCTCCATCCCATCCCTAGGCAATTGAGACGTTGGCTCCGTTATTGTTGTTAGCCTCCGATTCGCCGCGGCGCCGCGCCTTACTGCGGGAGGCGGGGATTGATTTCGAGACGGCTTCGCCCGCCATCGTGGAAAGGGCTGACACCGCTTTGACTCTGCTGGAGTTGTCCGCGTATAACGCGGCGCGGAAAGGCATGGCCGTGGCGCGACGCCATCGCGACAGAGTGGTTCTCGCGGCCGACACGCTGGTTGCGCTGGAGGGCGAAGTGATGGGCAAACCCGACGACCTGGAGGATGCACTGAGGATTTTGCGAAGGCTGAGCGGCAAGGTTCATCAAGTCTGTACTGCGGTCTTCGTCGGACATCTGGCTTCCGGGCAAGGCGCGGCTTTTCAGGAAATGACCGATGTCCGGTTCAAGCGGCTGAGCGAAAGTCATATTCGTCGGTATGTGGCAAGAGTGAACCCGCTCGACAAAGCCGGAGCCTACGCCGCGCAAGGGGACGGTGCGGAAATCATCGACCGGATGGAGGGATCCTACAGCAATGTGGTCGGTCTCCCGATGGAGCGAACCCTGCCCATCCTGGCGCGCTTCGGTATCCGGGTAAATCGCGCCTAACGAGTCTCGACCAGTTCCGGATCGGTCGCCCGGGGCGCGGTCTTGTCCCGTTTTAAAACACGGTAGAGAAACCAGACGATGAAACAATTGGCCAGCAGGATGAGGTAGCCGGCGGGCGTGGGACGGTACCAGATATGGCGGACCTCGAGCGGAATGAGAGCGGCGGTGGCGAAAATCATGAGCAATTCGGCCCAGCGTTTCTGCAGATAGACTCCGATCCCTTCGGTGAAGAGGATTCCGCAATAAAAAAGCGCGAGAAATCCGGTGGCGCGCAATTGCCCGCCCGACAACACGTCCTGCAGTTTGTTCAGCAGG
>JBBRQE010000133.1:0-8702 GCA_038226905.1 Chthoniobacterales bacterium | reverse complement strand
GATAGGTGATGATGAGCGGCGTGTCCCGGTAGGAGTGCCAGGTTCCCCGCAAATCGCGCATGGTTCCGCGAAGGCCGAGCAGGCCCTCCACGGCGGTGGCCCCGAGGGCGACCAGCACTTTCGGTTCTACCAAATCGATCTGTTCTGCCAGGTAGGGCAGGCAGGTTTGCATCTCCCGCGGGGTGGGCGCGCGGTTGCCGCTGGCTGCGCCTGGGGTATCCGGGCGGCATTTTAGAATATTGGCGATGTAAACGACTTCGCGCTCGAACCCCATTGCGCCGATAATCTTGGTGAGCAACTGACCGGCCCGGCCGACGAACGGCTCCCCCTTGGCGTCTTCCTCAGCGCCCGGTGCTTCGCCAATAAACATGAGGTCCGCTTCCGGATTGCCCACCCCGAAAACGGTTTGGGTCCGTGAGCTGGCCAGGTGCGGACAAAGAAGACAGGCGCTGACGCGAGTTTGCAGGGCTCGCAGCTCAGCGAGTTTGGTTGATTGCTTGCCGGCACCACCCAGAGAAAGCGCTTTCAATGTTTCGCGCAAGGCGGACGGCGGATGGTCCGAGCGCTCGCGTATCTCTTCCAGCGCAGAGATGACCAGATCGAGGGCCGGGTGAAATTGCATCCTCTCCATGATGTGAACTTTTGCGCTCCTCGGCAATTGCTTTGATGATTGGATGGATGAGCGCACTCCTGAGCGACTACCATTTCGATCTGCCGCCCGAGCTGATCGCGGATCGACCGCTCCCGCGAAGGGACGATTCGCGCATGATGGTGTTGCGTCGGGACAGCGGGATCATCGAGCACCGGAGCTTCCGGGAAGTGACCGGCTTCCATCAGCCGGGGGATCTGTTTGTATTGAATAACACCCGGGTAGTGCCGGCGCGACGATTCTCCGATGACGGCAAAATCGAATTCCTATTTTTGGAACGCGTTTCCCCGGGGCGCTGGAGATGTCTCGTTAAACCGGGGCGCAAGATGCGGGTAGGAGCCCAAACGGTGATCGACCAAGTGACCGCGCGGGTTCACGAGGTTTCGGAGACGGGGGAGCGGGTTATCCAGTTGGATGAAGATGTCGACGTTTATGCGGGTGGGATTGTCCCGCTCCCGCCCTATATCGGGCGCCCGAGTGACGTGGAAGACGCAACGCGCTATCAGACTGTTTTTGCCCTGAACCCCGGCGCGGTGGCGGCCCCCACGGCGGGACTGCATTTCACGCCCGAGATTCTCGGCCAGATTCCTCACGCCTTCATCACGCTGCATGTGGGACCGGGAACTTTTCAACCGGTTCAGGTCGAGCAAATCGAGGCGCATCGCATGCACGCGGAGCGATTTGAAATCTCCGAAGAGGCTGCTCAGAAAGTGAACGCGGCGCAACGAGTGGTCGCCGTCGGCACGACCAGTGTCCGCGTTTTGGAATCGGCGCGGAGGACGGATGGGAGGCTCGCCGGTCAGAGCGGCTCGACCGAGATATTTATTTATCCGCCCTTTCAGTTTCAGGCGGTCGACGTGCTTCTAACGAATTTTCACCTGCCACGGTCAACCCTGCTCATGTTGGTGAGTGCGTTTGCCGGCCGTGAATTTGTCCTGCGGGCCTATGCGGAAGCGATTCGCGAGAAGTACCGTTTTTTCAGCTACGGGGATTGCATGTTGATTTTGTAGCGGGGTCCTTGGCGCGACGGGAACCTGACAGCTTCCCCTCCAGAGACTTTGTGATAAGATGCGCGCGCATGGATGTGGAAAAACCGAAGGGTGAGTTGGTCATTCAAACCATCGCCATGCCGCGGGACACAAATCCGAGCGGTGATATATTCGGTGGATGGCTGATGTCCCAAATGGATTTGGGCAGCGGCATTCTTGCGACCAAGACGGCCAAATGCCGGGTGGTCACGGTGGCCATGGAAGGGATGTCCTTTCTCGAGCCTGTTCGAGTGGGGGATACGGTGGCCTGTTATGCTTGGGTGGAGAAGATCGGGCGCACCTCCATGACGATCCCGGTGGAAGCGTGGGTTCATCGCTACCGCACGGACCATACGGTGCGGGTCACTCGCGCCGTCTTTACTTATGTGGCGCTGGATGCGGCCGGAAAGCCGGTCCCGGTGAAGCGGGATTAGTTACTGGCCGGGGGACTCACCGGAAGTGACAGACTGAGGCCCATCTTTCGTCCCGTTAGTCTCTTTCCGCTCGGACGGTCCGGGGGCGGGGATACTGACCTTCTTGAACTTTGTCCTCTGTTTCACCCGATTGTGGCTCTGCTTCTTCACGTACTTCGCGTAAGCGAGTTGCTGCCGGCCGCTCGAAGTCAAATGAGCGCAGGATGAAAGCAATAAACAGCACGCCAGGATGACGGCACACCTTGTGATTCCCTTCAGCATACGAATAGGACAGCAGAAGCTGTGCGAAATGGAGGGCGCATGGTCGAGTTCAACCGAAGGCGACCTGTTCGCCCGTTAACAACTCGCTCACCACCTGGTAAATCTTCAGTTCGCAAACGGAACACTGGCGGTAAAGTTCGGGGATGGTCAATGGCTTTCGTTTAACCAGGTCCCAGACACGATGGGCCACGGGACGCAGTTCTCCTGCGGCGTCGCCGTTCCACGTCAGATTGGGCTTCATCGAGGTTAACTTCGATCCGGTGGCGGGATGTATTTCACTTTTCAACGAATTCAACTCGTCGCGAAACTGGAGCGCCGCGATCAGCATGTCGCCGGTCGAGCGCATGATCCGGCCCGAGTCAATCCAGTTGGTCATGGGTCGCTCGCTGACCGAGAAAGAAAATGAACCGGCCAGAGCCTCGTTGAGGAAGAGTTGCCAGAAGGCTTCCTCACCGGTGAGATGCTCGAATTGACCGGCGAACGGTCGCCCCGCTTCGAAGTAGAAAGCGGCGATCGTTTCGGCCCGTTCGTCCATGATGCTGAGCTGACCGGTTTGCCCGGAATTCGCAATGGTTTGATGGATCGTGGTCAGGTCAAAATGCGACATCCGGCCACTCAAGGGAGTCCGCTGTTCGAGGTATCTGGTCTGGTCGTTAGCCTGCAGGACACGGAAGGCCATCTGTTCGCAGAGGTAACGAAAAAAGGAGGGAACCGAACGAACCAACTGCGGAAAGTTCGTTTTGGGAAAACACTGCAGGCTGGCCCCCCCCGGCGCCCGCACCAGATGGTTCCGGGGCAGCTCGGAAAAGGCTTCCACGTCTCCGAACACCTGTCCGCGCGTCAGGCGCGTTCCGCCTGCTCCGGGCGGTTCTGTCACCACTTCGATTTCACCGCGATTAACAATAAACAGGGCGTTCCCCGGCTCGCCCGGCCGGTAAAGGACTTCGCCGTCATTTAAGTGCCGCACCCACGATAATTCCCCGATTGTCCGGAGCTCCGGACGGCTGAGGGATGTGCAAAAGGCAAAGAAATCCCTATCAGGCATTACCCTTCATTCAGCAAAAGTCGTACACGGTGGGAGCGAAACTTCCAAAGCGGCCGGTTTTCAGGGGGAAGCCGGGCGCTAGCCGAGACCATAACTGCCTGTTTTGTTGCGTCTTAGCTACACTCCGGAGCGGGCGCTGCGGCGCGGCGTCCCTACCTCTATATTAGAGGAGGCTTCGGACGCAGTTTATGGCGTGGAGGTAGACCTTGTGCGGTCCTCCGCGCATCAATTCGTCGGCCATCAACCGTACAGTCGCATTACTACCGGCCGGCAGCACCTGATGGATGCAAGGTTCGCCCGTACTGCCCCGGGATACTTCCAGAAGGTCCGCGCCCTTTCGATGCCTTACCTTAAACTCTACGCCGCTCGAGATGAGGCTGACCTCTCCTACAGGTTCGCCCGCTGCTTCCCTCAGTTCCAGCGGGATGCGGCGGCCCTCCGCGCTGAGAAAGGTCACGCGATCGGCGGTGCCTTCCCCGTCGACGCGCCAGTTCAGCTGTGCCGCCAGCCAACCCGCCAGAAGCAACGCGGTCGAGCGGCAAGCCGGGTCAAAGGCAATCGTTCCCTTCTCGAAGGCCGCAAAGTGATGGTGGGAGGCCGGATGGTCGAAAAATTGTGCGAGGGCGATTCGAATCTTATCGAGCCGGGTCCAATTGAGATCGCACAAGACCACGCGTTGCCGGGCCTCCCGCTGAGCCGATTCCAGTAGCTCAAGTTGCCTGGAAAAATTTTTCCACGCCTGGCTATCGTAAATAAGCCGGTCCACCCAGGCCCAGAGTTGCGGGTCGATGGGATCGTGGAATTCGCCCTGCCACCAAAGGTAGAAGGGGAGATCGGAGTCGAGATGGGAAAAGACGATGTTAGGCAGGAGGTTGGTGCACGGTCCCGTTAGGCGAAAAGAGAGTTGCTCGGAACAGATTTGTTTGCTCCCGGCCCGGCTGACGTGGCAATGCGCGCTGATCCAGGCCTCGACGAGATTCTTTTCCGGGGCGGGGTCCGCTGCGATGACGATGGCCCGGCAGGCCAGGTTTTCGGTCAGCTCGGAGATCAGTTTCGTATTGGCGGACAAGGAATCGGGCGCTTCACTGTAGACGGCCAGGTTAACGAGAGAAGCGCGAGTGGCGCCCTCGTTCTGATCCCAAAGTTTTTTTAGTTCCTTGCCGATCTTCTCCACTTCCACGGGAAGGCCGGGGGAGTAGGTTTCAGTGGACGCGGGCATCAGGTCTAAGGCGCCTCATAATCTTCTCCAGGTGCGACCGTCGCGCGCGAGTAATTCGTCGGCCGCTTCCGGTCCCCAGGAGCCTGCCGGATAAAAATTCAGCTTGGGCGCGTCTTTCTTCGCGTGCCAGGCCTCTTCGATGGGATCGATGAAAGCCCAGGCTTCTTCCACCTCATCGCGCCGGGCGAAAAGGGTGGCGTCTCCGCTCATGGCATCGAGCAGGAGCCGCTCGTAGGCTTCAGGGCTCGCTTTGCCAAAGGAAGTTCCGTAATGGAAATCCATCTTGACCGGTTCGATGCGCAGACTGGTTCCGGGAATCTTGGCCTGCATACGCAGCGAAATTCCCTCGTCTGGTTGAATGCGAACAACCAGCACGTTTTGATCGAGCGCGACCGATTCCTTGTTAAATAAAACACCCGGCGCCCTTTTGAAGTGGACCGAAATCTCCGTGCCAGACTTGGGAAGCCGTTTGCCCACGCGCAGATAAACCGGCATATCGGCAAAGCGCCAGTTATCGATCTTCAGGCGGAGGGCTACGAAAGTCTCGGTCATCGATTTTGGATCGACGTTTTTTTCCTGGCGATACCCGACTGCCTGGTCGCCACCGATGGCCCCGGCGGCATACTGGCCGCGCACCGTGTTGATGGAAATGTCCGGCCCTTGCAGGCGCCGCAGGGCCTTCACGACTTTGACTTTTTCGTCCCGGATGGCGTGGGCACTTAAATCGGTGGGAGGTTCCATGCCGATCAGGCAGAGAAGTTGCAGGAGATGATTTTGCACCATGTCACGAAGCGCGCCGGAGCCTTCGTAGTAACCGGCCCGTCCCTCCACCCCGAGCGTTTCGGCGGCCGTGATCTGGATGTGATCGATGTAGCGTGTGTTCCAGAGCGGTTCAAAAATGGCGTTGGCAAAGCGTAGAACCAAAATATTCTGCGCCGTCTCCTTGCCGAGAAAATGGTCGATCCGGTAGGTCTGATCTTCCGAGAAGGAATTGCGGACCACACGATTCAGTTCGCGGGCGGAGGCGAGGTCCGTTCCGAAGGGTTTTTCCACAATAACGCGCGCCCAACTTCCCGCGCGCGCCTTGTTCAGCCCGACTGCCTTGAGATGGTGCAGGATCGGGTCGAACTGATCGGGGGCGACCGCCAGATAAAAAAGCCGGTTGCCGCGCGTGCCCCGTTCCTTGTCGATTTTATCAAGAGTCGTGGCCAGCGTCCGATAGCCCGCTTCATCGGCGAACTCGCTTTGATGATAGGAAACGGATTGTGCGAAAGTGCCCCAGACTTCATCGCACACGGCCTGGCGCGAAAACTTGCGGCTCGCTTCCTCCAACTCCTTGCGAAATTCGTCATCGGTCTTCGGCCGGCGCGCGAACCCGACCACCGCCACGGCGGGCGGCAACTCCCCGTCCGCCGCAAGATTATACAGGGCCGGAACGAGCTTGCGATGGGTCAGGTCGCCGGTCGCTCCGAAGATAACGACCGTGCAGGGCTGCGGCACGGCGCGAGTCGATAGACCTTCGCGCAGTGGGTTTAATTGCGATAAGTCCTGGGCGTGTTCGGTCACGCTCTGGAGCCTACACAGATCGGGGTGGGAGAAGTAAGAGCAAAATCGAATCCGGCCATGTGCGGCCTCGGCACGTTTCTCGCTGGTCTGCCAAACCGTGGCTCGCACCTCTTGAGCTGCGGCATGACTTCAGGCTATTGGAACGATCTCAAACTGGCGCGCAAGGGGCTCATCGTGGCTGTTTTGCCGAGCGCCTCCTTGCTCCTTGGCTTCGCCGCGCTCTATTTCCTCTCGGTCGCGGAAAGGCGCGCCCAACAGCGCATCGAGCATACCCTCGAAATTCGGAATGAGATTGGGGCGGCGCTGGCCGGCGTTGCCACGGGCGAGTCCTCTGCCCAGGGCTTTGCCATGACGCGGCGCGACGAGTTTCTGGGGGCGTCGAAAACCGCCCGTGAAGCGGTGACGAAAGCCCTGGCCCGGCTCACTGCGCTGGTCGTCGACAATCATTCACAAGAAGTGCGACTGACCGATATCCGCGAATTGATTAACGAGCGGTATCGCGTGAACGAGGAAATCATAGCCGCGGCCAATCCGGGGGGGAGTGCTTCCGATCAGCAGGTCCGAACACTGTTTTTGCAGGGCGAGAGCCAAACCGGGGCGATCCGCGACGCTTTGCTCAGAATGGAGAGCGAAGAATCTCTCATCCATGCCCAGCGCACGGCTCGCCTCGAACAATTGCGCGACATCAATGTGGCCGCCACCGCCCTGACCGCGGCCCTGGGCATCGCCGGGGGATTTCTCTCCATCTTCCTGCTTAGTCGATCGACCGTGCGCCGGATTCAATCGATCGGCGACAACGCGAAGCGGCTTGCCTCGGAATTGCCGCTCGATGAAACAGAACTCGGGCAAGACGAAATTGGCCGCGTCAACCAGCAACTGAAAGCGACCAGCACCTTGTTAGGCAGCCGGACCCGGGCCTTGCGCGAAAGCGAGGCGCGCCTGCAGTCGATTTTGGATAACACCTCGTCCGTCATCTACATGAAGGACCTCGAGGGCAGGTTCATCATGGTGAACGCGCAGTTTGAGAAATTGTTTTGCATCAATCGGCAGGCGGCCATTGGTCGCGACGTCCATGCCATGTTCCCGGCGGAATTCGCCGACCTTTACCGGGCTAACGACCAGCAGGCGCTGACCAGCCCGGAGCCTTTGCAATGCGAGGAAACGGCTCCGCAACGTGATGGCACTCACACTTATCTCTCGATCAAATTCGCTTTGCGCGACGCGCAGGGAAAGCCCTATGCGCTCTGTGGCATTTCTACAGATATTACGGCGCGCAAAAAAGCCGAACTGGGCTTGCGCAGCTCGCGCGATGAACTGGAAAAACATGTGCAGGAGCGGACCAAAGAACTGCAAAAAGCGAACACGGATTTGCGTCGTGAGGTAACCGAACATCGCGAGACCGCGGAATCCCTGAAACGAACGAACGCGCAATTATTGCAGGCCCAAAAAATGGAGGCGCTCGGGCAAATCGCCGGAGGAATCGCGCACGATTTCAACAACATCCTGACCACCATCATGGGATATGGGATGCTTCTCCTGCAGCAGTTGCCCGAGAAAGAGCGGGAAGCGGGGCCGGTCCCGGAAATCCTGCGCGCTTCGGAGCGGGCAGGGGCGCTCAGCAAACAGCTGCTTTCCTTCAGTCGCCCCCATCCCACGATTCCGGTCGTTCTCGCCCTCAATGACATCGTGATTAGCGCGGAGAAAATGCTGGCCCAGGCCATTGGCGAGAGGATCACCCTGCAAAAATCTCTGGACCCGGAACTGGGCAACGTGCGGGCCGATGCCGGCCAGATCGAGCAGTTGCTGCTCAATCTGGTGATTAATGCACGCGACGCCATCCGTAGTACGGGAGAAATCGAAATCATCACCGAGAACGTTTCGCTCCGGGCCGAGGATGTGAAGCGCGACATTCCCACCACAGAATTCGTCTCCCTTTCCGTGCGCGATACCGGTTCGGGTATCCCGCCCGAGCTGATGGCGCGCATGTTTGAGCCATTTTTTACGACGAAACGACCGGGGCAGGGGACGGGCCTTGGCCTGGCCACCTGTAGCGCCATCGTCCAGCAAAGCGACGGATGGATCGCCTGTCAGAGTCAGCCGGGCAAAGGGGCCTGCTTCACTGTTTTTCTTCCGCGCCTTGCCCACGAGGTCGAGCAGGCGGTCGTCTCCCGGGTGGACGGAGCGTTGCCCACCGGGAATGAAACGCTGCTCGTGGTGGAGGACGAGCCGTCGGTCGGCAATCTGTTCGAATGTTTGCTCAACAAGCTGGGCTACGAGGTTATTCGCGCCGAACACGGGGAAGCTTGTTGGTGAGGAAAACGTCTGACACGGCGGCCAACCGGTAGAGCACCTCGCGGCCCTCGGGGGTTGTGAGATCCAGTCCGATGCTCTGCTTACCCCGGTTCGAGTGCTCCAGGATGGCGTGGACGCCACCCTCGCCCAGATCGATAACGCCCGTCCGGGCAAGGGCACGCATCGCATCCCCTCGCCCCGCCGGCTC
>JBBRQE010000132.1:0-8785 GCA_038226905.1 Chthoniobacterales bacterium | reverse complement strand
GAAGCTGGCGAAGGCCAGGAAAAGGCTCGAGACGATAATCTCTTTCCAGGTGAGAGCGATAAACCGCTTCACAAAATGGAGATCGAACGATTTAGCGAAGTCCTGCGTGAGCGAGGCGCGCACTTTGAGTGGCGCCAGGAGCAACGCCATGGAGATCATCATCACGAGATAGAGCAGCGGGATCAAAAGCACGAGGAGGACCGCCGCGAAATTTTCTCCCTGTTCGCCGTGGCCCGCGACAAGGCTCTGCGCCGCAAAAATCAATAACATCACAACCATCATGACGGGCACGCAAAGCATCGATGCCACGAGCACCACAAGAAAAGGCCACACACCGCGTTCGAGGTTTTTTCCAAACCGGCTGAAATCGAAGTCAGGAAAACTTTCCCAATTCTCAGCCTCGCGGGCCCAAAATCCGGTGACCAGCCATCCCATGATTACGATCGGACCGACGAAAGGGATGAGGACGCAAAGCCCGCCGAGGAGCAGGTTCATCATCCAATTCGGGCTTTTGAAGAAATCAGTAACTGAGGCGAGGTATTTCATTCCGGGCGCTATTTTTTAACGCCGATCGCGGGGGCACTGGCAAATCGCGAATGTATCGGGACCGCACTGGTTTGGAGGCACTCTTATCCTGACGTCGTCGGTCGGCAGCGTCGCTCTACCGAACTTCCACGGATACATCCTCCTCCACCAGGAACTTGGCTGTGTCCGCTAGCTTGTTCTGCACGTAAAAGTCGAGGCGATAGCGCCCGAGCGGCCAGCCCCCTTGGGGCCGGGCCAGCGAAAAAACACCTTCGTCATCCGGCTTGTAGGCCGTCACCGCGCCTTCACTGATCTTAACGTCCTTGCGCGAATATCCGAACGACTCGGCCATCCAGACCGCGCGAACGATATCGCCGGCCTTGAGAGTTTCACCTTTCCAGATTCCGTAGATTTTTTGCGTCCCGTTCAGAAACGTCTTGCTGGACTGCCCGTTCTTTGTTTTCGCGACTATCCCATGGAGCGCTTTCGACCCGGTGAGAGCCGGTGTCGCCTCCGTACCCGTGGGCTCGGCCGCCCTCAACGTCATGCACAGCGGAAGAAGGAGGAGGAGCAGAAGTATCCTTTTCGTCACAGGATAAAAATGGCGGATGTCTCTTTGGACGTCACGGTTTAATTTCGACCTGAAGGCTACATTCACTCGACTTTGATTGGCTAATCTGCACCCTTATAGTCGCATACAATGCTTGGCCGATCTGTCTCATTTTCCTGTGGCTGGCGTTACTTTGGCCTTTCGTCGCGGGGGGCCGCGCTGGCCGGCGGTTTTGTCCTAACCCTCTCCCCTCTGCAAGCTCAGGATAAGGGTGCAGGTCACGCCTCGAGCCTGGCGGCGGTGGGCTTCGCCGAGTCGGGCGCCGTGCGCGACCTGCCCAAAGTCTCCTCCACTCTCACCAAGGGAAAAATGGAGGAAGAAATTAACCCGGAGAACCGGGAGATCATTCGCCACGTCGATCCCAAAATTGCCCCATCCAGGGATAAGGCTCTCTTTTCGACTACCGCCCAGGCGGGTCGCAGCCGCACCGTGCAACCTCAGGCTCTACCGACCCCGGCCGTCAGTTTCGACGGAATATCGCAAGCCGACACCATTGCCGCTGATTCCAACCAGGGTTTTCTGCCGCCCGACACCAATGGCGCGGTCGGACCGAACCACTTCGTGCAGACGGTTAATTCCTGTTTCCGCGTGTGGAACAAAGCGGGCAGCCCGGTTACCGCCACCACTTCGTTAGGCACGCTCTTTAGTCCGTTAGGCTGCGGCACCAGCATCGACGGGGATCCCATCGTTCTCTACGATCAATTGGCGGACCGCTGGATCATCAGCGAATTCTGCACGGTCGCCAGCCCGAACGATCACCAACTGGTGGCCGTCTCCAAGACGAGTGACCCCAGCGGGGCCTACTTTCTTTACGATTTCATGATGCCGAACAACAAGTTCAACGACTACCCGCATTTGAGCGTGTGGCCGGACGGTTATTACATGACGGACAACCAGTTTAACCAGGCCGGGAACACCTTTCAGCAGGCGGGGGTTTTCGCATTCGATCGGGCCAAAATGCTGGCGGGCGATGCCACGGCTGGTTTCGTTTACTTCGACACCGCGCTGCTCTTTCCGCCAGGCACGGGCAACAACGGAAGCGATGGTATCGGCGGAATGTTGCCGGCCAATGCGGATGGATTAATCCCACCGGCCGTGGGTGCGCCCTGTCCGTTTGCTTACGTGCAGGCGGGCGAGTTCGGCGACCCGGCCGATCAACTGCGCCTCTTTGATTTCCATGCGGACTTCACCGCGCCGGTCAATTCTACTTTTACGGAACGGCCGGGCAGTCCCCTGCCCGTGGCGGCTTTTGACCCGGTCACCGTGCCTAACTCACGCAACGTCGTCCCTCAACCCGCTCCCGCTGTGGCCGGCTCTTACCTCGATGCCATTAACGATCGCCTCATGTTTCGTTTGGCCTACCGGAACTTTGGCACGAGCGAATCGCTCGTGCTCAATCACACGGTCAATGCAGCATCCAATCCCGCCTATCGGGCCGGCGTTCGCTTCTATCAACTAAGCCGCAGCACGCCGGCGGCCGCTTTTACCATCGCCGAGCAGCAGACTTTTGCTGGAGTAGCGGGCGATACGACCAGTCGCTGGATGGGTAGTGTGGCCATGAACTTCCAGGGCGATATCGCGCTCGGTTACAGCGTGTCCAGCACATCGGTATCTCCGTCCATTCGTTATGCGGCCAGGCTGAACACTGATCCGCCGGGGAGTGGATTGGCCCAGGGAGAACAGATATTGATCGCTGGCGCGGGCTCCCAAACGAGCACCTCGGGGCGCTGGGGAGACTACAGTGATATGACAGTCGATCCATCCGACGACTGCGCCTTTTGGTACACCCAGGAGTATTACGCGGCCAACAGCGGAAGCAGCTGGCGCACCCGCATCGCCCGGATTGTGGTAGGTACGTCGGCCGTCTCACCGCGCGGCACCATTTCAGGAACGGTCACCGATTGTTCGACAGGCCTGCCGGTGGCCAATGCCATCGTCAAAATCACCGGCGGCTTTTGGAGGAGCACGGCGGCCAATGGGACTTACAGCGCGACCGTGGCGCCGGGCACTTATACGGCCACGGCCAGCTCCTCCATTTATGCTCCGGCCACCTCTTCTAATTTGGTAGTCACGAATGGTGGCACCGCCAGTTTTAATGTTTGCCTGAACGGATTCCCTACCCTGGTTGCGGCTGCCAGCGCCATCACGGCGGACAGTTGCAACTCGAACGGAGCCATTGACCCTAACGAAACGGTGACGGTCAGCCTTGGGTTAAAAAACACCGGCTCGGCTAATACAACCAACCTGGTCGCCACCCTCCAGTCGAGCGGGGGCGTCACCCTCCCGAGCGGGCCGCAGCCTTATGGCGTGGCCGCGGCCGGCGGCGCCCCGGTTTTCAAATCTTTTATCTTCACCGCGGGCACTGTGGCCTGCGGATCTTCCGTAGTGGCATCGCTCACCCTGCAGGACGGCGCCAGTAATCTTGGCACCATCACTTACAATTTCGCGACCGGCGCCGCCACGGTGGCGCTGTCCGAGAAGTTCGACAGCGTGGTGGTCCCGGCCCTGCCAGCCGGGTGGACAGCGGCTAACGTCACCGGCGCCGCCCCGCTTTGGGTAACGACCTCCAGCACTTCGGATACCGCGCCTAACAACGCCTTCATTGACGAGCCCGACACCGTTTCGGACAAACATCTCGACAGCCCCGGGTTCGCCGTTACGAGCAACGGCTCGCAGGTTACCTTTCGCAATAATTACAATGTCGAAAGCGGCTTCGACGGATGCGTTTTGGAAGTGTCGTCACCAAATATTAACGGCGGCACTTTCACCGACGTGACCGATCCTGCGGTGGGCGGTAGTTTCGTAAGCGGCGGTTACAACGGAACGATCAGCACCGCCTTCAACAGTCCTATCAGTGGACGCCAGGCCTGGACGGGTAGCTCCGGCGGCTATATCACGACCGTGGTCAATCTCGGCGCGAACGTGACAGGGCACACCGTCGGACTGCGTTTTCGTATGGCTTCCGACGAAGGCACCACCGGAGCCGGCTGGCACATCGACACTCTTACTGCCAGTGGCGGCTTCGTTTGCTGTGGTGTTACCATCGCGCCCGCTCCCCCGGCGGTGCTCACGGCCGAGAATTTCGTGCCGGCGAACGCCGCTCCTGATCCGGGGGAATTCGTCACGGTCAGCCTGCCTTTACAAAACACCGCCGGCTCCAATACGAGTAACCTGATCGGGACACTGCAAGCCTCAGGCGGTGTAACCAATCCGGGCGCTCCCCAGAACTACGGGATCGTCACGGGCGGCGGCGCCCCCGTCGCGCGCTCTTTCAGCTTCATCGCCTCGGGAAGTTGCGGAGGCAATCTTACTCTCTCCCTCGCCTTGCAGGATGGCGCCAGCAATCTCGGCACCATCACCTACACTCTTCGGTTAGGCGCGGTGACGAGCAGCACCCAGACTTTCTCTAACGCGAGCGCCATCACCATTCCCGCCAGCGGAACGGGCGCCAGTACGGGGGCGCCGGCGGCCCCCTATCCTTCCAATGTAGTCGTTTCCGGACTAACGAACCCGATCACCCAGGTCACCGTTACGCTTAAGAACATAACCCATACTTTTCCGGGCGATGTCGACGTTCTGCTGGTCGCGCCGACCGGCCAGAAATTCATCCTCATGTCCGATGTCCTTGGCACATCCGATTGGACCGGACAAAGCTATTCTCTGGATGACAGCGCCGCAGCTCTCTTGCCGGCTTCCGGCGCCGCCCCGGCCTCCGGTTCGTTTCGTCCCACGAATTACGGAACGGGTGACGTCTTCCCGGCACCCGCCCCGGCCGGCCCCTATCTCACACCCGCCACGGCCGGTGGGGATACGCTCACTTCAGCCTTCGCCGGACTCTCTCCCAACGGCACCTGGAGCCTCTATGTCGTGGACGACGGCCCGGTCGACGTCGGAAGTTTCGCCGGCGGCTGGGATCTCAAGATCACGACGGCTGCCAGTGTTTGTATCGCGAACCAACCACCCTTGATCGTGACTCTGCCCCCGCCATCCCCGGTTATCGTGGGAACGCCTTATTCGTTTACGTTTTTGGCCTCGGGAAATCCGACGCCCTCTTTTAGCTTGTCCGGCTTGCTTCCACCCGGACTCGGGCTGTCGGCCACCGGCACACTTTCGGGCACAGCGACGTCGGGCGGTAACGGCACTTTCCCCAATATCACGGTCGCAGCCAGCAACGGCGTTCTGCCAAACGCCGCGCAGACATTTACACTCACCACCGCCACGCGGGCCGGTAATTATCTGGCGAGTTTTGGTCTGACCGGAAGCAACGGAGTCTTCACCTTCGATTACGACAGCGATGGACTGGCCAATTTGCTGGAATACGCTCTCGGCCTCAATCCGGCGGTGGCCAGCCTGAACGGCCTTCCCGTCGTGACGCTGAAAGATTACAGCGGCACCAGTTACCTCTCGATGACGTTCAATCGCTCGTCCCTCGTCACCGATCTCTCTTATATAGTACAAGGCTCGAGCGATCTCACCAATTGGACAGACCTCGGCACCAGCACGGCCGGGAACACAACCAGCGGCCCTGGCTTCGTTGCCGAGACTGGCTCCGCCCCAACACTCAGCGTGGAAGTGCGCGACACCGTCCCGTACGATCCAAACACGATGATGACCCGCTTCCTCCGCCTGAAAGTCACATCGCCCTAACGTCGCATTGTCGGTTTCGAGGCGCGGCTACTTCTGTTTGTATGTTGAACAGCAGGCCTGCCCTGAGCGGAGTCGAATTGGGTTCAGCGTTTTCCTTCCCTCAATCCTCAACCCTCAACCCTCAACCTCCCCCAGCCCCTCCCCTCGCCTTACGATATTCCTCGATCGCCTTCGGCATCAACGCTTCCAACTGCTGGACACGTGTTCCATGCGACGGGTGGGTGGAAAGGAATTCAGGAGGTTGATTGCCTCCCGAATTTTCCATTCGTTTCCAAAACCGAATACTCTCCTCCGGATCAAATCCGGCCCGGGCCATGTAAGTCAGCCCGATTTGATCCGCTTCTGATTCGTGTTTGCGGCCAAACGGCATGAGCACGCCGAATTGCGCGCCGGCCCCGAGCGCTCCCATGACCGCGCGCTGTTTATCGTAATCCATATTGGTTAACGACATGGCCACGCCCGACATGGCGGTCTGCGCCAGGTTCTGCTCGAAGACGCGCTGCGACCCGTGTCGCGAAGTAGCATGAGCCATTTCGTGTCCGAGCACCGTAGCCAGCGCCGCTTCATTTTGCGCCACGGGAAGAATGCCCGTGTAAACCACGATCTTGCCACCCGGCAGACAGAAAGCATTCACCTGCTTGTCTTGGATCAGCGAGACCTGCCACTGAAAACCCGCGCCGGCCTTGCCCGTGGCGGCCGCCAGACGCGCGGCCACGCGTTTCACCATATCCAGTTCCGGCCCGGATCCGACCGCCTGAGCTTCCGAGAGAACCTTCTGATAACTTTGCAGGCCCAAGGTCGATTCCTGTTGCTCCGACATGCCGACGTGGCTCTTGCGCCCGGTTTCCGGGTTCACAAACTTCTCCGAAGAAAAATACTGATATCCAAAATAAAGTGCCGCCAGTACCAACGGGAGCCATTTGAAATGCCGAGTTTACATAAGGCCTACAGCATACGCTCGAGACAACCGTTGACTCGACCAAAAATGTGGGAGGGACCTCCTTGGCGCGACCATTCACCGATCACCATCCACCAGCTCTCAACTCCCCACCTTTTGAACTTGCGGCCGCGCCTTGTCCTATCGTAAACGAAACACATGATATTCCGCGTATCACTCGCCTTTGTCCTCTTGTTAGCCGCGTCGCACGCAAAAGCTCTCTCCGCCAGCGATCAACAGGCGCGGGACGTCGCCACAACCTTTCTCGCGCTGGTAGACGCGGGACGGTATGAACACGCATTTCACACCTACACGGCGCGGGTTCGTAACAGCGATAAACTGGAGGACTTCAAGCGCCGCATGACAGGCCGGCGAGCGCCTCTGGGCCGCCCCGTCTCGCGCGCGTTCTATAAGGTCACATCCTTACACGAACTGCCCGGCGCACCGGACGGGAGTTATCAGAGGCTCATCTTCAAAACTCAATTCACCAGAAAAGCGGCGGCCTTCGAAGGCGTCATCGTCACACACGAGAGCGGTCATTGGGAAGTTTCCGGTTACGGTTTCAAGTAAATTCCCAACGTTGGGGGCTTAGGTCGCGACCGCTGTGGCCTCTGACATCTGACTTCCGCGCCTTCGCGCTCCCCGCTCTCAACTCTCAACTCTCAACTTTCAACTTTCAACTTTCTACTTAGAGGCGCGCCCTGCTTTCTTCGAAGAAGATTGACAACGGCAAACCCGAAAAGTACACCCGAAGAAGCTTGAGGGGTGGTGCAGGCAAGTCGATTCAGACGGGCTACGACTATTAATAAAGCGATAAACAAAGCCGGCTTCGCCGCGATGTTGTTCCTCTTCATCGCTGGCCCGCGCACTCACGCCGACCCCGCCTTCAGCGTTGCCGATTTGGGAACACTCGGTGGAACCACCAGCACGGCCAATGGCGTCGCCGGTCAAGGCGTGAATGCATCCGGCATGATTGTCGGTTCCTCCACGGCCAGCGATAACGCCGACCATGCTTTCCTTTACGCCGATGGGCAGATGTTCGATCTCAACGCGCTCTGCGATCTTGCTCAAAGCGATTTCCGCATCCTGACCATCGCCAAAGCGATCAGCGACTCCTGCTTGATCATCGGTGAAGGAATCACGAACGACGGCAACAAACACGCCTTCCTCCTCACGCCGCTTCAGGTCGAAGGGGGAAAATGGTCCTATGCCTGTTGCCAGTGGGTTTGGATTCCGGACGGCGGCGGTTGGTGGTGGGAAACAAACTGTGGCTGTTACCGATGGCACGGTGGGCCCGGCCGTCATCCACCGTGTCCGCCGGAGCCGCCACCCTGCTGGTGGCTTCCACTTCCATGCCCGCCTCCCTGCCATCGGCCTACGCCGACCCCGACACCTTCAGAGACGCCAAGTCCAACACCGAGACATCCGGGACAGCCCACTCCCACTCCCACGCCGACACCGAGACATCCGGGGCAGCCCACCCCCACGCCTACTCCCAACTACAATGGGATTCCCGTTGGCGTTCTTCCGACGCCTACCCCCACTCCTTTTCGACGCGGCCGTGGAGGAAAGCCGAACGCCACCGCCACTCCAAAATATACAGGGCACACCGTTGGCGTAAAAGCGACGCCGACGCCGCGAGGTTCACGCGCCCATGGCAGCTCCACGCCCAGGACGACATCGCACGGCAGAGAAACCGGGACGAGCACGCGAGACAGGAGAAAACAGACACCGACGCCAAAGCCGTAGATCAAGAGTCGGGACAGCGCTCCTCCGTCTCAGCTACAATTTCTCGATCTCGGCCCGAAGATCTTCCCCCTGCTCGCCGGCAAATTTCAGCTGTCAGCGTTTTCAGCTTTCTCCCCCGTCACTCGCCACTCGTCACTTTCCGCTGTTAGGGTTTCGCCTCACATGCCCACGTCGAAGGAACTTGCGCGCCAGACCATCGACAAGATGCTCACCGCCGCCGGCTGGGTCATACAGGATTACAAGAAACTCGACTTGTCAGCCGCTCGCGGGATTGCCGTGCGCGAAGTCCCGCTCAAATCCGGGCGCTGCGATTATCT
>JBBRQE010000131.1:0-9020 GCA_038226905.1 Chthoniobacterales bacterium | reverse complement strand
TGGGCGACGCGGGCGTGGCAATAGATCCGTGTTGCATCAACTGCGCCCATTCCGCTGCGGGCGATGGCGCTGACGACGAAGCGGCGGTAGGTGCCACCCGGGGAAAGCAATTGCACGGAATCGCCTACCACCACGTTCAACGTCTCGGCCAGTTTCGATCCCACAATCACGGAGGTCGGCTTGTTCCGGAAGTCGTCGAAACTTCCGTCGACCACTTGATGCGGAAGATTGGTGGTCTGCGCATGAAGAGCGGGCTCGATGCCGAGCAGGTCGACCGTGGCGTTTTCAAAGCCGGAGCGGGCGCTGAGGGTCCCGCGCAAAACCGGCGAGCAGGCCACCACATTGGAGAACTGCCGGCTGACGCGCATGATCTCGCTCGCATCCTGGATTCCTTCGAAATACTGGCGGTGCGCTGAATTTACTTTGGCCGTTTTGACCGGGACGAGGGAATTGCCCCGTTCCTGGAAGCGCGATCGAATGACGAGGGCTCCATTGCTGCCCAGGGTGGAATCGATAAAAAAGTTAGCGAATCCCTGCGTCTGCGCCTGTGTACAAATGAAGAAGCCGACGCCGAAAACGACCCCGCTCAGGCTCAATAACAAAGGACGTTTACGGTGGCTGAGAAAACGGACCGCGATGTAGAGAGGAGGAGTCACGGAGCCTTCGACACAGTGGATGAGTCGACCGTGCGCGATCGCACCATATGCCCGGGACGCAGGCGATCCTGGTCCGCCACTACGACATGTTCCCCTAACGAGAGACCGCTCATCGCTTCGGTCACGTCCAGAGTGCGAAAGCCGGCTTTGACCGTGCGCGCCTGCACGATGCCATGATCGACCACCAGCGCCTGGTCGACGAGCAAGGCCCGGCTTGGCACGAGCAAAACGTCATCATGTTTCCCGGTGATGATATTCATTTCGCCAGTCATGCCGGCCATCAGATTTTCCGGAGGATTCTCCAATTGGAGGACGATGGTGTAACGCTGGGTCTCTGGGTCGGCCGCCGGCTGGATGGACGAGACCCGGGCCGTAAAAGACCGGGTGCGATAGGCATAGAGTTGTACGCTGGCCTTCATGTTGGGTTTCACATCTCCCACATCTTCTTCGTTGACCTCGCCGCGCACATAGTTCTTGCGGGATGACACGGTGAATAGCTCATTGGCCTCCCCGACCAGCTCGCCATCAATCGTTTGGATGCTGGTGAGCAGGCCATCGATGGGCGCGCGGATCTCGGAGTTTTTCATCTGCGCTTCCAATCTCCGGATCGTGTCCTCGGATGATTCGAGACTGCGAACGCGCTCGATTCGCTCCGTCTGCACCACGTCGTGCAGGCGTTTAGCTTCGCTCCTGGCTTTTTCAAAATCGACTCTGGGTACGTTGCTGAGAGCGGCCAGCTTCTCGAGGCGCTGCACATTGTCATCGGCCGATTTGGACAACTCGGAGGAAGGCAAGGGCAAGGCGGCGCGTTCCCGGCCCGCTTCCGAATCGGCCCGCGCCTGCTTCAACTGTCGGGCGGTCGTTTCATCGGCAATGGTCGCGAGAATCTGGCCTTTCTCCACGCTCTTCCCGATGGCCCCGCGGCCGTCCGAAAATGCTTCGGCCAGGTGAATGAAGCCCGCGTTTTGGGCGCGCACATGCACGATGAAGGCGGATTCGATGCGAACAGTGCCATAAACAGCAGACACGGCCGTGCCTCGGCCTACCGACACCACTTCGGCGACAGGCAGCAGGAGATACCAGGCCACCGCCACCAGGATAACGAATGGGAGCAGAGCCCAAATCAGAACTTTCGTTGCGGGCACTTTCAAGGACGGAATTATGGCATGTTTTTCGCCCGGGCGTCGGAAAATTGGAGGTATCGCCCCGTGACCCGGTCCAACTCCGCCAGGGCCAGATTCTGTTGGTAAGCCAGGCTGAGCAGTTCCGTTTTAATCTTAAGCGCGGCGTTTTCCGCCAGACGAGCCTCCAATTGAGAGCTCACGCCACCCGCCAGATTCTCGTTTATGGTGGAGGTACTCTGCTCGGCGGCGGCCGTGGCTCGGGAGAGAGAGGCATAGTTTTTCGCGATCCCTTCAAGATTATTATGGATACGAGCCAGGTCGCGGGGAACGTTCGCCTCCAGCTTGCGCAAAAGCAGTTCGTTGATTTCGCGGGACGAGCGGCGCTGCTCGACGGCCCCTCCGACCTTGCCATTATCGACCACGCGCCAGCTGTAGGCGGCACCCTCGCGTAGTTCCGACGAGACGATGTCGTCCGTCCGATGGGGCGAGCCATCGCTCTGCCGGCGCACTCCTGAGACGGGGATGTAGTCGCCATCGACCGTGGCATTGATGGCCGGATAATAGGCGGCTTCCATGATCCTTTCATCTTCACGCGCGGCGCGGACGAGAAGGCGCGCAAGTTTAAGATCGGAGCGCTGGTCCAGAGCGGCAGAAGTGGCGGCGGCCACATCGAACGGAACCGGGTTGTAGCGGAGTTCTGATTCAAGCTGGGGGAGCGGGTTTCGCCCCGTGAGATCGTCTCCCATGACATTGGCCAGCTGCAAGGCCGCTCCCTGGTAGGCCCGCTCAGCCGCTTCGATCCTTGGATCCAATTCGCGAGTTTGCATTTCGGCACCGATAAAGGCGTCGCGTTGCGTCAGCCCGGATTCATAGCGTGCTTTTTGCGTTCGGCTGATGCCTTGCAAATGTTTGCGTTCCTCCAAACCGAGCTGCCGGAACGACCGATTGTAGACCCCCGTGGAGAAAGCCACCCGCACGGCGTGGAGTTGTTCGACCACCGCCATGTTTAACTGTTGTTGGGCAATTAAAACTTCGATATCCCCACGCCGCCAGGAGGCGGGAATTGCGGCATTAAAGAGAGGTTGAGTGAAGCCGCCGTAGCCGAACCCGAAAGGTTGGTTCGCTTTTTGTCCAGCGCGCGACCCGCCTTGGTCGCCTCCCACCGCTCCAATTCCTGCATTGGGCAGGGCGACCGATCGAAAAATTAACCGGCGTCCGGAGGCTTTTTCCAGATCGAGGCGGGCCCTTTGGATAACGGGATTGTTGTCCATCGTTCGTTGCAGGGCAGTCTCCAGCGTGATGGCGGGCGCGCTGGCTGCATCCCAAAGCGCAAGGAATGCGGCAACCGTAACAAAGGCATAACGAAATTTCATTGCTGGCTGAGCCGGGCGGGTGGACGGGCCACATTCAGGACGCGGGCGACGGCCTCTTCCTTCTGGCGGACCTCGGTCCGGGAGAGCTTGCGGGAAAACTCCAGACCGTCGGGCGCCACGGCACAGGCGCGGGCCAGGCGTGCGCATGCCACGTTATGAAGATAGATGGCGCTGAGGCGTGTCGTCCGAGTCCTAGTGACGTCGGAGGCTGCCTGTAGAATATCAAGCTGGGTGCTCAATCCGGCACTGGCGTTCGCCTTTGAAACTTCCAGCGACTCATCCGCCGTTTGCACATTTTTTGTCTCGGATTCCAGGACATGGTCGGCCTGTTGCAAATCAAGGAAGGCGCTGCGCACCTCGCTCGAAACGGAGCGCCGCGCAGCTTCCAAACTTTGCAGGGCGGCTTCCCGTCGTGCCTTGGTCGCGATGAGGCGGCCCTTGGTGGCGAAGCCGTCGAAGATGTGCCATCTGGCGTTGAGCCCGACGACGTAGCCGTGGTTGAATTCCTGTCCGACGGAAGGGTCACGCTCGTTATACAACTCGTAACCGGAAAAAGCTTCTACCTGGGGGCGCAGTTCGCTGCGATCGAGTTCCGCCTGGCGATCCTCTATTTCTACGTCGATCTGACGCGCTCGAATTTCCGGACGATGCGTGTCCGCCCGGGCCAGGCATTCGTTTAAATCAGGGCGACGCGGGCGATATTGAAGTTGCCCGATAATTTCCGGCCTGGCCCCGGTATCGACCCCACAGAGTTCGGTGAGGCGAAGATAGGAATTGCTCAATTGCGTCTGGGCATCGACCAGCAGAGGCTGCTCGCTGGCCAGGGCGACTTCGGCTCGGCTGACATTAAGCTGGCCCACGGTTCCAGCGCTGAATCGTTCGCGCTGGGTCTTTAACTCCTCCTGCAAAACCGAAACGGACTGCTCGCGCACCCTAATCTTGGACCGATTCAGGAGAAGATCATCGAAAGCAACGCGAACATCGAGGGCCACTCGCTCGCTCACGGTTTTAAACTCCAGTTCCTGCTTTTCGAGGTTGAGTTTCGCGATGGCAACCTGGCTGGCCACGGCACCGCCCGAGTAGAGATTTTGCACGACCCGCACAGCCGCGTTGTAATCCTCGCTGCGCAGCCGTGAGTCTGACTGATGCTCTCGTTCCCGGTAGAGGCCGGTCGAAATAACCGAGGGGAGGTAGCCGGAACGAGCTTCCAGCAAACCGCCGTGCGCCGCCTGCATCTTTTTCCGGGCGATCTGAATATCGGGGTTCTGCGTGTCCGCCAGAGCCACCGCCTGCTCGATACTATAAGAGGCTGCCCTGGCCACGGGGGCAGAGCAGGCGAGGAACAACCCAAGGCTAATGGCCAGACGCATCTAGTTCTTTTCTCTCGGCGGGGCCGTGGTTTTCAATAAAAATGGAAGGGGCTAAATGCTTGCAGCCTCGCCAGAATACGCTAAAAGTTCCCGCGCCGCCACCTCCGGCCCATCGGCAGGACGGTCCGGCCTAACCCTACATAAATGCCTCTTGCCGGAGGCTTGCTTCTCCGGCTAACCTTATTGCCTTCGAATGACTAAAATCAGAATCGCCGTAGTCGGTGTCGGTAATTGCGCCAGTTCTCTCGTTCAGGGAATCAATTTTTATCGTGGTGCCAGCAATGGAGCCAATGTGGGGCTGATGCATCGCCGCATCGGCGCGTACGAGCCTCATGATATCGAGGTGGTGGCAGCTTTCGATATCGACCGTCGCAAGGTCGGCCTCGACGTGAGCGAGGCCATTTTTGCGCCCCCGAATTGCACCAAGATCTTCTGCGACAAGATCCGCCGGACCGGCACAATCGTGAAGATGGGCTGCGTCTTGGACAGCTTCGCCGAACATATGCGCGATTATGATCCATTGCGTACCTTTCTCCCGCTGGAGAAAGAGTCGACCCGCGAACAGATCATCGGGGAATTGCGCGACTCCGCCGCTGAAATTTTGGTCAATTATCTGCCGGTTGGTTCTGAGGAAGCGACTCGTTTTTATGCCGGCTGCGCCTTGGAGGCGGGACTGGCTTTCGTTAATAATATTCCCGTTTTCATCGCGAGCGACCCGGCCTGGGCCAAGCGTTTTTCGGACAAGAATTTGCCGCTCATCGGCGACGATATCAAAGCGCAACTCGGTGCGACCATCCTGCACCGCACCATCGTCGATCTCTTCCGGAAACGGGGCGTCAAGGTGGAGCGCACCTATCAGCTGAATACGGGCGGCAATACCGATTTCCTGAACATGTTGAATCGCAGCCGTCTCGCTTCCAAAAAGACTTCCAAGACCGAGGCGGTTCAGTCGGTCATCGGGGAGCGATTAGCCGATGAAAATATTCACATCGGGCCGAGCGATTACGTGCCGTGGCAGCGAGACAACAAGATCTGCTTCATTCGGGTAGAGGGCAGGATGTTTGGCGACGTTCCCATGGAACTGGATATCAAACTCTCCGTGGAGGATTCGCCTAATTCAGCGGGCGTAGCGATCGATTCGATTCGCTGCTGTAAACTGGCGCTCGATCGCGGGATTGGGGGCGTTCTTCACTCTCCCTCCGCTTACTTTGCCAAGCATCCCCCCGTGCAGATGACGGACGACGAAGCCTATCGCAGCGTCGAGCAGTTCATCCGCGGCGAGCGCGACACCTGAGCCAAGTTTTAGGCGGGTGCGATGGCGCCAGCGACGTCCATGCTCGGCAGTTGTCGGAGGCGCTCCCACTCCCCGGCGAGCTCGGCCGTTTCATAAGGCAGAAATTGTCCAACCGAGGTCGAGTAAATCGCTGCTTCCACTGATTGGCTAGTCAGTCGAGTCACGGCCTGCCAATAGGCGGCGATCTGCGGAAGATAGCGGGCGCGCAACTCGGTCGCCTCCTCAGGCTTGATCCGGTTGGTCTTCCAATCAAGAATCAGCCACTTCCCCGCTATTCCATCGATTACTGCGAGATCAATTACGCCTTCCAGGCAGGTCCGCTCGTCCACCCGCCAGAAAAACGGCATCTCCGGGTGCGTCACCAACTCCGTGCCGGTCAGGTGTGCCGAGAAATCTGGATGGCTCTTCAAATACTGCCGAAACAGTTTCCATTCATTCTCCGATCGCGTCGGAACCGGGGATCTCGCCTGGTGGCTCTCGAAGGTTTCCTCCCACGAGCTCTCGTCATGCCATGAAATCCGCTGCATGAAATCGTGCCACCAGCGACCATAGAGCGTCGCCGGTGTGTCCGCGCTCGACTGGCCAACCGCCATGCCGGACGAACTTTCGCTTACCTGATCCTCCGGTGCCCGGACATCCTCTTCGTCATAACCGCTCGGGTTAAATTTGTGCAGGAAAGCGGCCGCGCGCTCATGGGCCAGCTTGAGGTTCTTCCGATTGATCGGCGTGAGCAGCGGAGTCTGCACAACGGGGGAGGCGGCAAGCTGCTTTCCGAGGCTGACGGTCTCGTGGCAGACCACCGGTTCGAGGCCGAGCGCATTGAAGTGTGGTCGATTGATCTCCTCGTCACCGAGCAGGCATTTTAGTTGGGCGCCGTTTTGCAGCTCCCCGCCCGAGCGCGCGAAGATTTCCTCGTCGAGCGCGAGGACGAGCGTGTGGCGGGCACGCGTCGTCGCGACGTAGAGAAGCCGCGCCATTTCCTGTTGCACCGCCGTTTTCGTGGCGCTTCGAACTTCGTCGGGAAAGTCGTCCTTGGTCAGAGCCACCAAAGACTCGTTCGAGCCGGGAATCTTGATAACGCAGGGATAGCGCGGCGATGGCGGAAGCACACCGCGACCGAGAAAAGGCAGGATGACAGCCTGCCATTCGGATCCTTTCGCCTTTTGGGCAGTGATTAGTTGGATTCCTTCTTCGGTCGAGCGGCGTGCCTCTCGTTGCAAGAGGAAGTCCGAGCGCAGTCTTTCGGCAAAATGGGCCAGGGTGGCGCCACGCGCCTCCGCTTCAGCGGCGAGGGCCAGAAGCATATCGAGTTCGCCTTCCAGGTTCGTGAAATCTTCCCGAGGGAGGGACGCCAGTTTCTGGCGCAACTGCGTCTGCTTCACCAAAAGTTTGACCGCGTCGAAGAGCGCGAGGCCCTGCACTTGTCGCTGCGTCTCAGCCAACAACCGGAGCGGTGAAGAGACAACGCCCGTCGCCGGCACGTCCGCGTCGATCTGAAAGCGGCTACCCTCGCCTCCCGAGAAAATGGCCAGATCGTGATCCGCCAGACCGAATACTTCACGTAAGACGCCCACAATCTCGTAGGTTTTCCGGGGATCGACCATGATCGTGCAAAGTGCGGTCAGCCAGGCGTAGGCGGGATTGTCGCCTTTCAAATCGCTTTCAGATTGAATTGTCACGGGCAGGCCGATACGCCGCAAGGCCGTTGCCATAGTGCGCAGCCAGAGCTTTCTCGGGCACAGAATTGCCACGTCGCTCCACGTCTTTGCGCGCAATTTGTTGAGTCCCGTCTTTTTGATCCAGGCGGCAAGCACATCTGCTTCGATTCTGGCTTTCTGATAATCCTTCGGCTTCTCCCCGGCGGGCAGGAGTCCGGCATCGAGCGCAACCTGGACGACCTGGCCGGGCAGGACGTTCGGACGAGGCTGCAGCTCGACGAATTTCACCTGCCCGTCTTTTTCGTTCAGGAGTTTGCGAAAGATGTCGTTCACAAAATCGAGCTGCCCCTGGTCCAGCCGAAATGTGACGGAGAACTCAAGTTCGTCGGCGGACTCGTCGCGGAGGAGGGCACGATGAATCGCCCGGTAGTTGTTCAAATCGGCGCGGTCGCGATAGATCGATTGCTGGAAATCACCGACCATGCAGAAATGACCGGGCCGCGGCGGAGCGGTCCCGTTTTCCAACCAACGGCCACTCGCGTCGGGGGGGCGGGTAATTTCGGTGAGGACGGAAAATTGCGCGGGATCAGTGTCCTGCGCCTCGTCCAGAATAACCCGGAAACTTTCTTCGCGCAGGCGTCGGGCGGCGGTCGGATGCTGGAGCAGTTCGTCCGCCAGCGCGACTTGATCCGGGTATGTGACGAGGCCGCGCTCGACCCGGAAATTGCGAAAGTCGCGCTGAACCTCGGACGCGACGCAACGCGCGGCGTCGCTCACCCATTTGCTCAGTGGCGAAAACGACTGGCGCCACAACTGCGTGAATTTCGCATTCGAACTGGTGAAACAGATTGGCCAGCGGAGGAATTCCCACCCGGACGACAGCCGGTTTTCCCAGGCGGTTAGTTCTGCCTGCGACTTGCTGATGGTTTCCCGTCCCCCCACATCTTTGGCGGCATATACTTCGCTGAAATCCAGCCTCGGACATGGGCCAACATTCCCCGTGGCCGAAAGGATCGAGCGTGCGTTGCGGCCGAGTTCCATCAACTGGCGCGCGGAGGCCAACCGGAAAAGAGTCGACCGCGTCTCCGCGGTCAGGTTCCGGCCGATGTGGTGATGCTGTTGAACGAATTCCTCCCAAAGGTCTTCATCATTCTCCGCCACGAGATCGAGGGGCGAGGGCAGGCCAAGATAGTGACCGTAATTTGTCAGCAGTTTCATGCAGAAGCTGTGAATAGTGCCAAAGAAAGCGCGATTGAAGGCGGCCTGAACCGCGGGAGGACGATGCTCTTCCAGAATGCGTTGTCGCGTTCGCTGTTGCATCTCGTCAGCGGCGCGATGAGTGAAGGTGACGACGACAAGTTTCGGCAGGATATCGAGGGCATTTCCGGCGCGAGCGAGCTGGACGATGCGCTCGGTAATGGCGTGAGTTTTGCCCGAGCCGGCCGAAGCCACCACCGAGAAATTGAGGTCGAGTTCTTCGGCGAAGCGTCGCCGCGCGGAATGATCGTGCGGCTCGCTCACCAGAATAAATCTTCCTCATCACGG
>JBBRQE010000130.1:0-9048 GCA_038226905.1 Chthoniobacterales bacterium | reverse complement strand
TCTTTGCCAGGAGCACGTCCGCCCGATTCACATTGATTGCGCCCGCCGGCTTCCATTCTCGCCAGATTAATCCTTCCGTTGAGAAACCTTCATTCCCTACCGGCCCGAGCCCGATCCGTGCCACCACTTCTCTCCCGCACCACTCTGAAGGGATTGTCCCGGAAAGTTGAAATCACGTCGTGTCCCAGGCTTTTCCCCATCGTCCGCCTCTTTCGAACGGAGTGAAATCTCTCCGCATCGCCTCCTCGTATGGAATAGGCTCTCCTCCGACATGATGCGCTTGAATCTTCAATGGCGCGCCGGAACCGTAGATCAGGTCACGGATGCGCTCCATTGTCTTGCGAATGCGACTCTCGGTGATCTGAGGATGCTTGTGTATGAGGGCTGTGAGTTCCGGAGAAGCTATCGAAGCATCGGCAGGGTGTCACTATCGTTAGCCCTTCCTGGACGAGGGGTTCCGCCCTGATGAAAAAATCCATTGACGGCGCTCTTTCTGAAGGGGAAAGCGTTGCCTTCTCAACATTGATGCGGCCGAATGGAGGTCGGCGCCTTTCTGTAATTGCCAAGGCGATGGATTACACTCACTCTCTGACGAAGTCTCATGAAAACAGTTCGAGCATTGCTCGTCTCCTTCGCCCTTGCCTCCTCGCTTTCCGCCGCTCCCGTTGAAGTGATCCCACCGGAACTGCGCGGAGCGTCCCAGCCTCAGGTGGCGGTCGCGCCCTCGGGCCGTGTCCACATCGTCTTTGGAAAAGAGAACGCGATCTACTACACCAGCTCCGCCGACGGCAAGACCTTTGCACCACCGGTAAAAGTGGCTGAGGTCAACAAGCTCGCGCTCGGGATGAGACGGGGCCCGCGCGTAACAGCGACTGACCAGATCGTGCTCGTTACCGGCAATTCGAGCGCCGACGGCAATCTTCACTCATGGATTTCCCGTGATGCGGGCCGCGCTTGGAAAGAGGGCCCGCCGTTGAACTCGGCATCGGGCTCCGCCAAAGAGGGACTGCATAGCGTCGCCGGGGATGGTCATGGTCTGGTCGCGGCCGTCTGGCTGGATGGTCGCGGGCGCGGCGCCGAGGTCCGCAGCCGCGTTTCGCGCGACGGCGGCGCGACCTGGGCGGCCGACACGAGTGTTTATCAATCGCCCGAAGGGCACGTGTGCGAATGCTGCGACCCCAGCGTGGCCATCGATGCCCAGGGACGTGTGGCGGTCATGTTTCGAAATTCGTTAGGCGGGTCGCGCGATATGTACGCCAGCGTCAGCGCCGACGGCGGCAGGACTTTTGGCAAAGCCCAAAAACTGGGGAAAGGCACGTGGCCGCTCAATGCCTGTCCCATGGATGGCGGGGCCATCACCTTCGGTCCGGGCGGCCAGGTCTTGACGGCGTGGCGTCGGGAAAAGACCACCTTCGCCACGGCCGGAGACGCGTCCGAGCGGAAGTTATCCGATTCCGCCTCGCAGCCGGTGGTCGTTACCGGTAAGAGCGGGGCCTATTATTTCTGGGAAAGCGGCGGCAGCGTGATGATGCAGAAAGGTGATTCGGCCCCAACTCGCCTCGGAAAAGGGAGGTTTGCAGCCGCCGCATCATTGGCGAATGGCGCACCGGTTGTCGTTTGGGAATCGCAGGCGAACGGGGCGAATACGCTCCTCGCCGAAGTAATTGATTAGCCCGTCGCGCTCGGCGTTTTTAAACTTCAGGCTCGGGAACAGCGGTCGTGCGTCGTCGAAGATGAGAACATTTCCCTTTGCCATGATCTCGTTAGTCAGCGCTTTGATCCCCACAGTCCACAGTGCTCCAGCGGAGGATCATGAGGTGGAATTTGTAGTCCGAAATGAGGCGGTCTCCAAGATCTCTCCGCGCTTGTTCGGGCAATTCCTCGAACGGAACACCGGCGAACCCGGACCGGAGAACGGGGTGGATCCCAGCACGAAGGAGTTGCGCGCGGACATCGTCGCAAAACTCAAAGAGATGCAGATCCCCGTGATCCGCTTTCCAGGAGGCACCGACATCGATTTCATCGATTGGCGCGACATGATCGACAACGTCCCGGGGCGAATCGGCGGACGCCCGGTGTCGTCGGTCACGAAGGAGGGGAAGGTCACGACGATCACCAACCGCTTTGGTTACGACGACTACTTCAAACAAGTGCGGGACCCGCTCAAGTGCGAGACCGATCTCGTGGTCAATCTTCTGGATGCCGTGGCCAACCGCAAATCCATCCACGAGGCCGCGCTCGATGCCTGTGGACTGCTCGCCTACGTCAATTCGCCGGAGAAAGCGAAGCTGCCCGAAGGCATGCCGGACTGGCCCGCTGTTCGTGCGCGCAATGGTCACCCTGAGCCTTTCAAGATCAATTACATCCAGCTGGGTAACGAAACCTGGATCGGTAATTTCACCAGGATCGTGCGGGCGGCGTGGCCGGGAAAAACCGACGGGGAGCTCGCCGTCCGATATCACGCGTGCCTCAGCGAGTACATCCGAGTTGTTAGGCAAATCGATCCGAAGATTCCGATCATCATCGATCTGCGCATGCCCTTCGGCGCGGCCACGGAGGTTTACGTCGATCCTTTCATTTTGAAGAATGCCAATCTGATGGCGTATCACATTTACCAGCCCGGTCCGTTGTCCGAAGTGCGCATACAGGAAAAAACTTACCGTGTGAGCGAATTCTCAGAGGACGAGATTTGGAACTACTGGACGATGATGCCCGCCTGGGCAGGGAGCGGGCTCGTTGACCACATCCCTCGGGAGGAACCAGGTCTGCGCAGCGGGTTGAAAATCGCCTGCACCGAGTGGAACTGGTTACGTTACGGCACTCGTCTGCCCGATGAAGCGCTGCCCTTCCACTGGACTCTGCCGGCCGGGCTCGGCGTGGCGCGCAACCTCCACGGAATGATTCGCGCCGGCGATCGGGTGCTGTTCGCAACGCAATCCATGCTGATTGGATCCAGATGGCACTTCGCTTCCGTGTTTTTTGATCCGGACGTTCCCGATTCCGCGCATTTCAGTGTGCAGGGACAGGTCACGGATTTTTACCGCCACACCATCGGCCGGGAGCTACTCCAACTGGATTTCACCAAGGGGATGGAAACGCTTAGCTTTCACGGTCCGAAAACCGCAGAGACGGTGCAGGCAGGGGCGGCGCTTGACCCGATCGCTTCCAAGGCTGGGAAGCGGCTTTTAATTCATATGATCAATCGCTACCGGGAAATGCCGGTTACCGCGACCGTGCGACTCGAAGGCTTCGGCCGGCTTCCCCAGCACGCGCAACTCCAGACTCTCACGAGGGATGTGAGTACGGTCGACGACACTAACCGGGCGCCGCTTGACCTGACGAGCAAGCCAGCGACTCTTCACGAAGGAGTCGCAGTGCTTTCTCTCCCGCGACCCGGCCTTTATCTGTTGGAAGTCCGGCTGCCGTAATTTGACGCGCCCGCGAGCCAGCCGCTCATTTCTCAATCGTGAGGCGCATAAACTTCTGCTTGTCGCTTCCGATCAAAATCTTCGCCGTCACGTTTTGGATGTTTCCAGAAAATGGTTGCGTCGTTTCCACGATCCCCGTTGTGTTCCATCCTGCCAGATCGGTCGAGGCCTTAACCGTATAGATAATGTCGGTCTTGCCAGCATCTTTCTGATAGGTGAGCGAGAGGCTGCCGGGCTCGAACTCGAAGAGAGGCAGACCGGGGTTTACCCCATCGGTTGGCTTGGTCGACGCTTTGTTGGGATCCAACCCAAGAGCGTACTTCATCAGGTTGCAGATACCGTCTCCCGCGGGGTTGGCTGTTGCCAGTGCATTGTCCCCGCTCAAGTGATTGTCAATGGCCCAGCTGTCATAGGGCTGAGGCGGATCGCCATTGGTGATGGTAAGCGTGGCGCTGCTCGGTGAACCGAGAATCGCGCCGCCCGTTGGACTCGTTAGGCTAAGAGCGATGGTTTCATCCGGTTCAAAAGAAGTGTCTCCCGTGATGCTGACGGTGAAGCTCTTGCTCGTCGCCTCGCCGTTCGCCCAACTCAGAGTGCCGCTGGTGGCGGTATAGTCGGAACCCGCCAAAGCGGTGCCATTTGCAGTCGCGTAGCCGACGCTCACCGCGCCATTGAAACCGACCGTACGAGTCACGTTGATGGTCGCCGTCGTGCTGCCCACGTCTCCCTCCAACTGACTGTAGGTCGGGCTGCTGAAGGCCAGCGTTCCAGGTGGCTGCGCGATGACCGTGACCGCCAGGGTCGAGTTGACCGGAGTCGATGAGCCGATGGAATCCTTCACCGCCACCTTCAATGTGTAGGACCCGGCAACCGGAAATGTGGCCGTCATATCCTTGCCCGCATTTGTCCCATTGCCCGGGCCGAAAGTGACCGTACCGGGTCCGGTAGCCGACCAGGTGTAGGTGAGGAGTTCCTCGATACTGCCATCGGGATCGCTGGCGCGCGCCGAACAGCCAATGGGCAGGCCAGCGTAGGTCGTCCCAGCGGAGATCGTGGGGCCTGAAAGGATTGTCGGTGTTTGATTGGTGGCTGAGGGATTCACGAGCAAAATGGCCAGTTCGCTGGTGCTGCTGCCACCGCCGTTTAACAACAATTGGCCGCGCACGAGATGAATTCCCGCGCTGAGGTTGGAGAGCGTCTGCGTGAACGGGGATGTCGTCACCGTGCCTGCAACCACGTCGCCATCTTTCCAATCCACCGATGAAACGTTGCTCCCGGGCACAGAGAGACCCAATGTTTGGGAATTGACCACCGGCGTGACGTTGAGGTTGAAGTAGGCAAGCTGCTTCGGCTTGGTGGTGGTCAGCGAGGAAACCGGGCTGGTCAAGTTTCCCGCGGGATAATGAGTGGTGACCGCGCGCCAGGCCTCGGCCATGGTTTGATCGGGCAACCACGACATGGTGCGTTTCGCCGCGAGTGTGGCCCCGCTGGACGCGAAGGAAACAATGGAGGATGAGGCACTCTCCCAAGTGGTGTTATCCCCCAACCATCCGCCGTCCTCTGTAATCGGACGCAGGGTCGGGGCAGAGCCCGGCACCCAGTCGTGGGGAAGGCGCTTTTCGATGAGGTGATCGAAGAAAGCCGCCCCCAGGAAACGCCCGTATCCCTGGGATTCGTGACCCAGCCCGTAATCGGGAATCAGGTTCCAGAGCGCACCCTTGGCGCGGTGGTAGGCGAAAACATTCTTGATCGCATCGATTCGCATTTGCGAGGAATCAACTTCACCATAACTCAGCATGACGGGAACCTGTTCCGCCGCTTCCAAGAACACCGGATCGTAATCTCCAATTGACCCGCCCTTGTTATGAGCCACCGCGATGCAACGACCTGGCCTGTAAGCCGCGTAATAAAGGGAAAATCCGCTCCCACCCGAAAACCCATACGTAGCAATCGGTGCTGTGGCGAGTTCGGAACGGCTATAGGTTGTGGCCAGCAGGTTGATCCCCGCTTCCAAGGCGGCCGCTTGGGCCGGCATCATGCTGACATCGGCGGGAGTCGGGCCATTGGCCGCGTATCCGCCTGGATGCTGGCCGCTGAAATACAAGCCGACGACAGCAAAATTATGGCGCTTGGCCACCAATTGCATCGCCAAATCCATTCGCCTCGTTGCGGCAAAATCGGTGGTAGTGGTTTCGACCCAATAGGAATCCTGAGGGTTCTGGGCCAAAGGCCTGTAGTCCTGCTGGAAGGAGTCAAACTCCACGCCGCTTGGATGGGCGGCGACAAGAATCCCACGCACTTTCGCTCCGGTCGTATTATCCGGAACCCATAAGCGCAGAATCAGCGTCCTTCCCGACTCGGTCGGCACCGTGACTTCACCCAAACTGACGGAGGCGGCCACGGCATTGCTCGCGAGAAAAGCCACTGCGATGAAAGTGGCTCCGAAAACCAATGTCCGCTGACGACGAATGTTTGGGGGTTTGTTCATTTGATGATCGTTAAGTTTTTGGGGGCTGACAATCACTCGTGTCGTAAACTACTGTAGATGCTGCTCCAGCGGAAGGGTATTTGGAGCGGTTCCAAGTTCGTTTGTAGGTCCCGCGAGTGCCTTTAGATCGCCCCACCAAAATGACGAAACCAAAGCCAAGAATTCTCGTCGTCGGCAGTTCCAATACCGACATGATTGTGAGGCTGGAGCGAATCCCGCGCCCAGGCGAGACTGTCATCGGCGGCGAATTTACCACGGCCCGCGGCGGCAAGGGGGCCAACCAGGCTGTCGCTGCGGCACGCGCGGGCGGGGACGTGACTTTCGTCGCGCGGTTGGGCCAGGATGCTTTCGGCGATCAAGCGATGGTCGGATTCATGGCCGACGCGATCCACACCGATCACGTGGTCCGCGACCAGGCGGTCCCGTCTGGCGTGGCTTTTATTTTTGTGACGAAGAACGGCGAGAACAGCATCGCGGTGGCCTCCGGCGCGAATGCTAAACTCTCCGCCGCGGACGTGAGAAAGGCGAAGTCGGCCTTTGCCGGTTCGGATGCGCTTCTTCTGCAATTGGAAAGCCCTCTCAGAACTGTCCAAACCGCGGCCAAGCTGGCCGCGCGCGTGGGTGTCCGAATCATTCTTAATCCAGCGCCCGCTCAACCTTTGCCTAACGAATTACTCCGGCTCGTCTCCGTTCTGACCCCGAACGAGACGGAGGCGGAACTGTTGACCGGCATCGAAGTGAAGAGCCTGGCTGGCGCGGAGAAGGCGGCGGACAAACTTCTCCACCAAGGCGTGGGCGCCGTGACCATTACGCTCGGTTCACGGGGCGCCTGGGTGGCGTCGGAGGGCGTCCGACAACTGGTGCCGGGCTTCCGCGTGAAGGCGGTGGACACCACGGCCGCGGGCGACACGTTCAACGGAGCGCTCGCGGTGGGCCTTTCCGAGGGCATGCTTTTGACGGAGGCAGTTCTCTTCGCAAATGCGGCCGCTGCGATCTCCGTCACCCGGATGGGCGCGCAGCCTTCGGCGCCGGCGCGGGCGGAAATCAAGAAAATCATGAAGCTTTCCCCTTCTCTCGCGACGAGGCGTTCGCGGAAGACCAGGCCCGGGTCTGGCTAACTACCGAGCGCTCGCGGGTGCGGCGGCGGGTTCAGCGCCTTTTCCTTCGATCGCTTTGATCCACGAAAGGCACGATGCACGAGCGCGCGCTGCCGTCGTGCTGCGCGCCGTTGTGACCGCCGCCGCGCTCGCGAAAAACCGCTTCAAAATCTTCGATGACCGATTCGATGCGGTCGCTCAAAAGTCCGGGAAACTGCAAAAACCCGAAGTCGTTGAAAAACCGCTTTTGCTCTTTCGTCAATTCCATGATGTTCTCCATGAGGTTTGCGTTGCGAAAGTACGCCGTTATTTGGGCTTACTTTTAAAATCGCTTCAAATCAATTGCGCCAATGAGCCTTTTGATATCAAAAACTATCTTACGATCGAGGTTCTCGACTGGCCTGTCACTCGACCGCCCTGATACTCATTGGGCTGGACTTACCGAATAGATCCCGCACCTGTTTAACCGCCGTAAATCGAAACGCGACACTGCTGTTAGTTCATCTGTTCGAGCCAAATATGGTGTAGGAGGCCTATAACGCTCAGCTTTAACAGATTTCCAGTTGATCTTTACCCGCCAAAGCCGGGAAGGGACGGTGCGGGAGCGTTTGATACCAATAGGCGACGGAGGCGATATCGTCTTGCAAGGGCAGGTACCGCCCCTTCGCTCTCCATCCTAGCGCCTGGATCGTGACCCTTATCTCCTCTTCAAAGCGGATCGGGTCCGTCAGATGCCAGCGATACATCCCGAAGCGGGTCTGTGACTGGTAAACCCCATCCGGCCGGATCACCTGCGGCAAGCCGGCGTAAGGCGTGGTGAACTCCTGATACTGCTTCGTCTCCTTGTTTTCGAAGTTGTAGGAACCGCAAAAGTAATCCTCCGTTCCGGTTCCGCAGATGGTGGGGAACTCCTTGTCCCCGTCCATGTAGAACTTAATTTCGCCTTCTCCCCACCAGCCTGAGTTATTCACTCCCCACGCCATGTAGGTGCCGACGTAGTGTCCCCAGCCTTTTACTCCATCAAGGACGGTATAGATCTCCTTGTAAGGCAGCGGATTAGTCCGGCGGAATTGCGCATGGAAGCAGGCGACCTCTTCGGGAACTTCCGTCAGGATGTAATTAATCTGATAGTAAAGGGACATCTCCTCTTCGTTTAGGTTGGTGAGAGTCATCCGGCATCCTTTTCGGAACGGCATTTCCCAGTAACAGTTAAAAGCGCTGCCGGGATTGACGCAGACGGCCAGGGACGAGACCTGGGCAAACTTACCCCAGCCGCAGGCGAAGAAGTCACCTACCGGGCACTCGACGGAAGGATGTTCCGCGCCATCCCAGTAGATGCGGAGAATGCTATGACGCCAGTTACCCGTCGGCGTCATCCAGATTTGTTGGATGGATCCGGAACCTTCGATCCGCGCGATCTCGCGGGTCTCTCCCGGAGCGACAACGATGTAAGGGTTAATCTTCCAGCCTTGTCCAAGATCGCGCGCTCGATGCGCGGCGATGCCCTCGATCGCCATGCCTCCCTTGCCTTTCTCACCGGTCGGGTTCTCGGGACTAAGGGAGCGAGTCTGCGCTTTGCTCAGCAGGGGCAACGTGGCCAGCGAAACACCGATGCCGTTAAAGGATTTGGAAGAGCTTGGCTTCATTCTAAGATGAGAAACGCGTGCATGGAGAAAATTTGAAACACAAGACTGGGATGCTAGTGAGACTGCTCTTCTTTTATCCGGATAAGCTCCTTCATTAATTGAGATAGATCGGCATTCCTGTTCAAACCTCCAAATGAGTCGTAGAGCAAGCGGTAGAGTGGATAGAGTTGGTCGTAGACCTCTTGGTTCGCGCTCATCGGGCTGTAGCTCGGTGACCCCACAGAAGTCATAGCTTGCTGTGCTGTCCTAAAGTCCGCGTGTCCACCTTTCTCAAGACCCGCCAACACGGCTGCCGATACTGCGGACCCAAGCGCGCACGCCTGGCTTGAGCCAGCGACCTGCATCGTGCAGCCGGTCACATCGGCGTAGATCTGCATTAACATCGGGTT
>JBBRQE010000129.1:0-9074 GCA_038226905.1 Chthoniobacterales bacterium | reverse complement strand
CCTTGCGTCTGCAAGGCCGCACCGCTGGCCACCGTCGTGCCGGACGCGTTGGTGCCGAGCGCGGTGGAGCTTTGAATGTTGAGCACACCCGCGCTTACCGTGGTTGCGCCGGTGTAAGTATTGGCCGCGCTTAGGATCAGAGTGCCCGCGCCCTCTTTGGTGATCGTTCCCGCTCCGATCGCGATGACTTTGCTGATGGTTATGTTGCCCGCGCCACCCAGTGTCAGCGCATAAGCTCCCGACAAAGCATTGCCCGCCGTGGGAGCGATAGTCAGCGTTCCTGCGTCGGAATTAATCCGGGCCGCACTGGCTAGCGTAATGTTGCCGTTGAAGCTGTTCGTTCCAGAAATGTTTCGTAAAGCCCCACCCGACGAAATCCCGTCTCCGTTCAGGGTCAACGCTTCCGCTCCCACCGTGATGGAACCCTGCACTTCGAGCGCCGCGCCGCTGCTCACCGCGGTTCCACCGGCGATCGTGCCAAGGGCGGTCGCGTTTTGAATGTTCAGAACACCCGCGCTGACCGTGGTTAACCCGGTAAAGGTGTTGGCTCCGCTCAAGAATAAAGTATCGGCCCCCGCCTTGGTCAGAGTCGTTCCTTTCAAGACCGAACTAATCACCGCGCTGATGGTGGCCCCCGTCCCGTCATCCACCGTGATGGTTCCGTTAGTTAACGTCAGATCGCCTGACACCAGGGAATAACCGCCACTGGAAAAAAGCAGACTGTTCGCCAATTCCCCGGTCGAAAGAGTAATGGTGGAGCCGAGGCCCGAAGAAAACGTGACATCATCGACGCTGGTGGGGAGGGCGTTTGGACTCCAGTTGAGAGCGGTGGACCAGGCTCCATCGCCAGCCTCAGCATCCCACAGGGTTGCCGCCCGCAGCAAAGGCGAGAAAAGCAGCGAAATGGCGATAAGACAGGTCGCTGCGACCTGCTTCTTGTTAGATGGCATCAATAGCCGAAACCGCGACGGGGTTCGGTATGCGCCTCCCTAAAGCTGGGGCCGTGCCAGCCGGGGGGGTAAACTACGGGAAATGCGGGTAACAAAACCAGGATACTACCGGGTTTAAACCCTCTTATCGCCCCAGGGAACGTCTCGCCGGACGTCTTTTCGGGGGGCTCATGGAGAAATAACTTCCCAAATTGGGATCTCTAGTTCATTATAAATACCATAATTCGAGTCGCACTCCTTTCTTCATGAAAACAGGTCTCTTTGGCAAACTCACCTACCATGCAGCCATTCTTCTGGCTTGTTTTACCCTGGGGGCGCGGCCCCAGCAGCCAGTCGTGCTGACGCCCAACGAAAGCGATTTGGTCGTCCTCAACGGTTGCGTAGTTTCTGCCTGCAATTATCTGGCCGCCGTCAAAACCCAGCACAGCCTGGAGGATAATTTCTGGGCCCGCATCCTTCTCGTGCGCTATGCCGATCATCCGGCCGGTCACGCCTATTGCGTGTGGGAAACCGATGGCACGATCTACGGCTACGATCGAAACGCCGGCTCCTTCCCCATTCCCGTCTACACGCGTGATGCGAGGGCCATCTCCATCGTGCTGGCTCAGGAATTGGCCAAGGTTTTGAACGAGCCGCTCGCGGTGGATCGGGCCGAGTTTGTCGAGTCGACCAAGAGTCAGGTTTACAAATTCTAACGAGCGCCCCGGCTCGCTCGGTCTCATCCACGCGCTGGAAGGACACGCGCCGCCGTGCCCCTGAACAGGCGCCGACGGCGCGGCGCCTTCCAGATTGCCGGGTCAACCCCCGGGCCTCTTCTATTTGCCGTCGCCCCAGGTTTTCTTCTCGAAGGAGACGCGGCCGGAGCCTTTTTCGAATGCGTCGAAATGAGCCGGGTTCTGTTGATAGTATTTCTGGTGATAATCCTCGGCCGGATAGAATTTCATAGCCGGTAGAATTTCGGTTACGATGGGTTGATCGAATTTGCCGGAGCGCCCGAGTTTTTCCCGGGAGGCTTCGGCGATTTTCTTTTCTTCGTCGTTCGCCACAAAGATGGCAGCGCGGTAACTGGGACCGACGTCGGTAAACTGGCCATCACCTTGGGTGGGATTGATCTGCTTCCAATAAATATCGAGCAATTGATCGAACGAAATCTTCGCTGGATCGTAGGTCACTTCGAGCGACTCGCGATACTTGGTCTTTTCCGAGGTAACCAGCTCATACGTTGGATTCGGCTCCGTTCCCCCCGTATAGCCGACGAGCGTTTTGATTACGCCCGGTGCCTTATCGAAAGCGGGTTGAATGCACCAAAAGCAACCACCGGCGAGAACAGCCGTCTTTGTGGCGGCGGGGGACGGTGAAGCGCTCTGGACGCGGGCGATGGACAAGGCGAGCGCAACCCCGAGGAGGGACGCGCGGATGACAAGACGTTGCATATGGTAGCTGTTAGACATCGCGCGACGGCCTTTATTGCAAGTTTTCAGCGAGCGGTCGAAAATGCCTCCCCCACGGCGCGAAAACGATCGAGCGAGGACTACACACGAGGATTGCAGGCAGACTCAGTCTGCCCACTTTATCTCTGTGGTCGAACTCATCCCGGAATCGTACGTCGCTCCCTTGGATCTCCCGACGATCTTCGGACGGCGCGCGCCTTTGCAGGTTGATTTGGGATGTGGCGATGGCTCCTTCCTAGCCCTTCTGGCAAGTCAGAAACCGGCGCACGATTTCCTCGGGATCGAACGACTGCTCGGCCGGGTGAGAGCAGCCACGCGCAAAGCGGCCAGCCTGACGAATGTGCGCGTTCTGCGTGTGGAAACGACTTACGCCGTGCGCTACCTCCTGCCCCCGGATTCGGTTGACGTTTTCCATCTTCTATTTCCGGACCCCTGGCCGAAGCGAAGACATCATCAGCGGCGGATTTTCACGAGTGAGTTTCTTGAAGCCGTGACAGCCGCGCTCGCGCCGGGCGGATCTTTCCGCATCGCCACCGATCAATCGGATTACTTCCAGCAGATTGAAGGCATCGCGGCCACTTCAAACAGCCTGACCCGGGCTCGGGAAGATCCGGTTGAGGTGCCGCCAGCCACCACTTTTGAGAAAAGGTTCGTGAGCGCGGGAGCGCCTATTCACCGGTTGGAACTGCGAAAACTTTCATCGGTGATATAAGCTTGAGCCTCCCAGTCGTGCGGACGAAAGCGGAGCAGGACCGCGCCCGTTTCGTTCTGTCGAAAGAGCCGGATCCCCCGCCTTTTTACCTCCTCGGCCCATTCGTCCTTGATCCGCTCGTTCTCTGGAAAATCCAGGGAAGTGGCGATGATCAAAGCTGGATGAACCGCCTCCAAAAAGGCGGACGACCCGGAAACGCTCGAATGGTGCTGCCCTTTGACCAGAATATCACTGCGCAGATCGGCGCCCGATCCGATCAGTGCTTTTTCTGTTTCCGCGCCACTATCTGCCACGAACAAGGCCCTAACGGATCGGCCCACTTCCAATTGCACGACCAAACTCTGATCATCGGCCGACCCGACCAGGGAGAGCCGTGGGGGATACAAGATCCGGGCGGTGATTTCGGGAGCGACCATAAAGGAATCACCGGCGGCCAGTTGTTTGGTGGGAAAAGCGCCATGCTGAAAAAAACTACGGACCCTGCGGTGGACGATGGAACGATCGGGCAGCGGATTATCGATGATCAATCCCGGAAAGCATTCGGCGGAGAGGCGAAGAGCGCCTCCGATATGCAGGGAATCGCCATGGGTTAGAAGCAAGCCGTCGAGTTTGTTCAGCCCGGCGCTATGCAGATATTGCCTAACTACCCGTTCGTAATCGCGCTCGCTCCCGCAATCGAAGAACCAGTCGCGCCGGGAGGTCCGCACGTGCACGGCCGCGCCCGCCCCTAGGTCGAGCACGTTAATCCGGGCCAGGGTCTGATCCGGCCAGTGCGGATGTTCGATATAATAATGCCCCCCCGGCAACCGGGCAAAAAGCTGAACGATGCCAATGACAAGGGAAGCCAGGCACCAATTGGCATTATTGAAAACAATGGAAGCCCAGGGCAGGAGGGGAGCGCAGACGAGGGAAAGCAGGGCCACCGCCAGAATGACAAAGGCGATGGGCACGACCACGAGGTTGGCGAACAAAGAGACCGGCGTGATTAAATTCAGATACCAGAGAATAAGCACGAGCGAACCGATCCAGGCAGCCAGCGAAACGGAGGAAGCCCGACCGATCCAGAGCGAACCGAGATGAACGAGGCGGCGCGAACCCTTGAGCAGGCTGCGCGGCAGAAAGGGATCGGGTGCCGTCCATCGACCAAACAGCCGCGCTAACGGGTCGGCCACGAGAATGATCGTGCCGACCACAGCGAAGGAGAGCTGAAAACCGGTGGAAAAAAGTTCCTGAGTATTGAAGGCGAGCAGGAGAAAGGCGGCCGCCGCCAGACTGTTCAGAGCTAAAACTTTGCGCTCGAAGAACACGCCGGCGAAAAGGATCGCGGCCATCACGGCGGCGCGCACGCTCGATATATGCAAGCCTGTCACACAGGCGTAAAATAGGAGAGTGGGGATGATCAAGGCGGCTGCCCATTTGCGCGGCAGCCGGCTAACGGACGCCAGCATCCACAGGAGTTGCGCGACAATGCCCACGTGCAGACCGGCGACGGCGAACAGGTGCAGGGTTCCGGTTTGCTGAAACGGCTCTTCGATGTCCTCGGGCGTCTGATGCCGCAAACCCAGGGCGAGACCGCTGATGAAATTTTGCACGTCGGGCGCATCCTCCAGACCACGGCAGAGAATCTGTTGCAGACGCGTGCGCGATTGCTGGGCCGCGCGCAAGAGAGGGTCTCCGCCGCCGGACCGAACGAGCGTCCCCTCTTCGGCATATCGCACCGAGAGCCGTCGATAGACATCGCGCCGCGCCAGATACGATTTCATATCGAACTCCCCGGGATTGCGAGGCGGACTGATCGGCTGCGCAATTCCGAACAGGTTTAATTCGTCACCGAATTGCGCCTGGCCGCGCCAGCGCACCAGAATGGTTGCGCTCGCCTGTTCCGTTTTGTCCTCCAGGGAAATGGAATGGAGTTGAAATAGAAAAGTGGCCGCGCCGCCCGGAGCGGCTTTCGGCTCCGTCACGACCACGCCGCTGACTCTCAGCGCGCGGGGGCGATCTCCCAGGCGCGCGTTCAGCCATTGACCGGCCGTGTTGGTGGTCTGCGCGGTGTGCAGCAGAAAGAAACCGGCGACCACCACACCGTAGGTCAACGAGAGGGCCGGCCGGATCATGAACAAACCCGCAAGAACGGACAAGATGAGCGCGCTGAAGAAAAAGTGGGCACTGCCGTCGGGCAAAAAGTCGGCGGCAACGATTCCGACGCTCGCAGCCAAAACGAGACCGACGAACGGTTGACGCGGTGCCGTCGGAAATTTCATCGGAGTTGCGAAGATCGTCGTTTTTTCATGCAAGGCGAACGGTGCCAAGCTAGGTAGGACGACCCGCGACCTCAAGATGTGCCTTCGGGGGGTGTTTCACCGAACCGCCCTTCATTGGGGGTCTGTCAACGCGGGCGATTGAGTCAATCGCCCTTACCTGGGAGTTAATCATCGCCCAGGATGAAGTCGGTCGGACAATGCGGAGCCGTGGCCGGCCCTGAAAATCGGATGCACAACTTCGTCGCGAGCGGTAATTTCCCTGGTGGACGACCTTTTCGGGGAACAGGAAGAAAGCGCCTCGGAGAATCCGTCCGCCGCCGCGCCGTTGGCCACGCGCATGCGGCCACGAACGCTCGACGAATTCGTTGGTCAGGAGCACATCCTGGCGGCCGGCAAGCTACTGCGCCGCGCCATAGATGCCGACCGGCTTCCTTCCGTGATTTTTTCGGGACCACCGGGGACGGGCAAGACCACCCTGGCGCGGCTGGTTGCTTCCCTGACCAATGCGAAATTCGTCCCCCTGAGTGGAGTGGAAAGCAATGTTGCGGAAATGCGCCGCGTCATTGCGGGGGCCAAGAATCGGTTAGGCACATCCGGGCGCCGGACGATTGTGTTCATCGACGAGATTCATCATTTCAACAAGGCGCAGCAGGATATTCTCCTGCCCGATGTGGAGAGCGGGAATCTGCGCCTGATCGGAGCGACGACTTATAATCCGTTCTTCTACGTCAACAGCGCACTCGTCTCGCGCTCTCAGGTTTTTCAGCTGGAACCGCTTCGGGTGGAAAACCTCGAGTCCTTGATTGCGCGCGCCCTGGCGGACAAGGAGCGCGGTCTCGGCAATTACAGGGTCACGATGGATGCGGAAGCGCGCCGGCACCTTGCAAAATTAAGCGATGGAGATGGTCGCAAGTGCCTGAACGCCCTGGAAATCGGAGTGCTCACCACGCCACCGACGGCGGCCAAGCGCGGACTCCAAGGAGATCATCGACAGGATGCCGATGCCACGATTCATTTTACCCTCGCGGTGGCGGAAGAAAGCATTCAACAAAAAGCGATCGTCTACGACCGGGCGGGCGACGCGCATTACGATACGATCAGTGCCTTCATCAAAAGCATGCGCGCCTCGGACGAGCAAAACGCCGTCTATTGGCTGGCCAAAATGCTGCACGCCGGGGAGGATTTCCGTTTCATCGCGCGACGCATTGTCATATTCGCCAGCGAAGATGTGGGGCTGGCCGACCCGCAGGCTTTGCCGTTGGCCATCGCCACCCAACAGGCTGTCGAATTTGTGGGATTGCCGGAAGCGCGGATTCCCCTCGCCCACGCCACGGTTTACATGTGCCGGGCGAAGAAGAGCCGGGAAGCCTACGAAGCACTGGGCAGCGCGACCGAAAAAATCGAATCGGAACAGACCAAACGCGTCCCGGAGCAGCTGAAAAACAAACACTTCCCCGTGAATCCGGAAGGCTGATCGCTATTCGGAGATTGTGAGGGAAACGAAATTTGCCACGTCGAAGAGCCTAACGAGCCTCCTGCATCCACGGCTGGCGCGTTGGTTCAGCGAGACATTCGGAACATTCACCCAGGCGCAGCTCCTGTGCGTCCCTTCAGTTCTCCGAGGCCATTCCACTCTCCTGACCTCCCCCACGGGCAGCGGAAAAACTCTGGCCGGATTTCTGGGCGTCTTCGATTTCCTGCTGCAAAAAATCGATCGGGAAGAACCAATTGAAGGCGTGCAATGCATTTACGTCTCGCCCTTACGCGCTCTCGCCTACGACATAGAAAAGAATTTGCGCGCGCCCATCGTTGGCCTTGGCCTCGAGAAGGAGTTGGTAATCCATGCGCGCACGGGCGACACCACCCAGACCAATCGCGCAAAATTCCGGCGACGCGGGGCGCCCTTTTTAGTGACGACTCCAGAAAGCCTCGCCGTTATGCTGGCCCAGGAGAGTTACGTCGAGCACCTGCGCCATTGTCGTTTTGTTATTGTCGACGAACTGCATTCCTTCGCCGGAAACAAACGCGGGGCCGATCTTACCATTTCTCTGGAACGACTGGAGCGCCATTGTTCCGAGAAGTGTAACGAAGCAGGCCACGTGGAACAGGCCGTCTCTGCCATTTGTCGCATCGGGCTTTCGGCGACGGCCGCGCCCCTTGATGTTCTGGCGCGCTTTTTGGTGGGAGCTGATCGGCCGTGCGCCACGGTGGAAGCGAAGATGGAGCGCAAGTCCATCGTCGAAGTCTTTTCGCCCATTCGCCGCAATCCCTATCCACCGGCGGGTTACACCGGCGCGAGGTTGTACGAAGAATTGGCCGAGCTCATCCGGCAACACCAGTCCGTCCTCGTTTTCACCAACGTCCGGTCAGCCGCCGAACAGATTGGGCTTCGACTGAAAGAGCTCTTGCCGGAATTGGGCGACCAAATCGAAACACATCACGCCTCGCTCGATCGGAGCGTGCGTCTCGAAGTGGAAGACCGCCTGAAAAAGGGGGAATTGCGCGCCGTCGTTTGCTCGACCAGCCTCGAACTCGGCATCGACATCGGCGCAGTCGACCTGGTGGTGATGGTGGCCACGCCCAAAGGGGTTTCCCGCGCCCTCCAGCGGATCGGCCGCTCCGGACATTCCATGAATCGAACCAGTCATGGCGTGCTGGTCGCGACCAATGTGAGTGATCTGGTGGAAGCGACCGTCACCGCCAAGCTCGTTAGGCAATATTGCCTCGATCCCATTCAGGTCATCGACAAACCCTTCGACGTCATCGCTCAACACGTCATAGGCATGGCCGCCCTCGCCCCCACCAGCACGGACGACATTTTCCACACTATGATTCGCGCCTATCCCTTTCGTCACCTGGAGCGAACGGAATTCGATCGCATCCTGCAATACCTGGAAGGCGGAGGTAAATCGCTGGCCCGCCAGTACTCGGACGTTTTCGGGAAGATCCGGATCGCCCACGACATGGTTTCGCTGGCTCATCCCCGCATCGCGCGCGAGTTCCTCGTCAACATCGGCACGATCGTGTCGGAAGGGTTCGTCGATGTCCTCCTGCGGCGACGACGTCTCGGATCGGTCGAAGAGAACTTCCTGAAGCAGCTGCAGATTGGAGATCTTTTTATCCTGGCCGGGCGTGTCTTGCGCCTGATCGATTCAGGAGTCAATGAGGCACACGTGGAACGAGCGGATGGACGACTGCCTACCGTGCCGCGCTGGAATTCCGCGAAAATGCCGCTGACCTCAGGACTGGCTCGCGCGGTGCGAAAATTACGCACGGAACTCGCGCAGCACATCGTCAACGACCGGGATAAGGGAGATTCGGTTGACTGGCTGGTGGAGCATTACGACGTCTCGACCGCCAATGCGCAAGCCATCGTGGAACAATTCCAAGCTCAGCTCAGCGTGTCCGAGATCCCCGCGGGGAACAACATGCTGGTTGAAATTTTCCGGGACGAAGAGCGGTCCCATCATTTTTTCCATTCGCTAATTGGCCGGAGCGCAAATGACGCGCTCTCGCGCATCGTGGCCTGGAGAGTGAAAAAGCGCATCGGCGGCAACGCCTTGGTCACGATCGACGACTACGGTTTCCTGCTTACGCTCCGCCCCTTTCAGGAGATGCCGCTGGAGGACTGGCGCCTTTGTTTCGAACGCGAAGGGGCGGAGGAGGATCTGCACCAGGCGCTGCGCGGCTCCGAGTTGGT
>JBBRQE010000128.1:0-9095 GCA_038226905.1 Chthoniobacterales bacterium | reverse complement strand
CGCAAGTCCGAGGAGTTGTGCGACCTGCTTCTGTAATCTGTTAGGCGCCTGAGTCGGCGCCCAGATTGTACAATGATTCTCCCGCACATCCGCCACGCAGTTCATCGTCTCAACCGGGGCGTGCGCGTAGAACGGATATTGATACGTCGCCTCGATCCGTTTCGTGATCGCACCAGTGCCGGGAGGGGCTACTTCCTTGCGCGTGACAAAGCCCGCCTCGCGTGAAGCGGCCTTGAGGCGAATGGCATGCGCTCCCGAATCGAATGCGTTCGGGGGCGGATCGTCCCATGCAAGCGCCAGCGCGGTCCGTCCTTTTATGGAAGCCCAGGTTGTGTCCGCCACCACCGCGATGCCGCGCGATATTTTCACAACACTGCGGACACCAGGAATGGCGCGCGCGGCCTCTTCCCGCATCGATTTCGGTTTCGCTCCGGCCCAGGGAGGACGTTCGAGCGACGCGCTCAGCATACCCGGAACCTTGACGTCGATGCCGTAGCGCGCTTTGCCCGTGACAATGTCGGGGCCATCGAGGCGGGCGGTCGGCCGCCCGATGATTTTGTAGTCGCCTGCGCTTTTCAGCACGGGACGATCCGGCACCGGTAATTTTGCGGCATCGTTGACCAAAGCCCCGTAGTCAAGGTGCCGGTCGCTCGCGCTATGAATGATTTTTCCTTGGGCCGCCCTGCAACTGTTGTGCTCGACCCCCCAGCGGGAAGCGGCGGCGGCGGTCAGCATCTCACGCGCGGCAGCTCCTGCCTGACGCAGAGTTTTCCAGCCATCTCTGATACTGTCACTGCCGCCCGTTCCGATATCCTCGAAGCCCGGACCGGGAGAAGCCTGCACCAGTTTGATGCGTGACCAATCGGCTTCGAGTTCTTCGGCCAATAACATGGCTAACGACGTGCGAACCCCCTGGCCCATTTCAGATTTTCCAATGGTCAGACTGACTGTCCCGTCGGCCGCGATGCGAATCCAGCCACTCGGTTTGAACGATCCACCGGCGGTCGATTCCGCCGCGCCAGCCAGGCGAAAGCGATTAAACCCGATGACGAGCGAAGCACCGCCCAGGGCGGCGGTCTTAAGAAAAGCGCGGCGTGAAGTGATCACGGCGTTTGTGCGCGCATCGCGCCGGCGGCGCGTTTGATGGCTTTGCGCATGCGCGGATAAGTCCCGCAACGGCACACGGAATCGGACATAACGGCGTCGATGATTTCATCCGTTGGATCGGGATGATCGCGCAACAATCCGCACGCGGTCAGGATCATCCCCGGCTGACAGAAGCCGCATTGCGCGACGTCCTCCGCCAGCCAGGCGCGTTGACAAGGATGGCTGCCGTCGCGGGACAACCCTTCAATAGTGACAAAGCTGCGACCGTTGGCCTCGCGCGCGGGAATCTGGCACGAGCGAATGGCTTTGCCGTTCTCCAGCACGGTGCAGGATCCGCAGACGCCGACGCCGCAGCCGAACTTGGTGCCGGTGAGCGAGAGCGTATCCCGCAGGATCCAGACGAGTGGTGTGTCGTCGTCGACCGCCACCGTGTGGTGCGAGCCGTTGACGGTGAGAACGAACTCGCTCATTCGGTGTTAGACCTGTCGGGGCCGATTTGCGTTCATTTCGCAGCGAGCCTCGCCGTCGAACATGCCCGACCTCCGCGGCCAAGTTTCCGGCGTGGATTTTGCCGTTTTCTTGAGGCGGTATAGATTTCGCGGCATGGCCGGTCAGTCCATAACACGCAAGAAAACAGGGGCGTCGAGACGCCTCCATCTTGTGGCATGGGAGATGGTCGTGATAGATCAACGGCCTTTGCGCGGCGCGGCGGGCGTTGAATGTCAGGCGGCCATGGCGCGCCTGGAAAAAGCGCGGGCCGATTGGAATCACTTCGAGCGAAAGGACAAGCCCGCTTTTGTGCGCTGGCGGGCCAGAGAGTTTGGCGCGCTGCTGAGCAAGGCGCGCGAGGTCGAGGAACAAATCCGCGAGCACGAGGCGCTCGTTTATGACGTGGAAGTGGAAATGCGCCGGACCATTATCGATCCGCATAGCGCTTATCAGCGTGTCATGTATTGCCGGGCCCATCCCAGCGCAGCGGACGAATCCGTGGATGAGGAAAGTGCCGGGAAAAGGGCCAGCGTGAGCGAGTTTGAGAAAGAGGCGCTCTTCCAGGAATGGGTCCAGAAATTTATCGGGACCAACCCGGACAAAATGGACGACGAGGCCTACAACGCGACGTTCAACGCCTTCAAGTCCTACATGTTCACCAGCAAACGGACGGAACCGCTGCCGCGCATCAACCGGCGTGCGGAAAAACCGTGTCCCGCGGAAATCGAAGAAGAAATCATCCCGCCGGCGGACGCCCGGGTAAAGGAACTTTATCGGCTGCTCGTGCGTCGTTTGCATCCTGATCTCCGCGCTGGCGGAAACGCGGTTGTCTCCGGACTCTGGCATGAAGTGCAGGAGGCGTATGGCATGGGCGATGTGGGGCGCATGGAAATTCTGCTCGCCTTGAGTGAGATCGAGGCCAACGCATTCGGCGACCAGACGAGCCTCGCGCAGATGCGAACCGTGCTGGATGAATTGACCCGCGCGCTCCATGCATTGCGCGGAAGTCTGCATGAAGCACGGAGTGACGATGCCTGGGATTTCGCGCGGCAAGGGGCCGCCGAAGAATTACGTGTCGAGGTGAAGCGGCAATTGCAATCGAACCTGGTGGCAAGGACAACGCGACTGGCCGTCTTGCAGAAGATCATCGCTGAGTGGGCGCATCCGCCGGGTTTGTCCCGCGCAGCTTCGCCGGCGCGGCGCCCGCAGTTTGCCCGATAGATCGTCGTTATCTTCGGGTAGGTGCTTGGCCACAACGTGCTTTAGTGTCGTATGCAGAAGAAACGATTCGCGGAGCTGGGCCTCGCGCCGGAAATATTGAAAGCGATCGAGCGAATGGGCTTCGAGGAAGCATCACCCATTCAATCGGCCGCCATTCCGGTTCTTTTGGAAGGCGCCGATGTCGTTGGGCAATCGCAGACTGGTTCGGGGAAAACAGCGGCCTTCGGCATTCCCGCCATCCAGTTCGTCGATGCCAGCGTGCGCGCGCCGCAGGTTTTGATTCTGTGTCCGACCCGTGAACTGGCCGTGCAGGTGGCGGAGGAGATTGCCAAGCTTGCCTTCTTCAAACGCGGGGTGCGCGAGTTGCCTATTTATGGAGGACAATCGTACGAGCGGCAATTCCGCGGACTCAGTGCGGGCGCGCAAATCATCATCGGCACGCCCGGCCGCATCATGGATCATCTCGAGCGTAAAAGTCTGAAGCTCGATCACATTAAAATGGTCATCCTCGATGAAGCCGATCGCATGCTCGACATGGGCTTTGTCGACGATATCAAAACGATCTTGCGCGGAGCGCCGGCGGAGCGGCAAACGGTTTTCTTTTCCGCCACCATCCCGCGACCGATCCAGGAGTTGATCAAGACTTTCACGCGTAACCCGGTCAACGTGCGGGTCGAGGCGGAGGCGCTGACCGTCCCGTCTATCGAGCAGATCTACTACGAAGTCGACCGGCGGTCCAAGCTGGAGGTGCTGTGCCGGCTGATCGATCTCGAGGACGTGAAGCTGGCCATCATTTTTTGCGCGACCAAGATGATGGTCGACGAACTGACCGAGCATCTCACGGCGCGCGGTTACAGCGCAGACAAACTGCACGGCGACATGACGCAGGCCATGCGCGAGCGCGTCATGGGAAGATTTCGCAAGCACAACATTGAGATGCTGGTGGCGACGGATGTGGCGGCGCGCGGCCTCGACGTGGACGACATCGAGGTCGTTTTTAATTATGACCTGCCGCACGATGGCGAGGATTATGTGCACCGCATCGGTCGGACCGGTCGCGCGGGCAAGGGTGGCAAAGCGGTCACTTTCGTGGCGGGCCGCGAGATTTACCGCCTGGAAAACATCCAGCGTTTTACGAAAAGCCGGATTCGTCGCGAAAAAATCCCCTCGGCCGAAGAGGTGGAAGGCAAACGCGCCACGGCTTTCGCGGAAGCCTTGCGCGAAACCCTCGAAAAAGGGGAATACAAGCGCCACGACGAAATGCTGGATCGTTTGCTCGGGCAGGATTATTCCGCGACCGACATCGCCTCGGCCCTCATCCACTTGTTAGGCGAAGACAAAGCGCGCACGGGTCAGGCCATACCAGAGGATCGGCCTGGCCTCACCGGGCGGTCGCCCGATTCGGGTGCGCGGGAGAGACGGGAACGTGGCCGCGACGACCATGAGCGGCCTGTGCGCGGGCGACGCGATCGCTCTGAGGCTCCTCGACGAAGTGGCCCGCGCGAGGAAGCGACGGCGGTGTCGCAGGAAGCGGGCATGGTCCGCCTGGCCTTCAATATTGGCCGCACCCACGCCGTGCAACCCGGGGATTTCGTCGGCGTAATTGCGGGGGTAACAGCCATTCCCAAAGGCGAGATCGGGGCCATTCATTTGCAGGATACCAAGACGCTGGTCGACGTGGCGGAAGCGCGCGTTGGTTTGTTGTTGAAAAAACTTAACGGCATCCAATTCAAAGGCCGCAAGCTGGCCGTCCGTCTCTCAGCCTAGCGGCGATGTGGAAACACAGATGACTTCTGCGTGGGAGGGGCTCTGCCCTCCATGAGCAAGAAGTTGCAATGGGGCTTGCTCGGGACCGGCGCGATTGCTCGCAAATTCGCTTTTGGATTGAGCGACAGTCTAACGGGTGAGCTAGCGGCCATCGGTAGTCGCTCGCAAGAAACTGCGCGGAAGTTTGCCGCGGAATTCCCCGCCCGGGTGCACGGCAGTTATGAAGAGCTGCTGGCCGATCCGAATGTGACGGCCGTTTACATTTCGACGCCGCATCCCTGGCATGCCGAGTGGTCGATCAAAGCGGCCGAAGCTGGTAAACACGTGCTGTGTGAAAAACCGCTCACCATGAATCACGCGCAGGCGATCGCGGTGGTTGACTCCGCGCGAGCCCACGGCGTCTTCCTCATGGAGGCGTTCATGTATCGTTGTCATCCGCAGACGGCGCGCGTGGTCGAGTTGATCCGTGCCGGCGCTATTGGGCGTGTGCGGTTGGTGGAAGCCACGTTTTCCTTCCGGGCGCCCTATAATTTGACGAATCGATTATTTAACAAGGCGCTCGGCGGGGGCGCGATTCTGGACGTCGGTTGTTACTGTGTGTCGATGGCAAGGTTGATCGCCGGAGCGGTCGACGGCCTCTCGTTCGCCGATCCGCTCGAGGTAAAAGGCGTCGGAGTCATCGGGCCCGAAAGCGGGGTGGACGAAGCGGCCACGGCATCGTTGAAGTTTGCCAACGGCGTTCTCGCGCACCTGACCACCGGCTTGCGCACGAAACTGGAGGGACGTGTCCGCATTTGGGGCGAGCAAGGAAATATCGACATCCCCAGTCCCTGGACCGTGCGACTCGATGCCGGTAACTGGAAGATTGTCCTCCATCAAGACGGGCAGCAACCTCAAGAAATCCTGGCGCTGAACGACCGCGGTCTTTACACGCGCGAAGCCGATACGGTCGCGCAATTCCTTGCCGCGAAGGAGGCGCCGGCCATGACGTGGGCGGATTCGCTGGGCAACATGCAAACGATGGATCGCTGGCGTAACGAGATCGGGCTCAAATACGAGGCGGACAAATCTCGAATGTAATTTCGGCCCCGGTCCGGAACTGCGCAGGCGCGCGCAGTGAAAACTTGTCGCTAATTCTTCGAGGAGGGAAACACTACCGAAAGAAGATGACCGGGGATGCGTTGGCGCTGCCAGTCACACTCCGTGGCCGAAACATTTCCGGCAGCGGCCGCGGCTTGGACCGCGTAGGCTGCGGCGCGCCGGGCGTGCCCGGCCATGTGGGCGGTTGCGGCGGCGTGGCCCGCGGACCGGGCTGCCGCACGGGCCGCGGCTTCGTCCACGCCGCGAGCGGCGGCGTGGGTGGCCACCGCGGCGGCGCGCGCCGCGCCGCACGCTATTTGACCCCGCGCCCACGCACGCCCGGCTTCGATCGCTTTGCGCGGCCGGTCGTCCTGCGGGTATTTCTTCTCGAAGAATGGAAGCACATGCTCCGCGCAGTCGGCGGCCCAGAGCACAAGCAATCGCTGGTCCTCCTTATCCAGACGCCTGGCCGCGGCCATCTCAGCGTTGCACCAGCGTCTTGAAGCCGCCGTAAGCCATTCGTTTGTAATCAAACGTGGGCCCCGCTTCAGCACACATCGCCATTAGGCGCTGGTCGGCCATGATTTTCTTGTTGGTGGCGTCGCGCTCTTTGCGTGATCTGAAGACTACGTAGGCAAAAACGACGACCTCGCCCGGTTTTGATTTCGCCAGTTTTGGAAATGCCACCATGCCCTTCGCCTTCATGTCATCACCCACGCACTCCCGGTATTCAAGAGCGCCGTGTTCGCGCCAGATTTTGCCCGCCTTGGCGGCGAGTTTCTTGTAGACGCCCAGTTTGTTCTTCGGAATCGAGAGAACGAATCCATCAATGTATTGGCTCATAGTTTTTGTAGGGGTTTGTGCAGTCCTGGCAGGTCGGTGTCGGCGATGTCGCTTGATTAAGCCGCTTACTTGGAGACAGGTTCGTCGACTTTCGGAATTTGAATCCAACCTTGCAGGAAATCTGTGTTGAGCTGGTAGATGCGCAATCGCAACTGGTAAAGATGGCGCTGCATGGCAAAAACGCTTTGACCGCTTCCGCCTTGCAGGGCGAGCGCTCCGGCCACCAGATCCGCTTCGTAGAATTTCCTCCACGCTTCCTGAGCATTTTGCAGAGCGCCCCGGTATTCGGGCCCGGCCGCCTTGAGCCTGGCTTGATAAACGCGGTCCAGCTTGCCTTCGGTGAAAGTAATGAGCTTGGGTAGATTGAGCTTGGGCGACTGTTGGGCTAATCGCTCAAGCTGTTCTTCGGTGAGTTGCTCCGCTCCGCCTAGCGGATGCAAAACAGCGCAGGCGAAAAGTGTGATTGGCATCATCCAGCGAATAATCATTGGGGCAGGGCGAGCCATGTCGAAGGGTTAGGAGGAGGATCGTTTCTCATCGCGAAGAGTCTGGCAAAAAGCGTGAAACAGGCTCGAGTCCTGCAGACGATCAAAAGACTGGGCGATCGTGGAGCTTGCGTCCTCCACGCGAAAGGCAAAGGACATCTTTCCCAATTGCTGATTCCGCTCCATCGGCGGGAGCAGCGCGATGGCCAGAAGCCACCGCTCGAATTTGGGCTCTTCTCCCACGACTTGCAGGAGCGTGACGACATGCTCGGGGATCGCTTCCAGGCTTTCATGAGAGGGCTTGGAGGGAGTGAGGAGCGTTTCGAGCATCTGCCGGAGACGGACGGCGATTGGAACGGATGGCCGCTGGACAACCTTGTCGGACACGGGCAGGGCCGCGCGCTCTTCGTGTTCCCCATCGGGTCTTTGAGCATGCCGAGTCTCTTCGTGTTTGCGGACACGTTCAACGTCCTGGCGAAGCTTGATCAGATCACTGTCGCGGATTTTCACAGAAGCAGCGCCTAACGAGAGAACGGTCGCTCTGGAGAAGCGCGGCGCCACGCACAACGGGGGCTGGTTGATCAGGCGTTGGTGGATTACTCCGGGAGAGCGTGGGTTGCGTGTGTGACGGCGGCTCCTGCGCGGAGTGCTGCCGCTACCATGGCGGCCTCGACCAGTTCCGCATCGGACGCGCCGGCGTTTCGCGCATTGCTCGCGTGGATATCGATGCAGTAAGGGCATTGGGTGGTGTGAGCGACCGCAACGGCGATCAGTTCCTTATACTTCACGGGAATCGCTCCATCGGCCAGTGCCGCCTTGTCGAACGCCCAGAACGCTTTCATCACGTCGGGCGCAAGGCTGTCCATCTTCTTGAGTTTACCAAGGTTGTTTTTGTTATACATGGTTGGTTTTTGGTTGTGAGAACAAGATCGGGTCAGGAGAAGTGCAAACGTGGTGGAGGGTTACCCTGGCTCCATGGTCGGCTTGAACCGCCTATAAACTCAAATAGAAATTCTCGCCCTCCCGGACATGGTAGATCAATTTTCTGCCTCGAGTGGCTGACCGTCGCTTCAGACGTGCAGTGGGGAGAGCCCCTCAAGAACTTTTTAAGCTAGAGTTGTCGTCTTCCAGGCACGAGGATGGCAGCCGTTCAAAAGCACCCCCCATGAATATTCGCCTTCTTTTCCGTCTGGTTGTTGTTCTTTTAACTGCTGCGTGGCAACCGCTGTTTGCCGCCACTTACTACGTTGATTATGACGCGGGCAGTGATGACAACAACGGAATCTCTGCAGCAACACCTTTCAAGCACTGCCCCGGAGAGTTTACGGGTAAGGGAAAAGTCGAACCTCCCGGTGCGGCTGAAGGAAAAGGCGGTGAGGATGAGCCGGCTGCCGATGATCAAAAAGGGGAAGGCGGGTCCGCCCTGGCGTCGAGTTTGGGCGATTTGGGTGCGGTGGGAAAGGCCAAGGGAACAACTCTGCGTGCCGGCGATGTCGTCATCTTCAAAGGGGGCGTGCCATACCGAAGCGTCCTCAAGAATTCCGCGTCCGGGCAGCAGGGAAGTCCCATTGTTTTTGATGGGAACACCGATGGAAAGTTTGGCACGGGACGGGCCGTGATCGAAGGGGGCGAATCAATCGCCGGCTGGAAGAAGTGCCTGAGCGCGCAGGACGCGCAGGGAAATCGGCAATGGCAGCATCTTTGGTATACGGATCAAGTCGCGTCCAACGCCGACCTGTATTCGATCAACCTCTGTCAGGGCGAAAAAATGATGTATGTCGCGGTGTTCCCTTCGACCGACGCCCTGGCCGTCTGGAATGACGTGGAATCTGCGATGAAACCCGCGGAAATGCCCAATACGAGCAACAAGGCGGAGCATTCTTTTGCCGATCCCTACTTCAAGCAAACGTCGGCTGATACATGGAATGGCGCCTCTATCGGACTGCGGGCCGGGGCTAATCGTTTTTACATGTCTCCGGTGACACGGTTCGATCCGCAGACGCACCGGATTTACTACAAAGGGATCTCCGCGCGCTATTACCCTCAATTGGACGCGCATCGGTTTACCATGCTCAATGCGCTCGAGGTGCTGACGAAACCCGG
>JBBRQE010000127.1:0-9199 GCA_038226905.1 Chthoniobacterales bacterium | reverse complement strand
TCGGTCGGGAAATAGTAAAGCATCATTTCATGGTCATAACCGGAGGGGGCGACGGAATCATGGGCGCAGCGCAGCAGGGGGCCGGACGTGAGCACAGTTTCGGGCTCAACATTCGTCTGCCATTCGAACAACGAGCCAATCCGACGATCGACGGGGACGACAAGTTGATAAACTTTAATTACTTCTTCACTCGCAAACTAAACTTTGTGAAGGAGACGCACGCGCTCGCTCTTTTCCCCGGAGGCTTCGGCACGATGGACGAGGGATTCGAAGTGCTCACTCTCATGCAAACCGGCAAAGGGCGGATCATCCCCATGGTCCTGCTCGACCAACCGGATGGAGCCTACTGGGAGACCTGGATGAAGTTTGTGCGAGAAGACATGTTCAATCTTGGATATGTGTCGGCCGATGATTTTTCTCTTTTCAAGCTCTGCCACAGCCTGCCCGAGGCGGTGGATGAGATTCTGCAATTCTATAAGAACTACCAGTCGATGCGCTGGGTGGGAGACCAACTGGTCCTGCGGATTCTAAACAAGTTGTCTGATGAAGCCGTGGCCGAACTGAACCACAAGTTTGCGGACATGGTACGAGAGGGAGACATCGTGCAAGGTCGTGCTCTCGTTGAGGAGGGGAACGAGCCGGAAATATCAGAGATGCCGAGGCTTGTGCTCAAGCCGCACCGCCGCGATTTCGGGCGCTTCCGGCAGTTGATTGACTCGATTAACGCAGCGTCGATTGCCTGAGCCGCGCGCGCTCGCCGGAAAAAGTACTGGGTTGGGTTACGCTGGCGGAACGGTTCCGCCCTTTTCCAGGATGTATTCCTGAATCGTATTTACGGTCCGCAACGCTTTTCCCGCCACTTCGGAGTTGGGCACACCCACGCCGAAAGTTTTCTCCATACTGACAACCAGCTCGAGGGCATCGATGGAATCGAGCCCGAGACCGTCCGGGCCAAAGAGGGGGAGATCATCTCCAATTTGATCGGCCGTCGTCTCCAGCATCAGGTTCTTCACCAGCATTTCCTTGATGCGGGGGCGTAGGTCGACATCTGGCATAAGTGGCGCCGAACGTGTCTTATCCTGGGCCGTCCGTCAATCGCGCTGTTTCCTCAACACGCGTGGCCTCGAAACAACTCCCCGGACAGGGAGACGAATCAGATCTTACCGGCTTGATCGCTCGGTGCGCTGATCGGAGGCTCGACCGCCGTCACGCTGACGGGGGGCGAACTATCCGTGTTACGCGGCAAAATCGCGGGAGCCACGGTGACCTCGGTTTGATTGCTCGCGTCGCTTGTTCCGGCTTTGTGCAGTTCGTCGCTGAACTCGTCCTTGGCCTTTTGAAATTCCTTGACGGCCTGTCCCATACCGCGAGCCAACTCGGGAAGCTTCTTAGCCCCGAACAGAACCAGAATGATCAGGAGAATAACGATCAAGTCGGGGCCGGCCAAATTCATGAAGCTGGCGAGGAGGGTCATAAGTTAACTGAAAAGATTAGTCCGTTTGGTCAAGTTGCAAGGTAATTCGAGGCTGGTCCCCTTGGCGCCGGCGGTCACGATCCGCTTTTTGAGAGCACTCGTCGCGCCGTGCCGTTGCGTTTCTTTTTTAGAAAAGAGAGGGGAGATTGGCCTGCCCACGGGGAAAATCCTAGACGGAGCGGCAAGTCTGCGGAATAAACGTGGCCTCATGAATACGGGAAGTTTCTCTCGACCCCTTGCCACTGGAGCCGGAAGGCTTGCGGCTGTTCTGCTTTGCCTGGGCTGGATTCTGGCCCTTGGTTGTAAAAGCCACCCAGCCAGGACGGGCGCGTCTAACGACAGTGCGACGAGAAAGGTTTACGCCAGTGAGGACGCACCACCGGGTCCCGACAGCGAGAATCTCCATGAAGGGCGCCCGCCTGAACACGTGGAACACACGGCCCGAGCCTCCACCCCGACGCCCACGCCCGATCGGCCCATCGATCGCCCGCTCGACCCCGCCGGGAAGCCTCTCATTTCGTCAACGCCGAATGGTTAAGAGCGAAGCGAATCGTTCGGCCCGACTGGCGCGCGCGACGTAAGCCATCCGGCAAACGCGACGAACAAAATGGAGTCAAAGACCCCCACCGCGGTGCGAAGCTTGGAAAGCGGGCCGACCAGGGCGAGGGACTGATGCGCTTCCAAAACCATCGCGAGGGCAATCGAAATGAGGGTTCCGATCGTGGCCAGCAGAGCCAGTCCATAGAGCAGCCAGTGATAAGGTAACCGCAGCGCGATATACCACCAGCCACCGGCGACGAGTAGGCTGGCCAGAATGCCGAAAGCGAATTGAAGGGTAAGGGGAGAGTACATATTAGAAGGGCCAATCTTGCAGACAGGCCAGGCGCTCAACAAGTCCCTTATGCGAAATTGGCAGGGACGCCGCGCTGCGTGTGTGTTAGTCGGGGGCCACTCAACGTTGGCATGGAGCATGTCCCGTCCGGGAAGCGGACAGCCCGATCGACTTCGCTCAGGGGAAAGGATGCGAGCGAACGCGCACCGATCCACTAATCAAACGGCTTTTTCGCCGATCTCTTCCGTGCGGATACGGACTGCGTGTTCCACCGGGATAACGAAAACCTTGCCGTCGCCAATCTTGCCGGTCTTGGCGGCTGCCACCACCACGCTAACCGCCTTATCAACCATTTCGTCGGAGAGGACGACTTCCACCTTCACTTTCGGAAGAAAATCGACGGTGTATTCACTGCCGCGATAGATCTCGGTGTGGCCCTTCTGGCGGCCGAACCCCTTGACTTCCGTCACGGTCATCCCTTCGATGCCCAGTTCAGCGAGGGCCTCTTTAACTTCTTCCAGCTTGAAGGGCTTGATGATCGCTTCCAGTTTTTTCATTTGGATTAAACTCGCCGCCGTGCGGACCTTTCACGGCACGGGCTCTCATAACAACGCCGTCGGTGTATTGCAACGAAGAATTTGATCTCCGTCCGAAAAGCAAACAGGAAATGTGTCGTTCCGCCTGTTCCAATTCTTGAAGCGCATGGACGTGTCCTTATAGTGAAGGCACATGCCCGGGGACTCTTTCGTTCATCTCCATCTGCACACCGAATACTCGCTGCTCGACGGCGCGGTGCGCATGAAAGAGCTGATGAAGCGGGCGGTCGAGTTGGAGATGCCGGCCGTGGCCATGACGGATCACGGCAATCTGCATGGCGCCATTGAATTTTATCAGGAGGCGAAACGGGCGGGCATAAAACCGATCATCGGTTGCGAAGCCTATGTCGCGACGAGGTCACATAAGGATCGCTCGAGTACGCCGGGCGCCGCGTCCCACCACTTCACTTTGCTGGCTCGGAACGAGATTGGTTATCGCAACCTGGTGAAGTTGATTTCCACTGCGCACTTGGATGGTTTCCATTATCGGCCTCGCATCGACAAGGAGCTTTTGTCGACTCACGCCGAAGGGCTGATCGGCCTGAGCGGGTGCCTCGCCAGTGAAGTGAATGCCGCCCTGCGGGTCGATGACCTGGCCAAGGCCAGGCAAAGTGCGGCTGAGTTTCGCGACATCCTGGGGCCCGAAAATTTTTTCATCGAGTTGCACGATCATGGGATGGAGGAGCAAAAGAAATGCAACCTTTGTTTGCCGCAAATAGCGCGGGATCTGGGCGTCGGATTGGTCGCGGCCAACGATGTTCATTTCCTGCGCCGGACCGATCACCCGGCCCACGACGTGATGCTCTGTATCGGCACGGGCAAAATGGTGCAGGACGAAAACCGCATGCATTACCTGCCGGAGCTGTATCTCAAGTCGCCCGCAGAAATGCGCGACCTGTTCCGTGATTTCCCGGAATCGATCAGCAATACGCTGGCCATTGCCGAGGGGTGCAACTTGGAGTTGGAATTTGGGAAATCGAAGTATCCCGAGTACACGGTGCCGGAGGGCAAGACACGCGAGGGATATCTGCGCGAACTTTGTTACAGGGGTTTGCATGCCCGCTACGGCGAGCGCTCGACCGATGATCCCCAGTTGATCAAGCGCCTGGATTACGAACTCGATGTGCTGGAGAAAACGGGCTTTGTCAGTTATCTCCTGATCGTCTGGGATTTCATTCATTTCGCCAAAGGCCGTGGCATCCCGGTGGGACCGGGGCGCGGCTCGGCCGCCGGTTCCATGGTGGCCTACGTGCTGGGTATCACCGATATCGATCCACTCCAGTATGGTCTCATTTTTGAGCGTTTTCTTAATCCCGACCGCGTTTCGCCTCCCGACATCGATGTGGACTTTTGCGAGTCGCGCCGGGGCGAGGTGCTCGAGTACGTGCGGCGAAAATACGGCGAACGCCGCGTCGCCCAAATCATCACCTTCGGAAAACTGAAGGCTAAAAGCGTGGTGCGCGATGTGGGGCGCGTCATGGGCCTGAGCTATCTGGCAGCCGATCGCATTGCCAAGATGATCCCAAACGAGCTCAATATCACACTTGAGACAGCGGTCGAAAAAAACGCGGAGCTGAAGCGCGCCATCGCCACGGAGGAGCCGACGCGTCAGCTCTTCGAGCACGCCAGAATTCTGGAGGGTTTATCGCGTAACGCCGGCGTGCACGCGGCCGGCGTGGTGATTAGCGATCGCGATTTGTCCGATTACATCCCGCTCTGTCGCGACGTCAAAGGGAACGACGTGGTCAGCCAGTATGCCATGGGACCGTTGAACGATCTCGGCCTGCTCAAAATGGATTTTCTGGGACTGAAAACCCTGACGGTAATTGAGGATACGCTGACCCTGATTCGTCAGCGCGAGCCCGATTTTGCCCTCGCCAAAATTCCATTGGATGACGCGGCTGCTTTCGGCCTCTTTAACCGGGGCGAAACGATTGGCCTTTTTCAGATGGAGTCCGGCGGGATGACGAGCCTGTCCAAGCAATTCGATGTGCAAAAACTGGACGACATCATCGCCTTGATTGCGTTGTATCGCCCCGGCCCCATGGAACTGATTCCGGAATTTGTCCGGGCGAAAAAGGGTCTCACCCCGATCAAGTATCTGCATCCGCTTCTCGAAGGCATCTGTTCCGATACTTACGGGGTAATGATCTACCAGGAACAGGTCATGGCCGCGGCCAGCAAGCTGGCCGGTTATTCGTTAGGTCAGGCCGATCTCCTGCGCCGGGCCATGGGCAAGAAAGACAGGGAGAAAATGGCCAAGGAACGCGCCACGTTTATCGAAGGCTGCGATCGCACCAACGAAATCCCGGCGAAAAAAGCCAACGCCATTTTCGATCTGCTGGAGAAGTTCGCCGGCTACGGGTTTAACAAAAGTCACAGCGCGGCCTATGGGGTGATTAGTTATCATACGGCCTATCTGAAGGCGCATTATCCGGTGGAGTTCATGTCCGGTCTGCTCAGTAACGAGATCAACGATACCGACAAGATTTCGATCTTCGTAGCGGAATGTAAGCGCATGGGCGTGGGCATTCTTCCCCCGGATATTAACAGGAGCGGGTTAAAGTTCGTTCCGGAGAGAAGCGGCACGGGGATCTTGACCGTGGACCCGTCAGAGGATCGGCCGGACGCCGATGCCACGATGGCTATCCGCTACGGTTTAGCTGCCATTAAGCACGTGGGCGAGGGAGCCATGGAACTGGCCATGCAGGAACGGGCCAATGGCGCTTTTGCCTCTCTTGAAGATTTTTGCGGCCGCCTCGGGTCGCGCATTGCCAATCGGAAAATGCTGGAGAGCCTGGTCAAGGCGGGAGCTTTCGATTTTCTCGAGCGCGACCGCGCGGAACTCTTTGCCTGTATCGACGAAGCGCTGGGTGCGGCCGCCTCCGCTCATCGCGATCGCGCGGCGGGGCAAGTCTCCTTGTTTGATGAAGTTCAATCGGCCGTTACGACCACGCGCAAGAAAACAGTCACCCCCTGGAGCCAGCACGAGCAGATGACCTACGAAAAGGAACTGCTCGGTTTCTACGTAACCGGACATCCTCTCGACGCCTTCGCTCAGTTTTTGGCGACGCGGAAGTATCAGACCATTGCGTCGCTTGCCGAGATGGCCGATCGCGCGCCATTCAAGCTCGCGGGCGCGCTCGTGCAGATCGAGAAAAAGTTCACCAAAAGGGAGGGCAAACCGTTTGCGGTTGTCTGGCTGGAAGATCTGACGGGGACGCTGGAAGTTGTCTTGTGGAATGAAGTTTACAACGAGGTGGCACTGACGCTCGCGCCCGGCCGCGTGGCGGTCCTCAAGGGAACGATCGAGAAACGCGATGACACTGTGCGCGCCATCGCCCAGAAATTGATCCTGCTGACGCCGGAGAAGGCGAATGGCGCCGTGGCACGCGAGGCTACGGCGAGTTCGGACGTCTTATTGCATTTCTCGCCGGCCGCCACGACCGATGAATTGCACGAAGTCCGGAAAATTCTTTCCAGCTCTCCCGGACCGCGCCGCGTGCAGTTAGTTTTCGGACGAACGGGAGGCGATTCCCTGCGGGTCGATGCGGGCGCGGATTTTTGCGTGAACCTGACGCGTGATGTCGAGGAGAAGCTCGCGCGCTGGTTGATTACCACGAAGGCGCAGCGACGCGAGACTGTGGCCGAAGCGGCGGTGTCCTGATTCCGCTGGCCGGCTAATCAACGGTGCTTTGATTTCCGGCGGGGCCGGGCCGTTTCCGGGGTTGGCTTGGGTCGCGGTTCGCAACCCAAAATCAGGATTGATCCGACGCCCTTGCCCTCCGTGCAGAAAGGGAAGGAACGTCCGGCCGCGGCTGCGTCCGCCCCGTTTTCATTTGGCTCATTTCGGTGATCGGTCAGCGCGAGCGTCCAGGGCTCTCCAAAGAGACCGCCATGAAAGGCCAATCGATCAATACTTGCGACGATCGACTCGTTCGCCGGCAGCGGCGTTATTTTGATATCGTTAATACACTCGCCGCCGTGGTTATGTCCGAGGTCGACGACGGCCTTACCGCTCGTGAGTTCCAGATCAATAGCGTGCAGGTCGGCAAACATGAGATCGCCCCGGAAAGACAGGTCTATTTCCTGATTACCGAGGTTAAGGAAATCAACCGAAGCGCGTTGTCCGTGGAAAACGAGACGGCCGGACACATCGCTCAAGTGCAGCGGTGTGGCGCCGAGTTTTCCATTCGTTAGCTGAAGTTCGCCCGAAATCGAGGGATGGCGCCACGAGTTGGCCAGGGTGAGTTTCCCACTCAGGATGCCATCGCGGAATGCGTCGCGCGAAAGGTAGCGCGGCAAACGGTTCAGAAACACCGCTGGAAAATTAATTTCGGCCGCGAGGGATTCTGTCTCTGTCGCATCTGCCGGACCGGGGATTCGCAGTGGCAGAGTGGCCTGCAGGGTTACGGGATCGCATCCGGGAAGTTGAGCGGAAGCTTTCGCCACCATTGTGCCAGAGGTAAAGCGCACATCCGCGTCGCCGGAGAGCCGCGCTGCGTCTTTGGCCATGGCGAAGTCCCGTGTGTGCACATCGGCCCAGCCCTGCAGCGCGTCGATTCCGCCAAAAACGGAAATTCGGGTAGCCAGATTTCCCGTGCAACAGGCGTGGCCGAGTAAAGCGGTGGAAAGTTCACCCAAGTCGGTCGGATCGACGCTGAGGTCGACGTCCAGCTTTTGGGCCGGGTCGAGGGCTGCGGTCCAGCGCGCGCCGCCCGTCATCTTCGTTAACGAAAGGGGAATAAACACATTCCCGCGCATGTCCGGTTTTCCGTTCAAATCAAAGGCGATAGCCTGCAGCTGAATATATTTGTCCGCCACGGTGAGAAAGCCGTTGAGGGACGCGTGTTCGTTAGTCAGATGGGCCTGCCGGAAGAAAAGACTGCCGGGCGAATAATCGGCCTGCACTTCCGCGTTGAAAGGGAGGAGATCAGCCGGCCGGGAAAGGCGGAGTGCTTTTCCCAGCAAATGAAATGAGCCCGAATGAGCGCCGGTCGTGCCGGTGCCCGACCAGTCTCCGTTAACCGCTCCGGCGGTAATAATGTGGCGCCACGCGCTCGGAAGGAGAGGAAGGTAGTCACCAATTTTCGCGGCGGCCACGCTGGCTTTCCCGGAGTAGGCGTGGGCGTTGGCCAGATCCATTTTACCTTCCCCACGCAGGAAATCGTCCCGGCGCCGTAGTTCCAACTGCTCAATCTCCAGGGTGTTCGAGGTCACATTCAATTTGGTGGCGAACGTGTCGACCGGCATTTTCAGGACAGAAAGCGATTTGCCCGCGGCGTTAAGGTGTCCACCAATCTTGCGGTTGCCCGCGTTCATCGTTCCTTCGATGGCCACTTCTCCGGCAAAGTCGCCCGCGTCCGCGCCGAAGAGACTGGCGAAAGCGCCGAGGTTGCTAATGGAGGCGGAAATGGTACCGCGGAAATCCGGGTTGAACCAATCAAAAGTGCTGGCGGGAAAGCCGGCTTCCCCGTTCAAGGTGAGCTGATTGTTTCCCTGTTTCACATAAAGCTGCTGTAACTGGATCTGGCGATTGTAAAGGGCCGCCCCCAGCATGATGACGTCGGCGTCGCGATGGCGCCAGGAAAGCTGGGTTAACTCCGTCCAAAGCGAGGCGGTGGCATGCGACGGATCGTGCGGGTCCCCGCGAAAAGTAAACTTGCAGGCGTGCAGCATGCCATCGACGTGATCGGTGAAGCCAAGACTCTGCGATGTCTGCTCGAGCGAGACGTCGGTGGCCGATCCCGCCACGTTCCAGTTCGAGGGTTGCGATCGCCACTCGTTAGACACATTTGCTCGAATTTTTCCTCCGAAAGCGTCCACCTCCAACTCGAGGCCAAGCCGTTCATCGTCCAGATCGGACAGATCCACGGTGAGGGATTGCACGTCCAGCCCATGGGCCAGGCTGAGACCGGCGATGGTCAAGCGATCGTCCTGCCAGTTGGTGGCGCCGCGCACTCCGGAAAAACTCTGGCGGAAGAGAGGCGACGAGATCATGACTTCGCCCGCGCTGAATATGCCAGTTTCGATTTCACTGGCGCTCAAGGCGATGTCGCGCAGGACCACCACCGTGACACTGTCCTCCAGACGCAGGTTGAGGCGATCCACCTTGAAATTTTCGGGGAGCGACTTCTGCAAGGTGCTCCAACTCAGGGCGGGCAGTGCGGGAGCGGTGACGTTGCGGTGCAGTTCTCCTTTTACATCCTGCAGAAGAAGAGTGCGGACAGCGCGCCCTCGCGTGCGTAAGAGGATGGCCTTCAGATTCAGGCTGATGCTGGCACTGGCCGCCGTCAT
>JBBRQE010000126.1:0-9209 GCA_038226905.1 Chthoniobacterales bacterium | reverse complement strand
CATACCTGCTGTGTCCGAGCAGGATCTCGGCGTCGGCCCAGTCGGAAATGCGACCGAGCCAGAGGTCGCGCGAATTCAGGAAAAGGAGCGAACAACCGAGGGTGAGCAAAAGCAGCCCTTTTCCGATCTTAAAAAGGGCAATGATCTTGAGATAACGGGCGCGCTGGCGCGGCTGCAGAATGGCAGGAGTGGCGCCCTGACTCATGAGTGTTCCTGCGCCGGAGGGGAGACAACCGGCTGCTCCCGGCAGCAAATTTCAAACTTGTTGCCATCCGGGTCTTCAAAAAACAGAGCGTAATATCCCGGGCTATATTCCCGGCAGAGCTCCGGTCCTTCCAGGTTGAGTCCTCCGGCAGCGCGGACGATCCCGGCAAATTGGTCCACCTCAGACCGGCTCTCCGCCCAGAAGGCAATGCGAGTGCCGTTCGGTTGATGTTGCAGATCCTCCGTGAATCCGAAAAATTCCGATGGCCTATCCCCGCCGACGGAGTAAAACGGTCCCCCGTCGTTGTCTGACCGGTCAAAGGTAAAGCCAAGTGCCGGCAAAATGCGGCCGTAGAATTCACGCGCCCGGGCCAGGTTTTTCACCCGCAAATCGATGTGATCAAGATATCGCGCCTTCATTTCTTTGCCGCGTTCCGGTTCTCGCGACGAACCATCAGCTTCAGCGCGGACCACGTTTCGTCGACTGCACACACCTTCGTATCCACAAATCCAAGTGGCAAGGCCAGGTCGCGGATTACATTTTCATTAACCGTCGTCACGACCCCGGAGGATTTTTTGGGCCAGGAAATCCAGACCACTCCGGTCTCCTTCAAACTGGAGCGTAAGCGAATCAGGTATCGCTTGAGCTCGCTTTGATCGGTCGTGAAAAGATGCACGAACTCACATGCGCCTACTATTCGGTTTCGGATTTGAGCGCCTTCCGGCAACGGGCCGAGCAAGGCGGAGTAATCGGCCGGTGGATGGACGACGATGACCACGCTTCCCGGCTTGATACCGAGTTTTTGGAGGAGCGGAGTGCCGGAATAGCCAGGCATTGAATTAGTCCTGCCGAAAGTTCGAGCAGGGGCGCACAAGGTAAAGAGGGAAATCTTTCGCCCTTTCATGCGGGTTGCTTGCGGCATGATTCTCTCGACGGTTCCGTGGAGGCTTCGAATGCATCATGCCATTTAAATTAGACAAGCCGGTTTATGCTGCATTCCTGCTCGCCTTGTCGATGCCCGTCTGCAGCTGCCAGCATCGGAGCGACAGCGTCTCCGGCACGATTGAAGTGGATGAGGTGCACGTCGGTCCCCGCACGGCCGGACGGGTCGAGAAAATTTTGGCGCAGGAAGGAGACATCCTGAAAGCCGGCCAGACGATCGTGCAGTTGGAAGCCTTTGAGATGCGGGCGCGACGGGATTTGGCGGCGGCGCAAATAGACACGGCCTCCCGCGATGCCGAGTCCCAGGCCGCCCAGCTCGATTTTTTGCGGGACGATGCCAGCCGCCAGCAGGATTTGCTCAGGCGCAAGGTCGTCTCGCCCACCGATGCAGAAAAGGCGGCCAGCGCGGCGCGCGCCCAGGATAAATTCGTGGATGCGGCTAAAATGCGGGTGGTGCAGGCGCGCGCGCAGCTGGCCGACATCGATGCGCAACTGGCCGAGATGCAGGTGAAAGCGCCCAGCCAATCCATTCTGGAAGTATTGAGCGTCAAGGTAGGCGACGTGCTTCCGGCCAATCGCGAAGTGGCCACGCTGCTCTTGCCGGAACATCTGTGGGTGCGCGTTTATGTGCCGGAGACCTGGCTTGGTTTGATCAAAGTGGGCGATGCGGTGCAGGTCCGGGTCGATTCCTTTCCGAACCAGGACTTTCCCGGCACGGTCGAGCAGGTGAATCGACAGGCGGAATTTACCCCGCGCAATGTGCAGACGGTGGAAGACCGGGTCCGCCAGGTTTTCGGGGTCAAGATTCGCCTGCCCAGCAACGATGCCCGGTTGCGCGCCGGTATGGCGGCAGACGTCGTTTTTCCGAAGGCGGCAAAGTGAGTCAGGAATCTCCCGCCAGCATGACGAGAGAGCCGATGATCGAGTGCGAAGGCCTAACGAAACGGTTCGGCAACTTCACCGCGGTCGATCATGTCTCATTTTCGGTGGCCCGGGGTTCTATTTTCGGGTTCCTCGGACCAAACGGCTCCGGCAAGTCCACCGTCATCCGGATGTTGTGCGGCATTCTCGAGCCAAGCGAGGGCACGGCCCGGATCGGCGGACGCGATGTGGTGCATGAGACCGAATCGATCCAGGACATGATTGGTTACATGTCGCAAAAATTTTCGCTCTACGATGAATTGACCGTGGGCGAAAACCTCACCTTCTCGGGCAAGCTCTATGGCTTGTCCGGGCGCAAACTGACCGAGCGGCGCGATGAACTGGTCGCCCTTACCCACCTCGAGCCTTATCTGGGACGGCGGGCCGCCCTGCTTTCGGGCGGATGGCGCCAGCGTCTGGCCATGGCCTGCTCGCTCATGCACAAGCCAACCGTGCTTTTCCTCGATGAACCGACCGCCGGCATCGACCCGGTGGCGCGGCGCGAGCTGTGGGATTTGCTCTTCGAATTTGCCGGCCAGGGCATGACCCTTTTCGTCACCACGCATTACATGGATGAGGCGGAACGCTGCTCGCATGTTGGTTATATTTACATGTCGAAACTGATCGTGTGCGGCGAGCCGGATGAGCTCAAGCGGATGCCGGAAGTGAATCCGCCCGGGACCCGGCGACTGGATGTAACCTGCGACCATGTGACGACCGGATTGCAGGCCATGCGCCGGTTGAAGGAGGTGCGCAGTGCCACCGTTTTTGGCCAATCGATGCATTTGCTGGTCGATGAAACGATCTCGGCCGGCGACATCGAATCCCGCCTGCGCGAAGTGGGAATCACCCACTCCCAGATTCACGAGATTGGGCCGTCTCTCGAAGATGTCTTCGTCACCTTGAGCGCGAAGTTTGCCGCGGAACAGAAAGCGGCCTGATGCGATTCGTTTTGCCATGATCAAGCGCCGGCCTTTTCGCGGTCTCAGTGCCATTCTCTTCAAGGAGTTCATCATCGTCTGGCGCGATCCGATGACCTTGTTCTTCATGTTTTTCCCGCCGCTGGTGGAAATGATTGCCTTTGGTTATGCCATCGACACCGATGTGAAACACATGGGAATGGTGGTGCTGAACGAGGATCGCACGGTGGAAAGCCGTCAATTCATCGATCGCTTCGTCAACACCGAGAGCTTCCGCGTGGTCGGCGAAGTTCAGAGCATCGAGGAGATGGCCAGTCAGATTCGGAAGGGGCGCGCCTATGCCGGCCTCCAGATACCGCCGAACTTCACGGCCAACATTCATGCCGGTCATGCCGCCCAGGCGCAATTGCTGGTGGACGGCTCGAATTCCACTATTGCCCTGCAGGCTCTCAATACCGCCCTGGGCGTGGCTCTGACCCAGTCGGTCGAATCGCTCCTGCACGATACGGAGCGCCGGGTCGTGCCCATCGAGGTGCGGCCGCAGATTCTCTACAACCCGACCATGCGAAGTCCGAATTTTTACATCCCGGGCGTGATCGGAATTGTTCTGCAGATCGGCACGACCTTCGCCACCGCCATGGCGGTGGTGCGAGAGCGCGAAAAGGGGACGCTCGAGCAATTACTCGTTAGTCCGCTCAGCCGCTGGGGACTCATGCTGGGCAAGCTTGTGCCGTATCTCTGCATTGGCATGACCATGGCGGTCATCCTGTTTCTCATCATGCGCTTTCTCTTCGGCGTTCCCATTGCCGGAAACATGACCGCCATGATGTTCTCCACTTTGGTTTATGTCTTTGCCCTGCTCAGCATCGGACTGCTCGTCGCGACCCGGGCGGAAAACCAGATGCAGGCCCTGCAAATGTCCATGACCTTCATCCTGCCGAGCGTTTTCTTTTCCGGGTTCGTTTTCCCGCGCGAAACCATGCCGGGAATCTTCTACGCGCTCGGCGCTCTCCTGCCCGCCACTTATTTCATTTCGCTCATGCGCGCCATCATTTTGCGGGGGGCGCATTTCTTCGAGTACTGGCCGGACCTGGCCGTCCTGGTCGTCATGTCCGTGCTCCTCTTCTGCGTCTGCGCTCTGCGTTTTCGCAAGAAGATCGGGTAGTCAGACAGTTGCTGGAGGAACGGTGCCGAGGTCCGGCGCGCTCAACCGGCGGAAGGAGAAGCGGTAACCTTCGTAGATGGCGATGGCGTAGAAAACCAAATCCATCACGGAAAACGCGTCCGTCATGATTTGCGGGATTTTGCTGTAATCCATTTGCCCCAGCGTCTCTAGCAATCCGAGGTGCGACTGTTTGCTGACGAATCCCACTATTGATAGGAAATTCCCAAGAACGCAGCCGAGAAGAGCCAGGATCGCTCCGGTGATTCCGAAGAGCCTGTCCAGGCCTTTGCCGAGACGGACGGCATAACCAACAAGGAATCCGATCGCCACCGCCATGTAGCCGATTTGGAACTCCGTGGTCACGGTTAAGGCCGCCCAAATGAGCGCGCCGACCACGGCGGCCCCCACCCCGGCGAACAAGGCGAGGGGCAGGTTCTGTTCCGCCCGCAATCGTTCGTAGTGATCGCGGGTTAGGCTGAGGGTCGATCCGGCGGGGGCGGGAACTGGCTCGTCCGGCACGGTCGTTAGCCCTTCTTCAACTCGGCCAGATCCTTCAGTAGTTCCTCGCTGTGGGTAGCGGGCTTTACACCGGTGTAAACCTTGGCAATTTCGCCTTTGGGGTTAATGAGGAAAGTGTTTCGCGCCGCCATTTTAGCGCCCTTATTGTCCTTGGCGGAACCATATTGTGCGGCCGTTTTGCCATCCGGGTCGGCCAGAAGTTTGAAGTTCAACCCTTCCTTGGCGCAAAAGTCCTTGTGCGACTGGGCCGTGTCGACACTCACCCCAAGAATGACGGCTCCGGCTCCCTGATACTTCTCCAAATCCCGCTGGAAATTCTTCGCTTCCAGAGTGCATCCGCCCGTAAAATCCTTCGGATAAAAATAAAGAACGACCCATTTCCCGCGATATTCCTTGAGGCTGACCTGCGAACCATCGCCGGTCGTCAGGCTGAAATCAGGCGCGGCCGTGCCTGCGGCGGGCGGCGTAGTTGTTTCCGCACCAACCATCGTCTGCACGCTGAGAAGGAACGCGGCAAATGCCGTGAACGAGAAAGTTTTGTTCATCGCAAAAGCGTAGGCAGCGACGCCCGTAAAAGCCATGGAATTTTACGGGCGCTTCTCAGCGTCCATCTCGTGCAGAATAGTCAGAACGTGTGCCTCGTACTGCGCAGGCGCCGCCCGATGGAGATCCACGTGGCCAGCGTTAGGCACCAGCCACAGTTCTTTCGGCTTTGGCGCGCGTGCGTAAAGCGACCGGGCGTCCTCGGGAACGGAGTAGCCAGCCCGTCGTAAAAAGCGCGCGCGCTCGACCATGCACAGCAACCACCCCAGAGTGGCAGCGACAAGCGTGGCCAGTCCGACGGAGAAGCCCAAAATTATGAAGAGGCGTTTCAGCATTCCCACGTGCGACGGAGGACGGAGCTTGCGTTATGGGAGTAGTTCAGGTCAATAAAGGGGCTCCATGCCGAACGCTGTGTCCCTCGCGGATTATAAGATCAAGCCAGTGCGGCTGGGACTGGGATTGATCGCGTGCCTTGGGCTGATCGTGGTGTTTATGACGCTTTTGTTCGGTTTCACCTCGATCCCGGCCAACTCGGTCGGCGTGAAAACGCGCTTTGGCGCTTACGAAACCCTGCTGGATCCGGGTTTGTCCTATGCCATTCCCCATGTCGACCAGATCCACATCGTGGAGACACAACGTTTGTTGAAGCTGGAGTTCGGTTTCACCACTTCCAACGCGACGAACGCTTATCAGGGCGATCGCGAACCGGAGGACACTGAGACAATGATCACGGGCGACCTCAACACCGCCCTCGTGCCATGGGTGGTTCAGTATCGGATCACCGATCCCAAGATGTATCTGTTTGGAGCGCGCGAGCCGGAGAAGACTTTGCGCGATCTCTCGGAAAGCGCCATGCGCGAAGTGATCGGCGATCGAACGGTCGACGAAGTGCTGACCATCGGTCGCCACGATATCGAAACATCCACCCTGCAGCGTCTGGCCGAGCTCTGTTCGCAGTACGATTTGGGAATTCAAATTCAGCAGGTCCAGCTCGCCACGGTGCGGCCGCCCCCGGCGGTGCAGGCTGCCTTCAATGAAGTCAATCAGGCGCAGCAGGAAAAACAAACCGCCATCAACCAGGCCTGGGCGGTTTACAACGATGCCGTGCCCAACGCGCGCGGTCAGGCCAAGGAGCGGGAAAAACAGGCGGAAGCTTATGCCTTCAAGCGGATCAATGAGGCGAAGGGTGACGCGGAAAAGTTTTCCCTCCTCATGGCGGAATATCGGAAAGCGCCCGACGTCATGCGGCACCGGCTCTATTTCGAAGCGATGCAGGCCCTGCTGCCCAATCTGCAAAAAAAAATCATCGTGGACGATAGTTTGAAAGGCATCCTGCAAACGCTTCCTCTGCTTCCCTCGGAGCCGGCCAGGTCAGGACGATAAAGATGATCGAGCTGACCAATCGTCCCACGGCGCCGTCCGGTCTTATTCGATTCCTGCAGAGCCGAACCATGGTCTTGCTCGGATTGTTCTTTCTCCTGAGCGCCTTCAAATGGGGAACCGTCCTCTTCACCGTGCACCAGTACGAGACGGTGATCGTAACACGTTTCGGTAAAGCGATTCGGACGGAGAAAACGCCGGGGTTAAAAGCGAAACTTCCCATCTTCGACGTCATCCATCGGTTCGATAATCGCATCCTGGCCTGGGACGGGCCGCCCACGGAGTGTCCGACCAAGGACAAGCTTTATCTGATTGTCGATTGTTTCGCGCGCTGGCGCATCAGTGACCCTTTGCTCTACTACAACCGCTTGAATGATGAACGCAGCGCGCTCTCCCGCCTGGACGATATTTTGGGAAGTGAGACCCGCACGGCCGTAGCCACCCATGATCTGGTGGAAATCATTCGGGTGACGAAAGGACGCAAACCGTTGCGCGATGAAGAGCTGGAAAAGAGCGGCACGCTCCTGCCCAGTAATATTCCCGATATTGAACTGGGGCGCGGAGAGATTGAAAAGCAGATCACCGAACGAACTCGTCAAAAGATCGCCGACTTCGGCATTGAGCTTCTCGACGAACGTTTTAAGCGCACCAAATACAATCCGGCTGTGGCGGAGAAGATCATCGAGCGCATGTCGAGCGAGCGGCACCAGATCGCGTCGAAGTTCCGCTCAGAAGGGCGGGGCGAAGCGGCCAACATCAGCGGACAAAAAGAGAGCGATGTCGCGGCCATCACCTCCCTCGCGACCAAGATGGCGCTGGAGATTGAAGGAAAGGCGGATGCGGAAGCGGCCGCCGTTTACGCATCCGCCTATAGTTCGCCCGAGGCGCAGGAGCTTTACTCTTTCCAACGCAGCCTCGATGTCATGCGCACGGCCTTTGAGCACGACACCACCGCGGTTATCTCGACGAACAGCGATCTGGGACGCTGGTTGAAAACGATGGGCGCAAACGCCACGGTCAAACCGGTCGTTCCCTAGTCTGTTCTGGACTGACCCGAGAGTCGTTAGGGCGTGGTTCCGGTCTCCTGTAGATCGGTCACCAGGTTCCGCACGCGGTCGGCCCCCGGAATATTGACAAATATCACCTCGGCTCTGTCCGTGGCGGCGGAGGAGAACTCAACGCTGCCGATGCCAATGAATCCGGCGATGCCGTGCTTGGTCACGTTAATGCTGCGGATGTCTTTCACCCGGATCTCGTTACTGCTTTTCACGACGAGACCGGTTTGAATCTCCACCTTTCTATTGGTGACGCGGTAGAGCCGCCGTCTTCTTCTGATTTGGATCCAGAGGAGCATGAGCGCACCCGCGACGATTGGTGCAAGCAACGCAGGAGTTCCACCGGCCGTTAGATAAATGAACAGACAGAAGGCACCGGCGCCGAGAAGCAAAAGCGTGAGAAGCCATCCGAAGAAATAATTCCAGTTTGACGGTCTTCCGCTCCAAATTTGCTCCTCCACCGTTGAGATGGTTTTCTGAGACCCGGTCGGCGGAACCGTTGCGCTGACCGGAGGTGAAAAAAGAGTGCGGAGCGGTTTCCAATCGCTCCACGCATCGCGCAACGCCAGATCGTCATAGGAAAACGTACCACTTTGAAGACTGGACAAGAGTTGGGCATCTTCGAAAGGCCCTAATTTCTCGTCGTTTCGCCGAACGTATGTGGCCATAGACTCTTATAGATGAAAGGGAGGAGAAAACTCAAGCGCACCGTTCGGGAGGCCTGTCTCTAATGCTCGTTATAATCGAGCGCGCGGCTCAGCCCAGCCATTTTCATTCGCGATGCTACATCCACCCAATAATGACGTTTATGCATAGTCACCAAGCGTGCGCGCAAGCGTCACTTTGAGCGTCGCGCACGAATCACCAACCAAATCTTCCGCGCGATGAAGAGCGCGACCTGACTCAGGATCGCCGTCCCAATTCCGGACAAGTAATAAGCGCAGAGCCATACCGCCGCGCCTATGAGGGCGAAGATGACGCCTGAATACATCCAGAATCCCGAAAGGATAATGATAGGAACGAAGACAAACCGAACCGCCGCGGCGTATTGTTGAACCTCCGACGGCTCACCGTAAATGTAACCGAGGATGGGAATGCTCAGGATAAGGTGAGCACAGCGAAGAATCGTACGTTTGGTGGCATTATTGATCATTTAATTCCTTTCCTTTGAGAACTTGCGGTAGCCCATACTCTGTCCCTGTTTCTTCTCCAGCCCGCTTCCTTTTCATCGATGGAGGCTCTGAACTAAAGTGAGCTGATATTTGCTTACAATATCTTTTTCTTCTTTAACTTTGGCTCAGGTAATCCCGGCAAATATAAGTCTAACGATATAGGTGAATGTCACCGAAGCGGCGTTTCGTGTGGTTGCTGCCGCGCTGGTGCTCGGCCATGCACCTGGCCAGGTTGTCGATGGCTAAACTGAAGTAGCGCCCCGAGCTGCCGCGCAGAATGTAAACCCAAGCCATAAGGAAATGGGTCGGGCGAGACTCGAACTCGCAACCAACGCCTTAAAAGGGCGCTGCTCTACCATTGAGCTACCGACCCGTGTGGAGAATCCT
>JBBRQE010000125.1:0-9252 GCA_038226905.1 Chthoniobacterales bacterium | reverse complement strand
CGATCCCGCCGCAGCAGACGACACGATCGACCGGCACCGCATACTCGCGCAGTCTTTCAATGATAACGCGGGCACCGAAGGCAGTCGCCTCGATCAGGGCGCGGTAAATGTCCGCTCGGGTGGTGTGAAGAGTCTGGCCCAGGATTAAGCCGGTTAGCATGGGATCGACGAGGATGGTGCGGTTGCCGTTATTCCAATCCAAGGCCAGCAATCCGTGCTGTCCGGGCTTTTGTGCCGCTGCCTCACGGGTGAGCTCGGTGTGCAGCGCGCCATCGCCCTGGCAAATAACTTCGACCCACCATTTGAAGATATCGCCAACAGCGGACTGGCCAGCCTCGATGCCGTAGTAGCCGGGCAGGATCGCGCCAGGGACAATACCGCAAATGCCAGGGATATCGGCGATCTGTTCTTCGGCTCGAACGACCGCGCAGTCGCATGTGGAAGTGCCGATCGATTTCACGAGCACTCCTTCTTCTATCCCACTGCCGATCGCGCCGTAATGGACATCGAGTTCTCCGATGGCAATGGGAATACCTTCCGGCAAGCCCAGTTTCTCCGCCCATTTCCGCGACAGCCACCCGGCAGCTTCGGTGGCATCGAATGCCTTGTCGTAAAGCCGGTCGCGGAGTGAAGCGAGCTTTGCATCGAGCATTCCAAGGAACTCTTTGTCCGGGAGGCCTTGCCACTCCTCGCTATAAAGCGCTTTGTGCCCGGCAGCACAGATGCCGCGTTTGACTTGCCGAGGGTCGCTCACGCCGGCAAGCACGGATGGAATGAAGTCACTGAGTTCCACCCAACTATAGGCCGCGTCAAAGACGTCCGGCGCAGCAATGAGACACTTCCAGATTTTGCTCCAGAACCACTCGGAGGAGTAGGTGTTGCCGCACTTGGCGATGTAGTGAGGGCGATGTTCCGCCGCCAATTCCGTGATGCGAGCGGCCTCTCGGTAGCTGGTATGATCCTTCCAAAGCCAGCATTGCGCGGCGAGATTGTCCTTCCATCTAGCATTCAGGGCTAGCGGAACATTGTCCTGATCGACGGGAATAGGACTGGAGCCAGTAGTATCCACTCCAATGCCGACAACATGTCTTAGGGAAAAGCTTTGGTCCCGAGATGCCTCCGCCAGCGCGGCTGTAACGGACTCCTCCAACCCGACTAGATAGTCACCTGGATACTGGCGCGCGAGGTTGTGGTCGCGCGGATCCAACAGTATGCCGTTCCTGCCGCTTGGGTAACTGGCGACCGCGGTCCCTAGTTCGCGTCCGTTTGAACAATCGACGACGAGGGCGCGAACGGAGTTAGTCCCGTAGTCGATTCCTAAGGTGAATGACATGGCGACTCGCGGCGGAACAACTTTAAAACTCAGTAGAGCGGCCCGAAATTCGCGCAGGCGCGATAGTCGGCGCTTTCGAGACATTGGGTGCCGAAGGCAGCCCACGCACTCGGGCGGAAGATGCGATCGTTGGATACGTTGTGCATGTAAACGGGGATGCGCAGCATTGCAGCCAGGGTAATGAGGTCGGCACCGTTGTGGCCGTAGCTGATCGAGCCGTGGTTAGCGCCCCAGTTGTTCATGACACTGTAAACATCGCGGAACGCTCCATGCCCGGTGATGATCGGCGCGAACCAGGTTGTCGGCCATGTCGGGTTAGTCCGCTCGTCTAGGATCTCATGCACCTTTTGCGGTAACTCCACCGTCCAGCCCTCCGCGATTTGCAACGCGGGGCCGAGGCCCTTTACCAAATTGATCCGGCACATCGTCACCGGCATGCCGCCGCGAGTGAGGTAGCGTGTCGACCATCCGCCACCCGGAAAGTATTCAGTCATCGATGGATGCCAGGTGGTCGCAGTGAGGCAATCTTTCACCTCTGTGTCGGTGATTTCCCAGAACGGTTTCATCACGGGCTTGCCGTCGCGGGTTTGGCGCCCGGTGCCGTCGAGTGTCGCGGGGCCGGAGTTGATGAGATGCAAGATGCCACCTTCTGCGGGACCGGTGAGCTGGTGATTTGTGACTCGCTGCACAGCTTCGGGGCTCCAGTAAGTGCGGACGTCGGCAAAGATTTGCGCGGAGTTAGTGAGCAATTGGCCGAACAACATTGACGCAGCGTTCATCGCGTCATTCTCTGTCGCGACAACGTATGGCGCGCGCGTGCCGTTCCAGTCAAAGGACGTGGTCAGGATCGCTTCGAGGAAGTCGCCGTTCGGCTGGTAATCAGTCCATTGCCGCTGCCCTTGAAAACCCGAGGCAATTGCGTTGTGCCCTTGCGCTTCCTCGCCGAAGCCCATCTCGGCAAGCTTCGGATTTCCTATCATCAAGTCGCGCGCGATAAGCGCCATCTTCACCGACGTTTCCCAATCGCCATCGAGCTGCGCGCGCGAACGCATTTTCACCGACGGGTTGTAGTCTTTGCCTTCCGGGCAATTGGTTTTCACCCACGCGAGGGCGCGCGGGTATTCGTCGTGATCGAAAATCTCTTTGTCCATCCGGCGGAGAAACTCCGTCATGTCAATCGTCTCCACCCGCATGCCGAGATAGTTCTCAAAAAATGGCTGATTGACGATCGAACCCGCGATGCCCATCGAGACGCCGCCCATCGCGAGATAGGAACGGCCGTGCATCATCGAGACCGCGAGGCCGGCGCGGACGAATTGGAGAATCTTCGCCTGCACGTCCGCCGGGATTTCCCGGTCGTCACCTTCCTGCACGTCACGTCCGTAGATGCCGAATGCGGGAAGCCCTTTTTGCGTGTGGGCAGCCAGCACTGCCGCGAGATAGACCGCGCCGGGGCGCTCGGTGCCGTTAAAGCCCCAGATCGCCTTCGGGATCCGCGGGTCCATGTCCATCGTCTCAGAGCCGTAGCACCAACACGAGGTCACGGTCAGCGACACGCCGACTCCCGCGCGCGCGAATTTTTCCGCGCAAGCCGCCGCCTCTGCGACACCGCCGATCGTGGTGTCGGCGATGACGCATTCGACTGGCTCGCCATTCGGATAACGCAAGCGGGATGAGATGAACTGCGCGGCGGATCTCGCCATGTTGATCGTCTGCTCTTCGAGCGATTCGCGCACGCCGCCGAGACGGCCGTCAATGGTGGGACGAATGCCTGCTTTGGGGAAGGAATAGAGAGGTGTCTTCATCTGTGTCTAAGTTAGAATAGATACTTTCCAGTCTAGCTCGGAAAGGTAGAGGCCTCCCTGTCCCCAACCCGCTCTGCTGATGTAATACTTGTCTTCATCAGGAAGATGGATGACTTCGGACGCATGCGAGGGAAAACAACCCACCTGATTTTCGATGCTCCACTCGTAAGGTGTATCACTCTCATAGACCGCCGAGGTGTTGTAGGGTTCATTAGTGCAGACAAAGAGATAGAACTTCCCGTTTCTATGAACAACGAATGGTGACTCGGTGGGGCCTCCAAAAGTTCCCGACTTCGGATGCACAAAAACCTCCCGCTTGTCGTGCCAGTGGATCAGGTCGTTGCTGGTGACCGCCGCGACCACATGTCTGCCGCCGGAGGGCACGCTGGTGGCCGTGTAATACATGATCCAAACCCCCTCATGACGAATAACCATGGGATCTCTGGCTTGAAATCCATCAACGACCATCGGATTATCCTCATGACGCTCCCATGACCATAGGTCCGTGGAAGTGGCCAGGTGGATCTTGTAACGACTGTAATCGGTGCCTCCGGCGCAATAAAACATGAAATAGCGCCCGTCGTTCTCCACGATATGGGGAGCCCACACATGGGTTTCTTCCCATTTCTCATATTGCGCGTGGAGGACATGCCCGTGCCTTTCCCATTGCGAGGCCAGAATGTTTACCGAGGTCGCGTGGGCAAAGAACTTCTCTTCCAAAGGCTGGGCGGGCTCTTTGTGGGTAATGCCAAACATGTGCCAAAGCCCCGCCTTGTCCTGGATAAAGCAATGGTCATTGATATACCAAAGGTCCGACTCTCCCTGAGATGGATCGTATATCTTCTGAAAAGGTCCGGAGGTCAGGATCATCATCGACGTTGCGTTCGAAAAAGGTTCAAGACAATCGACTTTAATTTCCATGTCCATCGTCTAAGAGCCGTAGCACCAGCACGGGGTCACGTCAGCGAGACGCCCACCTCCGCGCGCGCGAATTTTTCCGCGCAAGCCGCCGCCTCTGCGACACCGCCGATCGTGGTGTCCGCCATGACGCATTCGACCGGCTCGCCATTCGGATAACGCAAGCGGGATGAGATGAACTGCGCGGCGGATCTCGCCATGTTGATCGTCTGCTCTTCGAGCGATTCGAGCACGCCGCCGAGACGGCCGTCGATGGTTGGGCGGATGCCAATTTTAGGAAGGGACGCCCTGTTTGGATATGCTCTCACGAAAAGTGATTCTAAGAACTTTCCAGCGAGAGGGAATTAATTCCGACACCGTAGAGAACGCTTGCAACCTGTCCGACGAGATTTAAAACAAACCGATGACTGCCCTCCGCCACGTCGTGCTCGATACCGACACGTTTAACGAAGTCGATGACCAGTTTGCGCTAGCGCATCTGCTTCTTTCGCCTGATCGAATTAACCTGGAAGCCGTTTACGCGGCGCCCTTTCTCAATGCTCGCTCCAGCAGTCCGGGAGACGGGATGGAAAAAAGCTACGAAGAGATTTTCCGGGTCATGGAGGTCGTAAAACCGATCGTTAGGCCGCCGGTTTTTCGCGGCAGCACCGCGTTTCTGCCCGGCGCTGACAAGCCGGTCGTGAGCGCCGCGGCGGCTGATCTGGTCGAGCGCGCCTTGGCCCCGAGGGAGGGGAAGCTCTACGTTGGAGCGATCGCGGCGGCCACCAACGTGGCCTCGGCTTTGTTACTCGAGCCAAAAATCGCCGAGCACATTGTGGTCGTCTGGCTGGGGGGCCACGCCCCATATTGGCCGCACACCCGCGAGTTCAATCTGGCGCAGGATTTGCACGCCGCGCGTGTTCTCCTGGAGATGCAAGTGCCTCTTATTCTTCTACCCTGTCACCCTGTCGCGTCGCATTTGATTACGACCGTGGCGGAATTGGAAAAGGATCTGGCGCCACATAGCGAGATCGGGAGCTATCTAACCAATATCGTCCGCCAATATGAGGGGAACCCGACTGGTTGGTCGAAAGTTATCTGGGATATCGCAGCCAGTGCCTGGTTGATCGACGAATCGTGGGTGGTCGCGGGAGGAGCTCCCAGTCCGGTTTTGCGGGATGATGTTTCATGGGAGGCCGGTCGCGATGGCCGGACGATTCAAATCGCACAGCAGGTAAAACGCGACGCCATCTTCGGCGATTTCTTCGCCAAGGCCCGTCGGGGGCCGGGGAAGTGAGGTCGCGCTCGTTAGGTTTTCCGTGCTGGGCACGGCCACGCCTCCAGAGAGTTTCTCCTGTCATGTGAGACAGACGTTGTCTTGCTCTCGGGCAACGCTAACATGCTCGCGCTGCCGTCCTCGCGGCCGGCAGCATCGATCGGGAAAAAATTTATGAACTACAAAAATCTTGGCCGCACCGGCCTGAAGGTCTCTCCGCTTTGCATGGGCGCGATGAATTTCGGCCCGTTTGCTCCGGAAGCGGATGCCTTTGCCATTATGGACAAGGCACTCGAAATCGGGATTAACTTTTTCGATACGGCCGATGCCTACGGGCGCAAGCCCGGCGAGGGCCTTACCGAACAAATCATGGGCCGGTGGTTTGCGCAGGGCGGGGGGCGGCGCGAACGCGTCGTGCTGGCCACCAAGGTTTTTGCCGACATGGAGCTGCCGGGAATTCCCAACGCGAATTTGCGGCGCGGATTATCGGCCCGGAAAATCATTCGCCAGTGCGACGAGAGTTTGCGCCGGATGCAGACCGATTACATCGATCTCTATCAGATGCATCACGTGGACCGCGCCTGTCCGTTTGATGAGATCTGGCAGGCCATGGAAACGCTGGTGGGGCAGGGGAAGATCATTTACGCGGGCTCGAGTAATTTCGCGGGCTGGGACATTGCGACGGCGCAGCAAACGGCGAAGCAGCGGCATTTCCTTGGGCTGGTCAGCGAACAGAGCCATTACAATCTCGATCAACGCATGATCGAGTTGGAGGTGATTCCGGCCTGTCGTCATTACGGTCTTGGAATCATTCCGTGGGCCCCGCTTTCAGGTGGTCTGCTCGGCGGAGTCTTGGGGAAGGAGAGCACGGGACGGCGCGCTGCCGAAGATTTTAAGAAACGGATCGAAACGAAACGGCCCCAGCTTGAAAAATATGAAGCGCTCTGTCGCGAGCTCGGGGAAGAACCGGCCAGCGTGGGCCTCGGGTGGCTCCTGCACAATCCGGTGGTGACCGCACCTATAATTGGGCCGCGCACGATCGCGCAATTAGTCGGCGCGTTGCGCGCCACGGAGATTGTGCTTTCCGAAGAAACATTAAAGCAGATCGACGAAATCTGGCCCGGACCTGGCGGCGAAGCACCGCAGGCCTACGCCTGGTAAACGGCGAGACACAGCCTTTCGCTAAATCCGCCTAACGAAGGCGCGCTCCCCAGATTCGGAATCTCGGCGCTGGCTTAAGGCTTGGCCGTCGGAACTTCCTTCGGCCCATACTGCTTCCACATATTCACTGCTACGACCGGAGATCTGGCGGTACCGTCGATTCCGCCGGTCTTTTTCATCCAGCGGTCTTCGTATTCGAAAAGGACCTTGTGATTCCACGCTTCTTCCAGCCCCATGATACGAGTCGCGAGGACAAATCCCAGATTCGCCGTGCCGTTGATCGCGCGATAAGGCACGGTCCATTCGCGGTTACCGCCCGGCGTCGCGTGGCGCGTGCTCCACTCGGGCATCCCGATGTCCTCTGCGGTGTAGGGAGCGGGCCCGTCTTTGCCGCGAGTGTCGGGTTTCCAACTCGGGCTGTGGGTTGCGTCGACGTCCTCCTGGGTGACGTAGAAGGTCTGTGCGTCTTCATGGAAGAGTGTCTTCCAATGCCCCACGTCTTTCATGTGCGGGTCGTTGAGCATGACGCCGGCGAAAAGAATCGGGTATTTTCGGCCGAGCTGATGTCCGCCATTTGGTGGCCAGCCACCGCCGCTATCGGCGATCCCCGCGCAGTCGATTCCGAATTGCACTAACTCTATGACGAGCTTTTCTCGGGCCGGCTTGCCCCCCGGCAATTGCGCGGGATCGATCAGCACCATGAGGGCGACTTCTCCCATAGTGTCCGCCATGTCGCGACCATATTGCGGCATGTTCTGCGAGGGATGAATCATCGCGCCGAGGAACTCATACACATGATCGATCCACGGACGCTCCATGCGTTTCGCGAGCTCGGCCGGATCGGGCATTCCAGCGACGGGCGGGAGATTCTTCAGCTTCGAGTAATCGAGTTTCTCGAGGGAAAACTTCACTGTTTTGTCGGCACCGGCATAGGGCGGGCGAAACGAACCTTTCGGCGGGGCGGCCTCGAGCACGGTAAGCACGGCTCCGGCTTTCGTGACGGGGCGCGGCGCCTTTGTCCCCCCGTTGAATTTCGGAGTGCCGGGCTCTGCATCGGTCGCGGAGCGGTAGAGCCAGCTCACCATGGAGACGAGGCTCGAGCCGGGTTTGAGCACGAGTGGATTTGTCGCGGAGATCGGCTGTCCGCCAATGAGCGCGGCATTTATCTTCGCGTCATACGACCCGATCCGGCTGTCATAGCCCTGCTTGCTGTCGGTGCCGGGATTCACCATCGATCCATCCTCACCCGGCTTCGAGGTGAACCCCGGAGCATGCTGGTCGGTCGTGATGCCGGTGACCGTGACCGGCCCGACAACCCAGTAATCCCCGGTGCAAAATTGCCCGGTCGGGTATTCTTTATCGAACGTCCAGGTGATACCGTACTGCGAGATCGCGGGAGCCGCCTGGAGTGACGGCGTTACGAACGCGAGCAGCGGGAGAAACAGACTAAGGGCGCGGGATTTCATAAGAGGATAAGTGTCGCAGAACAACGTGAGACCGTGCGGTCACTTGCTCGTCTTTGCCAGAAAGGAGCGAACTCGTTCGGTCAGAAGCTTGTAGCCTTCGGCGTTGAAATGCAGTTGGTCCTGGACAAAAAGCTCAGGGCGCGGCTGCCCGTCTGGCCGGAGGGCGATGTCGTAGGCATCGATGTATTTCACGAACGGCATCTGCGCGGAATATTCCAGGACCATCTTGTTCAGGATCTTCGTATTCTCCGCATCCTTCCAGCGAGACGGCGAGGGATTGAGTGAGATGAAAACGATTTCCGCTTTGGGTAGCTTCTCGTGGACTTTGGTCACGAACTCCTTGAAGTCCCCGAAGATTTGTTCGGGCGATTTCCCCCTATGGAGGTCGTTGCCTCCGGCGCGCAGCAGGACCATCCGAGGCTCGTAAGGAAAGACGATCCGCTCCGCAAAATGCGTGGAGTCAACGATCTCCGACCCGCCAAATCCACGATTGATCACCGTCTGACCGGGAAGATCCTGGGCCAGCGTTTTCCACTTACGGATCGTGGAGGAACCGATGAAGAGCAGTGCGCCTTTGGGCGGCGGGCTGGTGCGATCGCTTTGCTCGAATGCGGCGATTTCTTTCTCCCACTTGCCAAAGTTGTGTGCAGCCTCGGCGCACACCAACCCCGGCAAGAGAATAACGACTAACGGGCTTACCAGTGAAAGGAAGAAGCGGGGTCTCATGGAGCTAAGTTGTAGTCGCGCTTGCCTGGCAAGGCAATCCCTCCGGCTGCTCACGCCCGCCCCGCCGGGGAATTTCAAGGGGAGGCGTGGTCAATCAGAAAGTCCTCCGATGACCATGCTTTGGCCGAGGTCCAGCGCGCGGGCGGATCGGACCAGAATGGGTCGGCTGCCGGCAGTCCGAGGGGGAGCAGCCCAACCGAGCAAAGATAGAGGCTTCCGGTCGAAATATAAGCTTCACCGATCCCGGGCTGCGCTCCGCAGAAACCGATGCGGAGCCAGCCGTTTTCATCGAAGGTGCCCGGCGCCTCGATCATTCTGCGCATGACCGCGGTCAGTGCCTCGCGCACCTGGGCCGGCGCCACTCCTTCCGGCAGTTTTTGTAAGAGCGCCATCTGGGCCAGGCTTTGCATGGCCCCGAAGCGATAGGCGAGGGAGCGGCCTAACGGCGGAAAGGTTCCTTCCGGAGAAATCATGCGCTCGAGCACGCCGGCGTAACGAGTGGATCGCGCCATGATCGCCTCCTCAAAACCGGCCCAGCGTTTTTCTGCGCGTAAATGGTGGACCATGTCCACCAGCATCGGGTGAATG
>JBBRQE010000124.1:0-9394 GCA_038226905.1 Chthoniobacterales bacterium | reverse complement strand
GGCAAAGTAAATCTCCTCGGCACCGTCACCGAATTTTTTCGTTCCGTTATCGGAACAAACATTGTAACGAACCACCGAGTTGTTAGTCGCGGCGCTCTCGGCACCGAACACACCGACACAATAGCCCTGGTTATCGTGGCCGTAATTATATTGGACCGTGGTGTTCGTGCTCCAGTAGTCGATATCGAACGCGCCGCCGTCGGCCCCGGGCGAATGGTTGTCGTAGGCTTCATTGTCCTGAACGACCACGTCGTTGCTCGCCCAGGACCAAAGGGCGTTCGGCGTGCCGATGGTTTGAGTGGGTTGCATTCCGCTTCGATAAACCACGTTACGCTCCATCAGGACCCCGCTCCCGCAGTAGACGACGATGCCGTCGCCGAAGGTGTCGTGCGCGATCGAATTCCGGATCACGATATTGGTGCTGCGCTTGGTGATGTCCTGGGCCGTCGTCTGCCAGCGATGATCACCGGTGAGATATGTTCCGAACACCATGATCCCTGACCACAGGGTGGTATTGTTGGCCTCGACTCCGTCAATCAGGACACCGTTGAAGGTCGATCCACTTACGCCGGGAGTGACCACCACCAGTCCGGTGTATTTTTGAGTCATCGCGCCGCCCGTAACATCATGCACAACGAGACTCGTGAGGGTGAGCCCAGCGACAACGCCGGAGCGGGACGTGGTGGCGAGGATTCCGTAGGTCCGGCCGTTTTTGATTTCAAGGCCCTGCACGGTGACGAATGAGGTATCGGTCAATGTCACCACCGCGTCGTTGCCGGCGCCGTCGATCACTGGATTTGCGCCGTTGTCGTAAGAACCGAGGAGGATCGGCTGCCCGCTGGTGCCGGACGAACGGAAAGTCAGTGCACCTTTGCAGGTGGTTCCCCGCCGGAAAAGGATGGAATCGCCGGGGTTAAAGGCGAGCGATGAGACGGTGGCAACGGAGTTCCACGGACTGGTTTGCGAACCGGCGCCGTTGGTCGCCGCGCTGCCATCTATATAATAAGTGTGACCGGAGCCGGACGGGAGCGGCGTCGGGGCTGGCGTTGGCGTGGGCTTTACATGTTTTGCTGTGGCGGAGCCTGCGGACAGGGTCAAGGCCAGGCCAAGGCAGATTGCGACTGCAACAGGTCGGGAACGATAGAGCGAAGCGTACATATAAGGTTTGAAATCGGGCCGATGATATCTCTTCGACCAGCCTTCTGCAATTAGATTCCATATTTATTATAATTATCATACATCCTGATCGGCAGATAATGCGAGAGGCATAGCACGCGCTTGAGGTCGGGCACTTCCGGGCGACCGCACCGTCCCGGCCGTCGCGCTCACGGCGCTGGCGCGGACCGAAGACAGGACTCGCGCCCTGCGCGCCGGCTTTCAGCTGCACGTGCCTAAACCGGTGGATTCCACCGAACTCGTGGCGGTCGTCCAAAACCTGGCGGCGCTCCGCTCGGAGCCCTCCTTCTAGTCCTGAGGGTCGTTGTCCCCGGGCTTGTCCGATCGACAATTGGCCGCCAGTCAGCGGCTGAAAAGTAACCCTGCCATGGCCTCCGGATCGCGCAGGCAAGATGGAATCCAGGCGAACAAAGGGCAGTCGTATCGCTACCCGATGTTCGGCCGGTTCCCTGAAGTTGCCTAACAAATCACCGCGTGATCACTGCCCCTGGGCAGCAACCCACTGGCCAGGCCTAGAGCTTGCCCGTCACCAAAAGGACGATCAGGATGATCACAAGCAACCCGCCCGGGCCATAGTATAAACCGCCGCCGGCATACCCTCCACCGCCGAGCGCAAGGATGAGAAGGACGATCAGAATGATGCCGAGTGTGCTGATACCGAGATTACGACGAGCTAATTTCATAACTGTGCCTCTCAGAAAACGGGCATGCGTGTCAAACAAATCCACCGTAAAAACGACACGGCCTGGGGCGCCGGAAGGGGCACTCACTGCTAAGAATAATCGAAGTCACAATGCGCGCACTCCCCATCTGACCTCGGGTTCACCGATATCCGGCCTCCCTGCTCTTTGCTCTGTCCCCGATCCCATATTGGCAATCCTCACCTCTTCGCGGAGCGGGTCGAGGCCGAGATTTCGGATTAGCCGCACCAGTTTCGTGTTCAACGGTCCTCCCCATCGCGGGAGAACCAATGAGCAAACCAAGCGTTCCCATTTTGGGACGCTCCTCTCCCACCATCGGGATAAGTTTTGGCTCCGGCTGTTCATGCGATAAGTCATAACTCGTTCACTGCAATATGCTTAAATATCATCCTCGTCACGTGGCACGAGTAGTGCATAGGTTGGGAAGGACTCGTGGACGATTGTTCAGACCGAATGCGGCGATCGCGCTTTGGCTTCACAACCACGGCGTCACCCTCCCCCATCAAAGGTAAATCATCATGATTCTCGAATCGTTTACTCAGGACATGCGTGTAGGACTCCGCGTCCTGCTAAAGGACAAAGTGTTTTGTCTCCTCGCCGTTCTCGTGCTCGCTCTCGGCATCGGCGGCGCCATGACGCAGTTCGCCGTGGTCAACGCCATCGTCCTGCGCGGGTTTTCATTTCCCCACCCTGAACAGCTTGTCAGCGTCGGCTTCATTGACCCGAAAGCGAGCGATCAGAACAACAACTTCGGCAACGGCAACATTCCAGCCGCGCAGGATTACGAAGACATCAAGGCCGCGCAGAAATCCTTCTCCATGATGGCCGGCTATCTCAACGGCTCGACCATCAACCTCACTTACAACAACAATCCGCAGCGTTATACCGGCGCTTATGTGACCGACGAAATGTTCAAGATTATCGGCGTGTCACCCGTGCTCGGTCGCGATTTCAAGGCGGACGATAACAAACCCGGCTCTCCCAAGACCGCGATTCTGGGCGACAAGATCTGGCGCCGCGATTTTAATGCCGATCCGAACATCGTCGGCCAGAACGTCACCATTAACGGCAAAGCCGCGACCATTATCGGTGTGATGCCGGCCGGGTTTGAATTTCCGGTCTCCGAAGAACTTTGGACGCCTCTCTACAATGAGTGGCCGCCCACGCCCCGCGGTGAGCTCTTCCTCGGTGCGAACAGTCGCGCTCCAGCCGTCATGGGCCGGCTCAAGCCGGATGTCACTCTCGATCAGGCGAACGCGGAGATGGTCGCGATCGCCCGGCACATCGCGGCCGACAATCCGAAGACGAACCAGGACCTGACCTCGGCCGCCGTCATGCCGCTGATCAAATTTTTCACCGGCGTGCAACTGCGCCAGATCGTCTGGGCCATGCTCGGTGCTGTCATTCTCGTTTTGCTGATCGCCTGTGTGAACGTGATGAACATGCAATTCGGCCGCGCCGCGCTGCGGGCCAAGGAGCTCGCCATTCGCAGCGCGCTCGGTGCCACCCGCGGGCGACTCGTTAGGCAAATGCTCACCGAGAGCCTGGTCGTCGCCGTGCTCGGCGCGATTGGCGGTACCCTGCTGGCCTATTGGGGAGTGGACATGTTCGCCAGCGTAATCAAAGCCGCGCCGTTTCCGCCGCCCTACTGGTGGCGCTTCACCATCGACGGCCGCGTGCTCGGCTTTACTCTCGTGGTCACGCTGGTTGCGACGGTTGTTTCGGGCCTGCTCCCGGCCCTTCTCAGCTCGCGCAGCAACACTGCTGACGCCATGAAAGAAGGCGGGCGCGGCAATAGCAGCCGCCTGGTCAACGTGATCACACGCGCGCTCGTGGTCGGGCAGATTGCCCTGACCGCTGCGCTGCTTATCGCCGCGACCTTGCAGATCAAATCGATCCGTAACCAAACGAAGCTCGATTATGGCTACGACGAGAATGGGCTCTATACCGCGCGACTCGCGTTGATGGAAGGCCCGTATCCCACCGAAGAATCACGCCGCGAATTTTTTAAGGGCGCCGTGCGCGGCCTGAGAACGAACCCGCAGTTCGAAGCTTCCGCCATGACCGACCGTTTTCGCATGACCTTCGCGGCCTCCGGGCAATATGAAGTCGACGGCCAGAATTACCTGACCGATCGTGATCGGCCGCGCGGAAATTTCGAATCCGTCTCGGACGGTTACTTCGACACCCTGGGATTGAAACTCCGTGAAGGCCGCGACTTCACGATCGACGATACCGACTCGAAACAGCCGGTGGCCATCGTGAACGCAAGCTTCGCGCGCAAACATTGGGGGAACCAAAGTGCGCTCGGGCATCAGGTGCGCATCTTCAATCCGGGCAAAGAACAACCCTGGCGGAGGATCGTCGGAGTGGTCCCGGATACCTTGATGCAGGGGCCGTTCGATCAGCAGACGGAAGCCGCCGGATTTTACATGCCGCTGCTCGGCGCCTCGCCGGCTACGCAGTTCGCCACCGTGCTCGTTAGGCCGCGCGCCGGCCAGCGGGCTGACACCCTCGGACCAGTCCTGAGCAGAGCGGTCGCTGTCTTCGATTCGAATCTTCCTACCTACTTCGCCGGAACGCCCGCCCAATTTCACAACGAAATTCTTTCGGGTAATCGGGTGATTGCGTCGCTCTTCACGATTTTCGGAGCCATTGCCTTCCTCCTTTCCGGGGTCGGGCTTTATGGGGTCATGAGTTTCTCGGTCAACCAGCGCAGGCAAGAGTTCGGCATTCGCATGGCACTCGGTGCGGATGCGAAACGCATCCTCCGCATGGTCATGAGTCAGGGCGCTTGGCAGCTCGCCATTGGCTTGATTCTGGGCACGGGCAGTATCGCGCTCCTTCTCGGGGTCGTAGCCGCAGCCGCCCTGAAAAACATCCTCTTCAAGGTCAACCCGCTCGACCCGACGATCTACCTCGCGGTCTCCGGCCTACTCACCCTGGTCGCCGCCTTATCCTGTTTTCTCCCTGCCCGCCGCGCCACCCGCGTCGACCCGATCGTCGCCCTGCGCTACGAATAAAAGCCACGGAGAATTCCCCGGATCGGGTAGCGCGTTAAGCCTGCCCTGAGCGAAATCCAATGGAATTTGGTACGCCATAAGTAGTCCCTTTTTCCAGAGAATCGCAGCCGCGACCTAGGACGTGTGGATAAGCTTTCTATCCGTCCCAAATTTGCCCAACATCCAAGCTGTCCAGCCGCAGCTCAATTTCTTTGCCCGCACTGGGCATAATTGCCTGGCCAGGTTTGACCCCGATGCCAAGACATTTTCGCTACAGAACCGACGCTGAGTATGTGAAAGGTTCGAGACGACACGAGTTTCGGAGTGAGCCCGGCAACGCGAAGAGCCTCGGTTGGGTAGTGAATGAAAAGAGACGATAAAGTTGATATTGTTCGTGATGCGTCTGGGAGATATTCACCTCGTTCCGCGATGCAAAAAATGGGGTCGATGCCCCGAAACGCGTCGTTTTGACTTCAATTAGTCTCTCGCGGCCATCCGGTTCGAAGGACAAAATGTCGTAGCCGAGCCAATCTCCTTCAAGCTGTGCGACATGCCGTATTCCATCTGCCAACTTTGGTGTGCCCAACCTTCTTAGTCGCTCGCGTTCGAACTCCACGGCAAGTTGTTCGCCAGCGAGGCCGAGTGATTGATTCCTGGCCTCAATCTCAAGATAGTTTCTTTTTCCTGCCAACCGGCGGCTCACCACAGGTCCTTCCCGAATTCTCACGGCATTCGCTTCGCGAGCGGGCGGCGTGACCTGGATCGCGAGGATATCGCTGATCACAGGCCGCGGAACGGTCGCATTTTCGACAACGGCCTCCACTATCCGATTAAGGTCAGCCGCGCGTGCGAGTCGCTCGTCGACCGCGAGGCGGAGTAACTCTTGGTAGTTCCCCAAAGGTTTATAGCCGTCAATATACGGATATCCAATTTCGATGAGAACGGCGCTGATGTTTTGATGCTTCCGCTCGATCGCTCCGCGCGGCCGATCGTTCAGCAGATTTTGCAGCGAGCGATTATGCTCAGCTTTGTTGAAAGGCTCGCCGCGCAATTCCATGTCGAGCATGGAAAAGTAATCGGCCACTGTGGCTTCTACCTCTTGGCGAGACCAAGCCTCTGACATTTCACGCAATTAATGCCCAATTCGTCGTTTACTGTCGACAGTAAGCTCTGACCCCGATCCTTCTTTTTTTTTCGATTATTGCCTCGTTCAAAAACGATCGGCGAGAAGATATTAGAGTGTCAGCGACGGCTCGTGGCCCCGTTTTTCTCGCATTACACCCGCGTGTAGGAATAGCCACCCTTCTTCACTACGCCGTTGAAGAACGTGCCTTTCGAAGATGCGGACATCAATTGCTCGTACACTTGACGGGGGACCCCAAAGTATTGATAGATGCCGCCCTTGCGAAACTCGACCTCCAATATTGACGTAGCGTCTTCGATGGGCGGCTACTCCGAAGGATAGAGCCGCGGCGATCGCGCATTCGGCGTGGCCGCGGGATTAGAGGGACATCTGGTGGCTTGTTTTAATACACTGTGGATGGGAGAGCTTATGATTAAGAAATTTGCATTGGCTGCTGGGGTTGCATTAATCGCCGCTACGCTTTTGGCCGCTCCGGCGAAGACGCGGACCATCGCGACTACTCCTGCGCTGGCCTCGGAATTGAAGCACGCGATCAACCCGGAATTGTACGCAAAGCTCAGCGCATTGCCGATCGAGGGGTGGGTGATCGTCCGCGGCCAAATTAGAGATACGGGCATTATCGGGACCGAAATCTCCCAGTCTGACGGGAACGGAGCCTATGACGCGCTGGCCCTCAAAATGACCAATGAACACAAAATCAGGGGAAACTTTACAACCGACTCGCATATTGATGCCAAGCTGGCCTTTTTTCACCTGCTCGTCTTCAACGCCGGCGATCAGAAAATTTTACTCCACTTCATGCATGTGGAGCAGGCGCGTTATCAGCCTTCTCCAGAGATCTTTATTCTTAAAGCAGGCAAGTTGAAGCGCGTAAGATAGGCAGGCGGGCCGTCCCGGAATCGAAGGAATGAAGAGAAAGTTGAGTGTTGAGCGGAGAGGGGAAGAACGGCTTCGCCGCGTCATTATCTCGCGTGCACATCCAAGTCGACGATCTTAGCGGGCCAGAAATAATCGCTCTTCTCGAAGAGCATCTTGCCGAGATGCGGAGCCTTTCGCCGCCGGAGAGTGTGCATGCTTTGCCCCTTGCAGGGTTGCGTCGTCCGGAGGTCACGTTTTGGAGCGTGTGGGAGAATGGCCGGCTCTTGCGCTGCGGCGCGTTGAAGGAGCTTGATGCGCAGCACGGTGAGATCAAGTCGATGAGGACGGCATTGCGCCATCTGCGCAAAGGGGTCGCGAGCGCGATGCTCCAGCACATTCTCGCCGAAGCGGGCCGGCGCGGTTACCGCCGGCTAAGCCTTGAGACCGGCGCTCAGCCCGGCTTCGAGCCGGCCCGGCAGCTCTACGCGCGTGCTGGATTCGGCGTCAGCGGACCTTTCGCCGATTACACGGACGATCCGAACAGTGTTTTCATGACGAAGGAGCTTGATTGGGAGCGATGGAGCGTCGTTCTCACTTTACGCAGGCTGTGATCTCAGATGACTTCCTCGCCATCGGCGATCTGCCCGAGCCGGAGGAACGTCTTAATGAACTCGCCTTCTCCGCACACCGTCATTTCGGAAAAGGACTTGAACCATCGACCGGGCGGGACTTCGGGGGCGGTTTCCAGCCAGGTCGCGAAGAGTTCGAGTTGAAAAATTGAAATTTCTCGCTCCTCTACGCGAAGCCATAAATGTTCCAGCAGCGCCTTGGGGACACCGCGTCGATGAATCTTAGGCATCCGGCTTGCCGCCGTAAAATCCGCGCGTGAGCTCTTCGCGAATCTTCAGCTTCTCGACGGGATCGGAAGCCTCGATCATTCGCTTGGCAAGCACGCCTAGCTCTTTTCCACTCAACATTCGCTCGGCATCCAGCCGGTAGGCGAATTCGATCACTTCCGCCTGTTCGCTAGGCGTCAGGCGCCGAATTTCTTCGATGACTTGAGTCGCGCTCACGCGATCAAGATAAGCCCAAACCGCCTCGAAACAACAACTCCAGACAACAGACAACGGGGGAGCGGCTAGAGGTAAAAGCTTAAATCTGAAACGCTGAATACCTGACAGTATAACAAGTCGTTAACGAATAGGGACGACTCCCGGGGTCGGGCCGGGATTGAGGATGTTTTCGATCGCGGCCTGGGTGACTGGGTAGGCCACGGCGCCGGTGATGACTTTCATTACTTTTACGCTGGAGCCGTTTCCTTCGGTTAGGCCAATGACTTGGACCGGGGTGGAAATGAACCCGGCCCGCTGGGCTTCGGCGCTGCTTTGTTCGATCTGCGTGGCGTAACGGTTGGTGCTGAGGCATTGCTGGAATTTTCCAAGGTCCAATCCCATGTCCCGCGCGTAAGAGATGAGATTATTTACTTCCAAGGCGCCCTGATTGGAAAAGAGGACGTCGTGCATTTCCCAGTAGCGGCCCTGCTCGGCCGCGCAATAGGTGGCTTCACTGGCCTTGATGGCGTGGGTATGCACCCCAAGGGCGAGATCGCCGAACACGAATTTTAACTTGCCGGTATCAACATAATTTTTCACCACTTGCGGGATGGTGTCGCGCGCCAGCTGGCCACAGAACGAGCATTCGTAATCGGAGAATTGGATGAGCGTCAGTCTCGCGTCCTTCTCTCCCTTGAACTGTTTTCCTTCCACGCTGATCGACGTGCCGATGGCCGGATTCGGCGGGGCGGCCGCGGCGGCGGCGACCGGGCCGGGAGAAGCAGAGGCCTGAGGATTGAGCGCATCGGCAAATTCTCTCTGGAAATTTTCGTAACTTTGCGCGCCCACGATGACTTTGATCAGCTTGACCGGGGCGTCGTTAGGCTGGGTCAGGCCCACGGCAAAACTGGGCGCACCGGCGAATCCGAGCCGGGCTGCCTCCGCGGCATTGGCGCTTACTTGTGACTCGTACTTGCCACTCTCGAGCGCTTTCTGAAAAGCAGGAACATTCAGTCCCACTTTGGTGGCGTAGGCGATGAGGTTGGAATTATCGAGGGCCTGTTGATTGGCAAAGAGGAGGTCGTGCATTTCCCAATACTTGCCCTGCTCGCCCGCGCAGAGGGCCGCTTCCGCCGCCTTTTTGGCATGGGCATGCATGGAGAGAGGCAGATCGCTGAAGACGTAGCGGATCTTCCCGGTCTCGACGTAATCTTTCAGGATTTTGGGCGAGGTGTCGCGGAAATGGCGGCCGCAGAACGGACATTCGTAATCGGTAAACTCGATCAGGGTCAGCCGGGCGTTCTTATCACCCCGGGTTTGTTTGCCGGCCACGTCTACGGTCATGCCGAGGGCGGGATTCGCCGGGGGCGCGCCGGGAACAGCGGCCGTGTTGGCCTGGAGGAGCCTCTTGATCTCTTGCAAGGTGCTCTCCATGTTTTGCTGACCTTTTTTGAGCTGCTC
>JBBRQE010000123.1:0-9500 GCA_038226905.1 Chthoniobacterales bacterium | reverse complement strand
CGAGGGCGCGTGCGCTCCCCTACCACAACCGGGCGATCGCCACACAGGAAGTCATCGAAGAGCTGATCAAACTCGCCAAAGAGATGAGCGCAGCCACCCAGCGCGGCGTCGATCTCGGCCTGAACGACGATGAAGTCGCCTTCTACGACGCGCTCGCCGCAAACAACAGCGCCGTCGAAGCCATGGGCAAAAACGAACTGAAGGTTGTCGCCGCTGAGTTAGTCACCCAAGTCCGCAAGAGCGTCACAATTGACTGGACCGTCCGCGAAGGTGCCCGCGCCAAGATAAAAGTCATGGTCAAACGCATCCTCCGAAAACACGGCTATCCACCAGATCTCGAAGACGAGGCAACAAAGACCGTTCTTGCCCAAGCCGAGCTCCTCTGCGCGGATTGGGCGGCCTGAAGGTTCAGGCGGCGAGGGGGCTTCGGTGGCTCGAAGCAATGGTTGTGTCAGCCGCCCGCCTTCACATAAAGCGATCTCTTAATAAAGAATTATTACTATTTCTTTATTAAGACGGACCTTAAGTAAAGGTGCCTTTCGGAGAGGATCCCGCTGCTGCCGCCCTTTGAAAACGCCTTGTGCCTTGACCGGCCGAAGCGCGTTCGAACCATTCTCTGGATCAGCCAACTCCTTGCGAAGCGAGCCCGCCGCCGCTTTCCTGGCATAATTCTTCGCGCCCATGGGCGACCTCCGTTTGAGCCTGCAAATGCTCCTGCGCGATAGCTTCGATCTCACGCACGCAGGAGACGTGCTGGAATTTTTCGCGCAGAAGTTTGCTGTTGGGGAAGCCTTTGGAGTAGGCCATGAGGCGGGCGCGCATGGAGCGGATGGCTTTTTCTTCGTCGCCCCAGCTTTCCGCGGTGAGGCGGGCATGGCGCAGGATCAATTCCCATTTCTCGTCGGAGGTTGGTGGGGCCAGAGATTCGCCGGTAGCCAGGTAATGTTTGGTCTGCGCGAAGATCCACGGCGAACTCATGGCAGCACGGCCGATCATAACGCCGGAGATCCCTGTTTCGGCGCGTCGTCGTGCTACGTCCATGGGCGTGACCAGGTCTCCGTTCCCGATTACCGGAATGGAAACCGCCGCGGCCACGGCGGCAATCACCTCCCAATCTGCGCTGCCCGAATAACCCTGCGCGCGGGTGCGGCCGTGCACCGTGAGTGCGGTGATGCCCTCGTCCTGCAAAATCTCCGCGACGCGCACCGCGTTGATGGAATCCGCATCCCAACCGATGCGAATCTTGGCCGTGACGGGGAGCGGTGCGACGCTCTTGACTACGGCGGCCGCTACGCTGGCCAGGGTCGGACAATCCTTGAGCAGGGCGGAACCGCCATTTTTCGCGACTACTTTGTTAACCGGGCAGCCAAAGTTCAGGTCGATGAAATCGGGGTGCACCCAATCGACCACGTGTTTGGCCGCTTCCGCCATGTGGCCGACATTCCCGCCGAACAACTGGACTCCGACCGGGCGTTCCACTTCGTCGAAATCGAGATACTCGCGGGTACGCTCGTTGCGACGAAATATTCCCTCGGACGAAACGAATTCAGTGGTGAGGACATCGGCGCCCTGTTCCTTACAGAGTTGACGAAAAATCTTGTCCGAAACGCCAGCCATGGGGGCGAGGAAAAGCGGGAAGCCGGAGGAGAACCAAGGGAGAGGCGACCGCCGCATGGGTGATAAGACCAGAGGTTAGGGGCGGGGGCAAATGGGTTGAGGCGGCTATGTCCTTCTGTAGGGGAAGGCGTTGCCTTCCCAGGGAAGCTGACAGCTTCCCCTACAGGACTCTTTACGCGCCTACTTTTCCGAGGCGGCACGCAACAGGGCGGCCACTTCATTTTGGACGCCTTCGATTTCGTCGAGCTTCAGCCCCGGATCGGGCACGATGAAAACATCGCCGCTGGCCACGTGCTCGTAGATGAGGACACGACCTTCGTCGGAATCCTCCGTCTTAATTTGTTTGAGCAGGCGTTTGCGTTCGAGCATGACGGCCAGCACGTAACAGGCGTTGGCCGGAGGCTTTTCCGAAGCAATCAGGCGGCGAAACAAGTCCTCGGCGCTCTCCTGAGCGAACGGGTCGGGGGGTGCCGCAGGGGCCGGTTCATAACGCGCTTTCCAGAAGGAGAATGGTTGAATATTTTCGTTGCGATTCGACCACGCTTCCTCGGTCAGGTCTTCGCGACGAAAGCCCTCGGCCTCGCGAAAGAGGAGGGTGTAAAAATATTCGCCGGGCGCGAAGGGACGTTGCGTGGCGGAACACGCGTCGGAGCGATGTTTAATCGCCCATTCGGTCGCGAGGGGATTCATCGAGCGACTCTACGACGGAGACGGAGTAGAGAAAAGCCAAGGCCATCGCGGTTGGTCGAGCGGAGGTAGAGAAGGTAGAGGCCGATTACGGCAAAACCCAGATTCGGGAGCCAGGCGGCGGTCCAGGCCGAGATGCGCGATCCTTCGCCGAGGGCGAGAAAAAGGTGAGTAAGAACGTTCATGGAAAAAACGAGGATAATGGACGAGGCCACGCTGGAGAGAACACCACGGCGGGAGAAGCCGATACCGAGGGGGGCCGCGATGAAAACGACCACGAGGCAGGTCCAGGGCAGGGCCATGCGATATTGCAGATGAGTCTTGAAGGGGGCCAGGAGGGTGGAGGGAAAGTCGGCATTGAAGTGCAGATAATTGCGCAGCTCGGGGACGCTGAGATACTCCGCGCGGACATTGGCGCTGCTCAACCGATAAGGCGTCTCGGTCCAATGGTTGATCGTTAGGGAGGGCTGTGTTTCCTCCTTCGTGATATTGCCGGTGCGATCGTAGTTGACGATCTTGACCGCCTCCAGCTCCCAGCTTTTCGTGTCGGGCTTGAAGAGGGCTTTGGCGGCCAGATAATTCGTGACGATGTTGTCGTGCTCATCCTGCTGCAGGATCTCCACGTTGTTAAAAACATTTTGTCCGCGGCGAAAGTTCTGAATGAACCAGGTGCGCCGGTCCGTGCGGTTGCGAAAGATTTGTCCCTCGATCTGCGATTCGCGCCGTGTTTTCTGTTCGTTGTTCAAAAGTGTTTTTCGGGCCAGATCGGCATGAGGCGCGAGAGAGTAGTTGAGCAGGCCACTGGCCGCGACGGTGAGCAACCCGAGCATAATGAGCGGGAGGAGGACGCGGGGCACGCTCACCCCGGCCGTCAGCATGGAGACAATCTCGTTGGCGCGCGACATCCGGCCCAGACAAAAAAGCAAGGCGAGCAAAAGAGAGACCGGCAAAAGAATAACAAGTATCTGAGGCAACTGGCTCAAGTAATAATGAGCGACCCGGGTAAAGCCGAGGTGGGCGTCAATGAAGGTCGAAATATTGTCGCTCACATCAAAGATCAGCCAGATGGAAAGGAATCCGATGATGCAGTAAATGTAGACCTGCAAAAAATTCCGGACGACGTAGCGATCGAGCAGCTTCACAGGTTGAATTAGGCGGGAGGTTTGGCCAGCTTGAGCTTACAGTAAGCGTCCCGGGAACGCGACCCCAGCCGGAGGCCACATTGATAAACCAACTCCCCATTCAGTTCATGCAAAACTTCCGATGATAGCGCTGCGCGATTCCATCGAAAGCGACTTCATCGAGCGGGTCCGGACCATCTTTTCCGAGACGGGCCTTCTCTCGAAATCGAGGAATTTTGAGTTTCGGCCGCAACAACAGGACATGGCGGTCGCGGTGGCGCGGGCCCTCGAGGAAGAGCGGCACCTGGTAGTCGAGGCTGGCACCGGGGTGGGTAAATCGCTGGCCTACCTCGTGCCCTCGATCCTCTACGCGTTGGAGCATAAAAAGAAGGCCATCATTTCCACGCAGACGATCAACCTGCAGGAGCAGCTCTTATATAAGGATATTCCCATTCTGAAGAAGGTTTTGCCGGTCGAATTTGAGGCGGCCCTGGTCAAGGGACGCCAAAATTACCTTTGTCCGCGGAGGCTGGAGCGGGCTCTGCAACAATCGAACGAGCTCTTTACCACGAGCGAGCAGAACGAGTTGCAACAGATTGCGGAGTGGGCCCGGAGCACGAAGGATGGATCGGTCAGCGACCTGAGCTTCGAGCCGGATGCCAAGGTATGGGCGCAGGTTTGCAGCGAAGCGCACATTTGCACGAACAAGACTTGCGGGCAGGGACCGGGCTGTTTCTATCAGCAGGCGCGCAAGCGTCTGGGGTTGGCGGATGTGATCGTGATCAATCACACTTTGCTTTTCATATTGCTGGGGAGCCCGGACGAACAGGAAGGCCGGGAGAGCGGCTTTCTTTTTTCTAACGACTTTATCATTTTCGACGAAGCGCATACCCTTGAGCAGGTGGCGTCCCGCCAGATCGGCATCGGGGTTTCGCAATATGGATTGAAGTCGGCCATTCAACGGCTTTACAACGCGCGCACCCGCAAAGGTCTCTTCACCGTTACGCGCGATGCCAATGGGGTCACCCTGGCGGCCGACCTGGTGGACGAAGTGGACCGGTTTTTCCGCCAGGTGGACGAGCGCTGTGATTTTACGAAGGGTCGCGAGTTCCGCGTGCGGCGGGTCGATTTTTCGCCCGACACCATTACCGGTCGCCTCATCGCCTTGCAGACGCGCATTGCGGAAGTCGTTAGGAAAACGGACGACGAATTTCTTAAGGCGGAAATGCAGGAAATGGGGCGCCGCATCCAGGAGGCGCGAACCGATATCGCGGCTTTTTTGGAACAAAGCGCGGAGGGACACGTCTACTGGGTGGAGCGCACGGGCAAGACTGCGCACTTTTTGGCACTGAACGCGGCGCCGGTCGACATCGCGGCGGACCTGCGCCGAATGCTTTTCCGGGATGGGTGTTCCTGTATCATGACCAGCGCCACCCTGGCGGTGGGCCGGGCCGACCTGGCTTATTTCCGGAAACGGGTTGGGGCGGAAGAAGCGGAGCCGGTGCAACTGGGAAGTCCGTTCGATTTCCCGAAGCAGATGAAGCTTTTCATCGTGCAAAAAATGCCGGACCCGCGCGGAGCTGGCTATGAAGAATCGCTGGCCGAATGGATTTCTCATTTTGTTGAGGAAACGGAAGGGCGGGCCTTCGTTCTCTTCACCAGCTACCGCGGCATGCAGCAGATCGCGGCGCGCCTCCAGTCCTTCTTCCTGAGCAAGAAAATGAATCTGCTCGTGCAGGGGGCGGGAGCGCCGCGCGGAAAGTTGCTCGAACAGTTCAAGACGACGCCGCGCAGCGTTTTGTTCGGCACGGACAGTTTTTGGATGGGAGTGGATGTGCCGGGGGAGGCGCTTTCCAATGTGATTATTACGCGGTTACCCTTCGCAGTGCCCGATCACCCGTTAATCGAAGCCAAACTGGAATTGATCGAGGCGCGGGGGGGTGATCCCTTCACGGAATATTCGTTGCCCGAAGCGATTCTGAAATTACGGCAGGGGGTGGGGCGTTTGATCCGAACCAAGAGCGATCACGGGATTGTGGTCATCCTGGATAATCGGATTGTGACGAAGCCCTATGGCCGTTCCTTCTTGCAGGCTCTGCCCAAATGTCCGATAAAGATTATTTAGAAAAATGTTCATTTGAACATAATTTCATATTCGTCTATAAATCATTATGAATCGATCCGTTCTTCCGATTTTCATTGCTCTCCTGGCCCTGATTTTTGGTGTGGGGATTGGGCGCTACAGTGTTCCGAGGTCCTCGCCGGTCTCTCGTTTGGCTGCTCCTCCCGTTTCGGTGGAGGGCGAGTCGAGCAGCAAACCATGGCGGGCCGCCTCCGGTGCGTCCCGGACTCCGATAGACAACAAAGAAACGCGTTTTTCGGATCCGGCTCCCCAGGATATTATAGCGGGCATCAAGGCCGTGCTGGGACGTTCGGGGACTCGTCACAATTACGTGGCTTTTTCGAAGGTGATCGAATCGATCGACGCCAGCAATCTGCCGGAAGCTCTCTCCTTTACGGAAAGCCTGCCTAAAGATCAGAAAAGCACGATGTTGCTCTCTTTGCTGGTGGGAAAATGGGCGGAGTTCGATCCGCAGAGTGCGATCAGCTACGTTCAGCGAACGCCTCTGGGATCCCAGCGAAATTGGTTGTTGAGCAGCGCGATTAGTGGCTGGGCCGAGCGTGATGTGAGCGCGGCATCCGCCTGGACCCAGCAATTGCCGCCGGGTCCCGTGCGCGACCAGGCCTTGCAGACCGTCGTTACTTCGATGGCTGATAAAGATCCGCAATCGGCCATTGCCTTCGTGCAGAGTTTGCCCACGGGGCGCAATCGTCAGAATTTTTACTGGCCAATTTTCAGTCACTGGAGCGCGACGGACCCGGCGGCGGCGGCGGTGGCGGCGGGGCAACTCGCGGCGGGGAGCACGCGGGATAATGCTTTTCAGGCAATCGGTTCTACTTGGGCCAACCAGGATCCAGAGGCGGCCCTGGCCTGGGCTAATAGCCTGCCACCGGGGCAGGGACGCAATAATGCGGTGCAAAATATTCTCGGCAGCTGGGCCGGGAAGGATCCGGAAAAAGCTTCCGTCATGGTGTTGACCATGCCGACGGGAATGGCCCGGGATCAATCAATCAATAATATTGCTCAACGTTGGGCCCAGACCGATGCGCGCGCGGCTCTCGCCTGGACGGAGGAATTGCCTGCGGGAGAATCTCGAAACCGGGCGCTTCACTCTGTTCTGGTCACATGGGTGCAGTCCGATCCAACCGCCGCGGCTGCTTATGTCGAAAAAATGTCGCCGGGTAAACAACAGGACGATGCCACCATGGCTGTGGCCATGCAGCTGGCTAACAGCGATGTCCAGGGAGCGCTGACCTGGGCGCAAAAACTTCCGGTTGGTTCCACCCGGCAAAACGCGCTGAGCAATATTATTTCGCAATGGGGAGAAGCCGATCCGCGCGCGGCCGCCGCGTTTGCTCTGCAAACAAGTGACAAAGAAGGGCGCAAAGCTTTGCTCGAAAACGTGTCGCGGCAATGGGCCCGGCTTGATCCACAAGCGGCTGTCTCATGGGCGGAAAGTCTGCCGGATGCCACCGCGCGTGACGCTGTTTTACCGAATGTTATTTCCTCATTAGCCGAATCGGATCCGCGCCAGGCGACTTCGCTGGTCTCGCGGCTTTCCACGGGAGAAGCGCAGTCCAACGCGGCCGGCATGATCGCAGGACAATGGGCAGCCCAGGATCCGCAGGCGGCCAGCCGCTGGGCCACCTCCTTTCCGGAAAATGCGACGCGGCAAAAGGCCCTGGAAAGTCTGGCTTCGCGCTGGGCTCAGAGTGATAGCTATGCGGCGGCGACCTGGCTGGGGAGTTTAGGGCAAGGGGCGTCGCGTGATGCGGCGGTAGGCGCGTTTGCGCGGCAGATTGCCGGGGCCGATCCGGCGGCGGCGGCCCAATGGGCCGAGAGCATCGGGAATGACGATTCACGTAATGGGCAGGTCGAATCGATTCTTCGAAATTGGATACACACCGATTCGAGTAAGGCGAGTAGCTGGATCGCGGCTTCTTCTCTTTCCAGCGAGATGAAGGCTCGCCTCCTGCCACCCCAATGAGGAACCGCCCGGAATGGGAGCGAGAAAGAAATCGGACAAGGCCGCGGAGCGGGCTGTTCGTGTCGGGCAGATCCTAAAAATTCTGCACAAATGGGGGGTTCATACCCTCGGAGAATTGGCGCGGCTCGATAAGGAAAAATTGTCGGCCCGGCTCGGGGCCGAGGCCGTGCGGCTATGGGAACGGGCCAATGGGAAATCGACCCGCCTGCTCAAATTAGTGCAGCCGCCCGAATCGTTTGTGGAGAGTTACGAATTCGAGCACGAAATAGAGACGATGGAGCCGCTCCTTTTCATCCTGCGGCGTCTTTTGCAGCAACTGTCCGTGCGTTTGCATGGGGTTTACCTGGTGGCCACAGAGCTAACGCTGCAACTCGGCTTCACCCACAAACAGCACTACGAGCGTTGCTTCAAAATCCCGCAGCCCACTCACCAGGTCGAGCTCCTCTTCCGCATGCTTCATACGCATTTGGAAAGTTTTCAATCGGAACACCCGATCGTGGCGGTCTCCTTGCAGGCCCAACCGGCCCGCCCTGCTCAGGCCCAGTTCGGGTTGTTCGAGACAGCCCTGCGCGACCCGAACCAGCTCTCTGAAACTCTGGCCCGCTTAATTGGCTTGTTAGGCGCAGAAAGAGTCGGCACGCCGGTTCTGGAAGAAACACATCGGCCCGATGTTTTCCGGATGGAGCCCTTTGCCTGGCATTCGACTGATCCGGCCGATGCGGCCGGAACAAATTCCAACGCGTGCGTCGCTCTTCGACGTTTTCGACCGGCTCTGGCGGCGTCCGTCCTTCTCGAAAAAAGCAGACCGGTTCATCTGCGCAGCGCGGAATGGAACGGGTTGGCTCCCGCCCAAAAGGGCCCTTACCTGGCCTCCGGTCATTGGTGGGACGAGCAGGCATGGAAACGGGCAGAATGGGATGTGCAGCTGTCGGATGGCGCCATTCTGCGCTGCCATGAGAATGGCAAGGGCTGGCAGATCGATGGCATTTACGACTGATGATGCGGCTCTCCGGTTATGTCTTATGTCGAGTTACATGCGTGCAGCGCCTTTAGTTTTTTGCGCGGCGGCTCTTTCCCGGAACACCTGGCCGTCACGGCTTCCGAGTTACAGATGCCGGCCATCGCGCTGCTCGATCGTAATGGTGTTTATGGTCTGCAGCGCTTTTCCGTAGCAGCCCGGGAAAACGGGATACGCCCGATTGTCGGATGTGATCTCATCATGGAAGACGGCGCGGTCTTGCCTGTGTTGGTCGAGACGCGCGCGGGTTATAGAAATTTATGCGAACTGCTTACGCAGGCCCACTTGCGCAGTGAAAAAGGAAAATGCGCGGTGCGCTGGGAGGAGTTGGCGCAGTTTGCCGAGGGGCTGGTCGCGTTACTGGGGCGAGATTGCAGCTCTGCTGATCGCGCGCGGTTTTTAATTGAGACGTTCGGACGGGACAATGTTTACGTCGAAATCCAGCGGCACCTTGTTCGCGGTGAAGAGCGGATCAATCAGGAACTCATCGACTTGGCGGACGCTCACCGACTTCCACTTCTCGCCACCAACGGTGTGCATTACGCCAAGCCGAACGGCCGCGAGGTGCTCGACGTTTTTACCTGCATCCGCGAGCACACTCACCTCGACGCTGCCCGCAAGCTGCTCAGCCTTAACGCGGAACGACATTTAAAGAGTGACACCGAAATGCGCGCTCTTTTTCGCGACCTTCCCGAGGCCATTGAGAACACAGCCATCCTGGCCGAACGGCTGACTTTTTCTCTCGAGAACATCGGCTACGAGTTCCCGGATTTTCCTGTTCCGTGCGGACACGATATGGATTCGTTCCTGCGCACCATCGTGCTTTTCGGAGCGCAACAGCGTTATGCTGCGATCAGTACGGCGGTGCAACGGCAGCTGGAAAAAGAGCTGGCTCTCATTATCCGGCTCAAATTTCCCGGCTACTTCCTGATCGTGTGGGACATCGTG
>JBBRQE010000122.1:0-9740 GCA_038226905.1 Chthoniobacterales bacterium | reverse complement strand
CGAGCTGCTCGGGGGCATGCGGATTCGCGTGGGGAGCGACGTTTGGGATGGAACAGTGCGTAACCGTTTGGAACGCCTGCAGCAGCAACTTTAATAAATACCAGCCATGAGCACCATACTTGAAGAGATCGAAACGAAGATCGCGGGACTAAAAACATCGACCACGCGGACGAACGTCGGCGTCGTGCGCGAAACCGGGGACGGTGTCGCGCGCATCGAAGGCCTGAGCGATGTCATGTTGAACGAGATGATCGAATTCCCCAATGGAGTTTTCGGTCTTGCGCTCAACCTCGAAGAAACGGAAGTCGGCGCTATTCTGCTCGGGGATAATACGCTGGTGGGTGAGGGCGACGAAGCCAGGACGACCGGCAAACTACTCCAGGTCCCGGTGGGCAAAGCCATGCTCGGCCGGGTGGTCAACACGCTTGGGCAGCCGCTCGATGGCAAGGGACCGATAAAGACGGAGACATTCTACCCGCTCGAGAAAATCGCTCCGGGCGTTATCAAACGTCGGCCCGTTAGCCAGCCTGTGCAAACCGGCATCCTGGCTATCGATGCCATGATCCCAATCGGTCGCGGCCAGCGCGAGTTGATCATCGGCGATCGCGCCACGGGCAAGACGACCATCGCCATTGACACCATCATCAGCCAGGCGCGCTTGAACAAGGTCGGCGAAAAAACCGGCCTCAACGATTTCCGCCCGCTCTACTGTATTTACGTCGCCATCGGCCAAAAGAATTCGAACGTCGCGCGCGCCCTCGCCATTCTGGAAAAAGAAGGCGCCATGCCTTACACAACCATCATCTCGGCACCCGCCTCGGATACAGCGACTAACCAGTATCTTGCTCCGTTCGCCGGAGCGGCCATGGGGGAATGGTTCATGGATAACAACATGGATGCGCTCATTATCTATGACGATCTGTCGAAACACGCCGTGGCTTACCGGCAGGTGTCCCTCGTCTTGAAACGCCCATCCGGCCGCGAAGCATATCCCGGTGATGTTTTCTACCTGCACTCGCGTCTGCTCGAACGCAGCGCGCGCGTCAGCGAGGAATTCGGCGGCGGTTCGCTGACGGCCCTGCCCATCATCGAGACCCAGGCGGGCGACGTGTCGGCATACATTCCGACCAATGTTATTTCCATCACGGATGGCCAGATCTACCTGGAGACGGATTTATTTTACCAGGGCGTGCGGCCCGCCATCTCGGTCGGTCTTTCCGTTAGCCGGGTCGGTTCGGCCGCCCAGATCAAAGCGATCAAGCAGGTGGCAGGCAAGGTGAAGCTCGATCTGGCGCAGTTTCGCGAACTGGCGGCTTTCGCGCAATTCGGTTCGGATCTCGACGCCGCCACCAAAGCGCGACTCGAACGAGGCCAGCGCATCGTCGAGCTCTTCAAGCAGATTCAATACAACCCGATCCCGGTGGAGGAACAGGTCGCCGTCATGTGGGCCATGCAAAACGGCTACATCGATCCTGTGCCGGTGGAACGGGTGAAGGAATTTCAGATCAAGCTGCAGGATTGGCTTTCTACCCGCAAAGAGGTGCTCCTCACGTCGATTCGTGACAAGAAGGCGCTGGACGAAGATCTGGAGTCCCAATTGCGCAGCGCGCTCGACGAATTTAAATCGGTCTGGAAATGATGGCGACCGGACCCATAGCGCTTTTCTCTAGTGAGGCAGCTACCGCTTGCTCTGTCCAAACCTCGGACCCACTAACGAACCATGGCTAGCACCCAGGACATTCGCCGCCGGATCAAATCGATCCGTAATATCGGCCAGCTCACCAAGGCCATGCAGATGGTGGCCGCCTCGAAAATGCGGCGGGCCCAGCAATCCGCCCTGGCCGGACGCTCCTACGCCAGCTTGATGAACAAGGTTCTGGTTTCGCTGCAGCAACGCACCGATCACAAACTGCACCCGCTCCTGCAGGTCCGGCCGGTCAAGAGGGAGCTGGTGATTATTATCAGTACGGACAAAGGTCTGGCCGGCTCGCTCAATACCAATCTGCTGCGCGAAGCGGCGCGTTTCGACATGGCTAAAACCGGTTACGTAGTCTCCGGCCGAAAGGCCCGGCAGTTTGTGGCCCGCACGAAACGTGATTTCCTGGCCGATTTCGAATTGAAAGACACTCCCGCTTTCATCGAGACCAAACCGATCGCCCAGTATTGCATCGAGAAATTCCTGAGCGGCGAAGTGGATAAGGTTTCAGCGCTTTACACGCACTTCGTGAACACCATCAACCAGCAGCCGCTGGTGCGCACCCTTTTGCCGATTAGCGACTTCGACCTTCCTCATGCCGCCACTGCCGATTCCTCCGGTCAGGCCACCGATCCGCTGATTGGTTATACCTTTGAGCCCAATCCGGAAGCGGTCCTCGATGTCATGCTGCCGTACTACGTTCAGTATCAGGTTTATCAGATGATTTTGGACGCCCGCGCCTCGGAGCACAGCGCGCGCATGGTCGCGATGAAGAATGCCACGGATAACGCCAAAGAGTTCATCAAGGATTTAACGCTCGAATACAACAAGATGCGCCAGGCCAGCATTACCACCGAACTACTCGAGATCGCCACCGCGCAAATGGCGCTCGGCGGCTAGCCCCCTCCCACATTTATGAATAAAGGAAACATCGTTCAGGTCATCGGCCCAGTGGTCGACGTGGAATTCCCACACGATCAAAAGCTCCCGAAGATTTATAACGCGCTGGAACTTGAATACGAAGTCGGCGGTAATCCAACCAAGCTGACCCTCGAAGTGCAGCAGCATCTCGGGGAAAACTGGGTGCGCTCCATCGCCATGTCATCGACCGAGGGTCTGAAACGCGGCATGAGCGTGACCGATACCGGCGGCCCCATCAGCGTGCCCGTGGGCGAGGGAGTCCTGGGTCGTCTTTTCAACGTTACAGGTGATCCGGTGGATAATCTGGGCCCCGTGCAATACACCAAACGCTATCCCATTCACCGCAAAGCGCCGGAGCTGACCGACCAGGATACGCGCGCCCAGATTTTGGAGACCGGGATCAAGGTGGTCGACCTGATCTGCCCCTTCACCAAGGGGGGGAAAGTGGGAGCGTTCGGCGGCGCGGGTGTGGGCAAGACCGTTATCATCCAGGAGCTGATCAATAACGTGGCCATGAAACATGGCGGCTTCTCCGTCTTCGCAGGGGTAGGGGAGCGGACACGCGAAGGGAACGATCTCTATCACGAAATGGCGCAGGCCGGCGTTATCGACCTGAAAGATATTACGAAGTCAAAGGTAGCGCTGGTTTATGGTCAGATGAACGAGCCTCCCGGTGCCCGCTTACGCGTGGCGCTGTCCGCGCTGGCCATGACGGAATATTTTCGCGACGAACGTAATCAGGATGTTTTGTTGTTCATCGACAACATCTTCCGTTTCTCCCAAGCCGGCTCGGAAGTGTCGGCGTTGCTCGGGCGAACCCCCAGTGCCGTCGGGTACCAGCCGACTCTCGCTGCCGAGATGGGCGATCTGCAGGAACGCATCACCTCTACCAAAAAAGGCTCGATTACTTCGTTCCAGGCGGTCTATGTGCCGGCCGACGATTTGACCGATCCGGCCCCGGCCAACACCTTCGCGCACCTGGACTCGACCATCGTGCTCGAACGTTCCATTGCCGAGTTGGGCATTTATCCGGCGGTCGATCCGCTCGCTTCCACCTCCAAGGCGCTCGCGCCCGAAGTGGTCGGCGAAGAGCATTACAATGTTGCGCGCGGCGTGCAACGCGTGCTCCAACGCTATCGTGATTTGCAGGACATCATCGCCATTCTGGGCATGGACGAACTGAGTCCCGAAGATAAGCTGATGGTCCTGCGCGCGCGCAAAATTCAGAGATTCCTCAGCCAGCCCTTCCACGTGGCCGAAATCTTTACCGGCTCCAAAGGGCAGTACGTGACCACGGCTGAAACCGTGCGCGGCTTCAAGGAAATTCTCGATGGCAAACATGACGAGGTCCCGGAGAACGACTTCTACATGAAGGGTGGAATCGATCAGGTAACTTCTGCCTGATTTCGATTTTCGAATCGAGGCTCGATTGTAGATAGAAATATAAATGGCTTCCACGCTGCGACTCGAAATTGTAACGCCTGAGGCGAAAGTCTATTCGGAGGACGTCGAGATGGTGACGCTGCCCGGTTCCGAAGGCGACCTGGGTGTCTATCCCAAGCACGTTCCCCTGCTGACCACGCTGAAGCCGGGCGAGCTCCGTGTTCTAAAGGGCGGTCAGGAAAGTTTATTGGCCGTGGGTGAGGGGTTTGTTGAGATCACGGGAGACTCGGTTTCGGTCCTGACCGATATGGCCCTGGAATCGGCCCATATCGACGAAGCTGCCGCGGAAAAGGCCGTCGAAAGCGCGAGAGCCGCCATGAAGGAGGATCATACTTCGGAAGAAGTCGCCGCCATTCAGGCAACCTTGTCGAAGGCGCTCGCGCAATTGCACGTCAAGCGCCGGAAGCACGGGTAGATATAGCAGCACGGGGCCCGTTGGAGAGGCGCTCTCGGCGGTGAGCCCTTTCGAAAATCAGCTGTTTTCCTTCGCGCGGCCTGTGGCCGCTTGATAACATCAGTTCGTGCAACTGCCCGAATCTCTCGGAATCATCGCCGGCAACGGCGCCTACCCGCTTTTGGTGGCCGCGGCCGCTCGCCGGGCTGGCGTCAAAAAAATCTCCGCCGTCGCCTTCACCGGGGAGACTGATCCCGTCCTGACAGATCACGTCACCAGCGTAGAATGGCTGCGGGTTGGACAACTTAGTCGTTTGCTTAGTTTTTTCCGGGAGGAAGGAATCCATCACGCCATAATGGCGGGCCAGATCGCGCCGAAGAACCTGTTCGATTTGCGCCCCGATTGGAAAGCATTGCTCATCCTCGCCCGGCTCAAAAGGCGAAACGCCGAAACGATCTTTTCCGCGATTGCCGATGAACTGGCTAAAATTGGAGTGGAACTTCTGCCGGCCACCTCATTCCTGGAAGACCATCTCGCGCCGGAAGGATTGATCGCCGGAACCAGGCTATCGCGCCGCGAAGAGCAGGACGTCGATTTTGGATGGAAACTCGCCAAAGAAATTGCGCGTCTCGATATTGGCCAGACCGTCGTGGTGAAGAACGGCACCGTCCTGGCCGTGGAAGGCTTCGACGGAACTAACGAGACGATCAAACGCGGCGGCAATCTGGCCGGTAAAGGCGCTATCATTATCAAGGTAGCCAAGCCGAATCAAGATATGCGCTTCGATGTTCCTGTCATCGGCCCCGAGACCGCCGGGATCGCTGCAGCGGCCCACGCCCGGGTCATCGCCGTCGAAGCCGGGTGCACCCTCCTTTTCGAAAAAGACGTCCTCGTAGAATCAATCAACCGCATGAGCCTCTCCCTGCTGGGCCGCAGGGGAGAATAGTCGCGCCGCCGAAGACGGCAACATCGGCAAGCCGCTAAACTCGGGTCTGGACAACTCTCCGGATACACTTTTCAGTAACTTGCTTACTTCCACCACAGATTTCCCTCAGTGCCGGTGGCCGCAGTCAAACTACTGTTCGTTAGGCCGTTAAACGACTGCCTTTCCAATGACATCAACCCAATAAGGGAGAATACCAATGAAATACATGATAAGCTGGTTCGAACGTCCGCAAGGGTCACCTATGGAATACGAGAATGCCCAGAAGCGAATACTGGAGGTTTTCACTCAATGGAAGGCGCCCGACAATTTCAAGATCGAGGTGTTCGTGGTGCGAGTGGGCGAGTGGGGTGGGCACATGCTGGTAGACTGCGACGATCCGGCGACCGTTCACAAGGTGTGTTCGACCTTGCCTGCTTTTGAGTTCCAGGCGCGCCCCGTGATTCCGATCGAGGATGCCGTCCGGGTCGAACTGGAAACGATGGCCTGGCGCGATGGACTTAAATGCAAGTGACACACAAAACCCCAACGATGCGATGCAGGTAACTGAAAGTATCCGCGAGCAGCTCGCTAGCTGGCAGCTTTCGCTGACTCACGCTAAGAGACAGCTAACCAGCTAATTCAGTCATTCTGCTAAAGCCCTGTACCAGTAGTCGGGCTGGTCAAATTTGTGGTAGACTTATGCCTGAACGAACCAACAACAAATAGCCGTTATGAAGGTCATCTCTTCACTTACTTCACGGGGATTTGTCCTCGATACTTCTCCCCAATCGTTCGGCGCACTGCAAAGTTCCGCGGATGTCATAAATGATGCCGAACAGTTGCGGGCCCGATTTCGGGACGACGGCTATCTTTATGTGCCGGGCTTTTTCGAGCGCTCTATCATCGCAAGGGTTCGATCCGGCTTTCTGCACTCTTTGCAGGATGAGAAGTTGTTGCGGCTGGACTCTCCGATGGAGGGAGCCCTGCACTCCGGGAAGACAGGCAGCCTCTCGCGAAAGGCGATCCAAGAGAATAGCGCCTTGGGTGAAGTCGTTTTTTCCTCGCGGCTGACAGATTTTTACACCCGGCTATTCGGAGGCGAGGTGCGTCATTACGACCATATCTGGACGCGGGTCATTCCCCCGGGTCGAGGCACTGCGCCGCATTGCGATCTGGTTTACATGGGGCGCGGGACGCACGACGTGATGACGGCCTGGATTCCCTACGGGGACGTTTCGTTGGAACTCGGCGGACTTATGTTGCTGGAAAAATCCCATACGCAAGCGAATCGGCTGGGCAATTATCTCGCCAAAGATGTGGATGAATATTGTGCCAACCGGGGCGGCTATAAACCTAACAACGGGATTCTCTCCAAAAATCCCGTTTCGCTGCGCGAGAAACTGGGAGGGCGCTGGCTGACCGCAGAATTTCGGATGGGGGACATGCTTACTTTCGGGATGAAGATGTTGCACGCGAGTCTCGACAACCAGACGGGTGCGTATCGCCTTTCCTCGGATACCCGCTACCAGCTCGCCCGTGAGCCGATCGACCCGCGCTGGGTTGGCCCGGACACCGAGGAATACGCAGCGAAGAATCGCATCGGCAAGATTTGCTGAAGAAACGTATCCCGGCAGAGCGCTTTCGAAACAATGGGGAGCGTTTCAATGAATTCCATACCCGCAGACGCTGACGCGCAACACCTCCGGCTGCTCTCCGCCTTCCATTATGTCGCGGGAGGCTTGACCGTCCTTTTTGCCTGCTTCCCTCTCATTCACCTGGCGCTTGGGTTGGCCATGGTCTTTTCTCCGTCGTTCTTCCAGAGCAAGCCGGGAGAGCATTCGCCCCCGCAGGTCCTGGGGTGGGCTTTCGTCCTTATGGGGGGCCTCATGTTCTTGATCGGCCAATCTCTGGCTGTCTGTACGCTTTTAGCAGGGCGTTTCATTGCGCAAAGGAAGCGATACTGGTTTGTGTTCGTCACGGCCTGCATGCAGTGCGCGTTGTTTCCGTTCGGCACGGCCCTCGGGGTTTTCACCATTATCACTCTGTCACGCCAGACCGTGAAATCCCTTTTCGGTCTGACGGCGCCGGTGACGTCAGCGGTCTAACCACGCCGAAGGTATGGTCATGACAGCCGCGTCAACGGAGAAGCTGCTTTTCGTTTGTAGCAGAAACAAATGGCGCAGTCTCACCGCTGAAAAACTGTTTGAGCATTTTCCGCTTTATCAGGTCCGCTCCGCCGGGACGCAGCCCGGCGCTCGGATCGTGGTTACCGAGGGGCACATTGGCTGGGCGGACACGATCTTTTGCATGGAAAGGTCTCATGTCGCCCGGTTGCGCAGAAAATTTCCGGCAGCGCTGCGAGGCAAGCGGGTCATTTGTCTTCATATCCCGGATGACTTTCAGTTTATGGATCCCGGCTTACTTGACGAACTAAGGGCAAAACTTTCCCCTTATGTCACGCTTCCGGGCGTGGGCGGCACGATTTAATCAGGCCGAGGCGGGAGAGAGGAGCGCAACTTCTCGTTGCAAAACAAACTTGGGCAATCGAACATCAACATTCCACACGGGGTCTTAGCTCAGTTGGTAGAGCGCCTCAATGGCATTGAGGAGGTCAGGGGTTCGAACCCCCTAGGCTCCACTTCTTTAATCGAGCACCGTCGCTCCGCAGACGAACGGCGCGTCCTCGCATCGCCACTGCCGAGCGGTCATCGCCTCATCGGAATATCGCCCCGCGCCCGCGTCGGCATTGTCCGAAATCGTCGTTCGCGCGGGGTGAAGTGCGTCTAGTTTCATCGCGTGAAGTCGCGCACCGGGATCGATCAAAAACCCGCGCAAGATCGTGCCATTTTCACTTTTTCCACCAGCCCGTTTTGCGTGTGTGTCCGCCGAGTGGATGGCCGCGAATCAAGCGTTTATCAGGCTTTGGAGCGCACGAGCACCCGCGCGGAGGGTGAAAGTGGCCGTGCAAAAAGTGGAAGGTTGAAAAATCAAATCCTCATAGAATTGACGTGATGGTCCCCCAACCCAAATGACGAGACGATCTCGGAAAGAGAGTCCCCAGTCTCTCGCGTCAAACCGGTTCGGCTTGATGATCCGCACTCCGCGTTCCCGCGGTGATTCTTGTCCCCGTGCCGGTAATGGGAGGCGATTCGCGCTTCCGCCGGACGACACGATCCGACTGTCTGAGGAGCAGTCCCCGGCCCGAAATCTGTTCCCAGGCACACGCATTGTGCCCTCGATCCACCACGCCCGCCGTCCCCGCTCCTCGCCCCTCTGGCAGATCGTCCACCACGCCTGGGACGATTTCCTCGCCGGCTACGAAAAGCACCATCGCCGCGTCATGGGACCATTACGCCCGGATGCCACCGCCAGCGTCCGCGCCTTCGTCCGCTGCGGCGATCTCGCCGCCGGCTTCACCCGCTTTCATTGCCCCGATTGCGGCCACGAAAAGCTCCTCGCCTTCACCTGCAAGGCCCGCCACTTCTGCCCCGCCTGCCACCAGCGCCGCGTCCGCCACACCGGCGCATGGATCGCCGCCTCCGTCTGCCACGACGTCCCGCACCGCCAGTTCGTGTTCACCTTCCCGAAAATGCTCCGCGGCATCTTCCGCAAACGCCGCCATCTCCTCCACCTCCTCTTCCAGACCGCCACCGCATGCCTGCGGGACGCCTTCCGCACCCGGCTCGGCCTGCCCGAGGGACGCATCGCCGCTGCCGCCGCCGTCCACACCTTTGGCGATTACCTCGTCTTCCATCCCCACCTGCACCTCTTCGCCGCCGACGGCCTCTTTGACGAGGAAGGCCGCTTCCACTCCATGCCCGAGGAATCCCTCGCCCCCATCACCGAACTCTTCCGCCACCGTTTCCTCCAGATCCTCCGCGACGAAAAACATCTCAGCGCCCAAAAGGTCACCGATCTCCTCACGTGGAAACACAGCGGCTTCCACATCGACGGCGGCGAAAAGCCCGTCGGCCCCGGCGACACCAAAGGCCGCCAGCGCCTCGCGGAGTATTTGCTTCGTGCGCCCTTCTCCCTCCAGAAGATCCATTGGAACCCCAAGACCCAGACCGTCATCTACCGCTCCCGCCGCAGTTGGCGCACGAAGAGAAACTTTGAAGTCTTCACCGCCACCGACTTCCTCGCCGCCGCCATCGACCACATCCCGCCGCGAGGCCAGCAGACCATCCGCTACTACGGCCTCTACTCCAACAAAAGCCGCGGCCTGCCCCGCCGCCCGCTGCCGGAGAAAACCGCCGGCGAAAACCAGCCCGGACCCAAGCCTCCCATCGTCCCGCCACCGCCCAAAACCACCGCCCGCGCCATGCGCCCGCTGTGGCGCGACCTCATCCTCCGCGTCTGGG
>JBBRQE010000121.1:0-9988 GCA_038226905.1 Chthoniobacterales bacterium | reverse complement strand
CCGCCCATCTCCGCGTAACAAACCGAATTATTCAAGAGCACCCCAGCCTTGCCTTTGATGTCGACGACACTCTCCACGTCGGCGCCGGTATGATCATGCTCATAGCCGAGAAAATTGGTCGGCGTTCCTCCGTCCGCCTGCGCGAGTTCAATGACGGATTTTTTCTGCGCGGCCCGCGCGCGTGACCGCTGTTCGTCCATCAACTTCTCAAAACCCGACACGTCGACGGTTAATCCCCCCTCGCGCGCCATCAGTTCCGTCAGATCGAGTGGAAAGCCCTGCTCATCGTATAAACGGAAGGCGAATTCGCCGGAGATGGCCGTTCCCGATCCCCGCATTTTAGCCGCTTCGCGTTCGAATAATTCGATACCCTTGTCCAGCGTCCGATTAAACGATTCCTCCTCGCGTCGAATCGTCTCCCCGATCTTTGACTTTTGCGCGCGCAATTCCGGAAATACGTCGCCCAGAGTTTTCGCAACGATCTCTACCAACCTGTAAAAAAACGGCTCGTGAAATCCGAGCGTCCGGCCGTAGCGCACCGCGCGGCGCAGGATGCGACGCAAAACGTAGCCGCGGCCCTCGTTCGACGGAATAATTCCATCAGCGATGGCCAACGACAGGGTGCGGATATGATCGGTCAAAACTCGAAACGCAATATCGATGGCCTGTTGCGGTGCGGGAGCGATCGCCCGCGAACGATCGGGAAGCGTGCTCGTGTATTTCTTTCCGCTCAGCTTCTCCAACTCATCGAAGATAGGGCGAAAAACATCCGTCTCGTAGTTCGAGATGATGCCGGAGAAATCGGTAAAATTCCTTGTCCCCTGAATGATTGCGGTGGCGCGTTCAAAACCCATCCCGGTATCGACATGACGTTGCGGCAACGGGACGAAGGAACCGTCCGGGTTGGCGTTGAACTGGATGAAAACAAGGTTCCAGATCTCGATGCAGCGCGCATCGTCTTTGTTCACGAGGTTGCCGCGGGTGTCGCCTTCCGGCGTCAGATCCACGTGCAGCTCTGAGCAGGGACCGCACGGGCCGGTCTCCCCCATCATCCAGAAGTTATCTTTCTTGTTGCCATCCACGATGTGAATGGCCGGATCGAGATCGGCTTCGCGAAAAAGATTGGCCCAATGATCGTGGGCTTCCTGATCGAATTCACTCGGTTCGTTAGGCCCGGGCCGATAAACCGTGGCGTAGAGACGCGCGGGCGGGAGTTTCCACCTTTCCACCACCAACTCCCAGGCCCAGCCGATCGCTTCCTTTTTGAAATAATCGCCAAAACTCCAGTTTCCCAGCATCTCGAAAAAAGTGTGGTGATACGTGTCCAGACCCACGTCTTCCAGATCGTTGTGTTTCCCACCAGCCCGGATGCATTTTTGCGTGTCGACCGTGCGCGGCGGATGCCACGGCGCTTTTTGTTGTCCGAGGAAGATGGGCACGAACTGGTTCATGCCAGCGTTGGTAAAAAGCAGGTTGGGCGAATCGGGCAGCAGGGAAGATGAGGTCACGATGGCGTGCTCTTTCTCGCGAAAGAAATCGAGAAACGATTGCCGAATTTCCTGACCAGTCATGGTGATGAGGGGCCTGAGCTGATCGCCCATGTCTCCTCGGCAAGATGCCGATACCGCTCTTCAGATCAACCGTGGATATGGCGACGGGAGCGCCTCTACCCCGCATTCGGCTATAGCTTCAGTCTGCGGGCCGAGTGTTCGATCAGTTTTTCCATTCGTTTTTTCCGCGTCTCTTCTCGTTTGGCGCTCACGATCCACCACACCACCACCTGGCGATAGGAGGGGCTTTGCGCGTGAAAAAAATCCCAAGCCTCAGGCCGGGCCCGGAAGCGCCGGATGGACCCCGCATCCAGCGAAACCGCCTTGCGCTGTTCGTAGGCATAGATACCCGACTTCGCCTCGACTCGGCGCCGGAAGGCAGCCAGGCCCGCCGGTCGCATGCGCTTTTGCCGTGTCAGGTCTCTCACACGGGCCATGTTGATGGCGCTCCAAATGCTCGAGCTTCGGCGCGGAGTGAATCGGATCATGTAACTCCGTGCATCGACTCTTTTGCGCAACCCGTCGATCCAGCCGAAGCACAACGCTTCATCCACCGACTCGGGCCATGTGATACTGGGTTGCCCAGAGTCCTTGCGGTAAAAGCCAACCCACAGCTCGGTTGCGTCGGCGTGGTGCTCGACCAGCCAGGCGCGAAACTGAGCCGGAGAGGCAAAGAAAACTGGTTTCATCAAAAAGGGGAAGCGGCTCGCGCACGGTCGCAGCCCCGCTCCAGCACGAATCATAGCGAGACGTGAGAGTTGTCATCCTGTTTTTCGCCTTGCTTATCTCCGGGAGAGCCATGGCCAAGAACACCGCTATCTTCCTTTCTCCGTGCGTCTGCGAGGGCAACCATGGCGTCTCGCGCTGGGCCGCAAAAACCGATCCCGCCGAGCCTCCCGTTAACAGCGCGGACCTTCACGCGATCACCCCGGCGGAGATGTATGAATGGAAAGCGCCCGAGGGAAACATACCCACCAAGGGCGGACGCCTTCCCATAGAAAATCAGTGGTTCGCCATGACGGGGCGACTTAAAAAGTTACGGGTGGAAGACGATGGAGACCTGCACATGTCGCTGGGCGATCCAAAAGGAGTTAATCCGTTCGAAATCGTGGCCGAAATTCCGTTAGGCGAAAGGTGGTGCGAGTTGCGCGAAACCGTCTTCTCCTGGACGGATGCTGTCTTCCCCTTTTCTTCCGCAAGAAGGGCCTTCCACCTCCGTGGGGAGCCGCTCATTACTGTGATTGGGAAAGCGTTTTATGACATCGATCATTCCGGAAGCGAGACCAGTAAGAATCAGCGCCGCTACGACAACAAAACGTCGACCTGGGAAATTCATCCGGTCATGAGACTACAATTGGGAGCTCTTTCCGTGGGCAAATTCATATCGCCCTCGCCTGCCTCAAGCGTTGCCCCTGTCGTAGCAGAGCCAGTTTCTCCCGCCGTAGCGCAAGCGACCAGCCCTCCTGAGCAATTCGTCACCATCATGCAACCCGTCGCGATTCACGTTCCGTATGGAACAGTGGTGCTGCAGCCGGGAACGAAGCTGCCAGTGGTCTCGCGCAGTGTCGGGACCGTGAACGTCCGATATCTGAACGAGACGTATCCTGTCCCTTCGAGTGCAACGGACGCTCCCTAGGTGCTCGAATCAGAATTGATGTGTGTGAACGGATGTTCCATGGGCTGACGTCCAACTAGTTCAAAGGACCGGTCGGCATCGATCAGTGCGGTCCGCGCCTGGCCCGGATTCAATCCCGGCAGCCGCAACTGCCTTAGTCAGGTTTGATTACTCTTTTTCTTCGTCGAGCTTGGCTTTCACAGCCGTTTCAATCTCCTCGTAAAGTTTCGGATCGTTCTTTAAAGCTTCCTTGCCGGCGTCGCGTCCCTGGGCTAATTGCGTGCCCTTGTAATTCAACCAGGAACCTCGCTTCTCGATGATTTGTTTCTCCAGCGCGAGATCGAGGAGCGCCCCGGTGGAAGAAATCCCCTCGTTGTACATGATGTCGAACTCGGCTTCCGTGAACGGCGGCGCCACCTTGTTCTTCACGATCTTCACGCGGGTACGATTGCCCGTGACGACTCCGTCTGTTTGTTTAATCGCGCCGATGCGGCGAATATCGACCCGGACGCTCGCGTAAAATTTCAAGGCCTTGCCACCCGGGGTGGTTTCGGGATTACCGAACATGACGCCTATTTTTTCGCGGATTTGGTTGGTAAAAATACAGCAGGTGCGCGCCTTGGAAATGAGTGAGGTCAGCTTGCGCAAGGCCGCGCTCATGAGACGCGCTTGCGCGCCCACGGTGACATCGCCGATCTCGCCTTCCAATTCCGCTTTGGTTACTAGAGCGGCGACCGAATCAAGGACGATCACGTCGAGGGCGTTGGAACGAACGAGAGTCTCGCAGATGCGTAGCGCTTCTTCTCCGGAACTCGGCTGCGAGACGAGGAGTTCATCGAGATTCACTCCCAACTTCTTCGCGTATTGCGGATCCAACGCGTGTTCCACATCGATAAACGCAGCGAGTCCGCCGCGCTTTTGCGCTTGCGCGATCACGGTCAGAGTCAGCGTGGTTTTGCCCGACGATTCCGGGCCGAAAACTTCCACCACCCGCCCCCTCGGAAAACCGCCCACCCCGAGGGCTCGGTCGATCAAAATGTTTCCCGTGGGTATCACCTCGATGTCGACGATTTTATCGTCGCCCAAACGCATGATGGCGCCATCGCCGAAATCCTTCGCGATTTGCTGGATAGCAAGGTCGAGATTTTTGTTTCGCGCCGCTGTCACTTTGTTTTCAGTCGGTTTTTCTTCGGTCTTGGTCGCCATGAGTCCTCCTAGCTAAGTCGTGCGCGCGAGATTCGCCAAGGAAAAAGGCTGCAGCCGATGAAAATGCAGCGGCTGCTCTCTACCTCCGCCGGAAACAGCCGGAGGTCAGAGACGGTCGCGTGAGAAGAAAGAGGCCGCGGGCTTGCGACCCTCAACCTTTTCAACAATCACCGAACTCGTCTCATGAGACAGTGATTCTGCGTCACTTCACGTGCTCGGCCTGCGGCAGAGACAGTGTGACAACGCCCCGCTCAATTTTTGCATGCCCGTTTAAGGGACGATCGGTAAACATTCTAAGTATCTTATTCCGTATCTTTTACATCTATTGCGTGCTCCTGAAACTGTGAAAACTGTCTCGTTGACCGTAATATGCTCGTCTTCTTTATGAGACAGTTTTTCACTATTGCTCTCAAGGGTTAGGCGCGCAGCCCAGGCCGACTGGCTCAAAGAACACGGGAACGTATTTGCTGAATCTTACCACCGGCCTTAACCGTTCCGCGTGAAGCAGCAGACCGACGATGAGCGCCATATGCGTGTAGCCATTCGCGAGGCATGCAAGGGGAGCGGCCGCACCAGTCCCAATCCTATGGTAGGCGCTGTGCTGGTGCAGGGCGCGAAAATGATCGCGCGTGGACATCATCAGAAGGCGGGCGGCCCCCACGCGGAAATTCAATGCCTTTCATCTCTGGCCCGCCCGCTTCGAGGTCAATCCACGCTTTACGTCACGCTCGAGCCCTGTTCTACCGTCGGAAGAACCGGACCTTGCACCAGCGCGATCATTCGCGCGGGCGTCACGGATGTGGTGATAGGCGCGCTCGACCCCAATCCGAAACACAATGGCCGGGGCATCGGCGTCCTGCAGAGGGCCGGGGTGCGGGTGCGCGTCGGAGTTCTCCAAGCCGAATGCACAGACCTGAATGAGGCTTTTAACAAGTGGATTGTCTCGCGCTTTCCCTTCGTCATCGCGAAATGCGGAATGAGTTTGGACGGTCGTCTGACCCTGCCATCCCGCCACGGTCGCTGGATTACCAGTGCTGCCTCGCGGCGCGACGCGCGCCGTTTGCGGGAGCAGGTTGACGCCATCCTGGTGGGCGCCGGGACTCTCCGGTCGGACAACCCTCGATTGACTCTCCGCGGATCGCGTCAGGCGAAGCAACCCTGGCGGGTGATCCTGACAAATTCCGGACGATTACCGGCCGCCAGCCATGTATTTTGTGATCGATTCAAAGAAAAAACCCTGGTTTATCGCAACAAATCCCTGAAGGCAGTGTTACGCGACCTGGGGAAAAAAGAGATTCTCTCCCTTGTGTTAGAAGGGGGCGGGAACCTCCTAGGACAGGCGCTCGATGCCGGCGTAATCGACAAGGTGCAAATTTACCTCGGACCGGTTTTCACGGGAGGCCCGGTGGTGGCCTTTGGAGATCGCGGGGTTTCCTCGACCTCCAAGGCGCTGCGGCTCACCCGACTATCATTTACCAAAATCGGGAACGACATCCGAGTGGATGGCTACGCCGTGGCGACTAAGAAGTAGGAGGCGCCGAGCGCTCGGCAAAAGTCAGGGAGCAACTCCCAGCGTCGAATGCTGAGCGCTTAACGGAGCTGGTGTTTCGTGCACTGAAATGATTTTCTGCGGGAACGCATGAAAGCTTCCCTGGCCGCGATCATTGGATTCCTGAGTTTCGGTTATGACGCCTTCTCTCAAGATTACGTGGGGGCGGAGGCCGTTCTGAAGAAAGCGACTGCGTCCTCTGAGAAAGCAGGCACGTCCGCTCCAATTTCGGACACGCCGGTGAAATTGAAGCACGATCTTAAGGAGTTCCAGAATAAGGCGAAGACTTTGCCGCCGGCGCAGGCGGCGAAGGAGTGGCTGCAATTTGTGGATCGTTTCTTGATTCTCCCGGCCGATCGCGACGCGGCGAGCTTTTACATGCCGGAGGATGGCGATCCAGACAGTAATCAGATTGGTTTTCGACAGGTTGCCGAAGCGCTTCCTCCCCCTCCATCGTGGGAGGTGCTCACCCGAGCGCTGGAGTCGCGCGCCGCGAACAAGAATGACGCGAGCAACAATGGGGTTCTCACGGCGGCGGCAAATTGGCTGATGGGGAATGACAGCGCCCTAAAGAGGGACGCTGAGAAAAATGCCGTGCTTAAAGCGATGGCGCATTGGCTGGTGGGAAATGGCAGCGCCCTCAAAAAAGATATCGACGAACTGGATGGTTTGCCCAAGGAGCAGACATCTTCCTACCTGGACGAGCTGCAATGGGGGATCATGCAAAACTCCGATGATGGCGAGGCGACACTGGCCGCGCTTCAGCAGCGTCTGCAAAAAGGGGTAAAAGGCGAGTTCGCGATAGGATTGCAAATTCCCGATTTGATCTCCCTTGTCGGTGACGAAAAGGCGACGGCGTTTTTGCGAGACGCTTTGCGCAACGGGAAAGGACGCCTTTCAATAAAGGGCGGGGTGGCAACAGAAAAGCTGGCTCGCAAGCTGGCCCTGGAAATGGTGAATGAATTAAAGGTGCCGCAGTGGGGCCTGGCGAATTCGCTCGATAGTGTGGCGCTTTACGAGGCAATGGCGAAGCGCTTTGCCGGAACTGATCGGGACCGCTATGAGCGAAGCCGCGCCCAAAGTTATTACCTGCTGGGATTGATCGCGGGCCGACGCACACCGGAGGCGGCCGCGTTCGTGGCAAACCACGCGTCGGCGGGCGCGACCTTGGTGAACGGAGGGGCCGTCGCCGCCATGGAACGGGCCGGCTATACGGTGGAACTAGCCGATTTTTTTCATGATGTTCTCGAGAAGAATCCTGATTTACCGTTCTGGCATGAATACGTGGCGCTAGCCGCGAAGGCTCTTGAAACTGACAAGATGCTGGCGCTGGCGGAGGCGTCCGCGGCGCGCCAAGGCCTGACGCCCAGACAACGCAGGTCTATCCTCGATCAATTGCATCGCGCTTATTTGGCCGCCGATAACGTCGACAAAGCATTGGAAATAATCCGCCAGGAAATTGCGCTCGAGAAATCAGACACCGAAACGACGAAGGATCCGGAAGGTGTGTTCTCAAGTAGTGAGGAAGAGGATGACCCCGGACTGGCTCTCGCGCGGATGGGAGAGGTACTGGGCCGGATCGATTGGGTGGATGAGGGAATCCGCGCCGTGCGTGAGGCGAATGCAAGGCCGGGCAACGCAAGAGATAGAGAGAAACGCGCCAGAAATTTGAACAGCCTGGCCGGTGAACTGATCGAATTGAAGCGCGGTCCGGAGGCGGAACAGGTATTAACCGAAGCCCTGCTCGCTGCGCCGGTCCGGACGAGGGAAAATTTCTTTACGCCAACCGAACCTCGGACGCTCGCTCTTCTTCTTAATTTATACCATCGCGCGGGACGGCCGGACGATGTCTTTACTCTCCTCACCCGCGCGCCGAAATGGCATGCGCGAGACCTGGCGAAGATTTTTTCGAAAAGCGTCTGGAATGGACGCGACAAGGATTACGTCGGCTTCTTTGCCGCCGAAGCGCTTTTGCAGAAGGGCCGCGCCGCCGAAGCGGCAAAAATCATCAACACGTTACTCGATCAGCACGGCGAATACGATCCGGCTTACGAGTATCTGATCAAACTCGAGGGGGCGAATGCCGTTTCTCGTCTCGATCAGCTTTTCTCGCATGACCAATTCGAGGAGCGCCCTCTGATTTGGAAAGCCAAGCTGCTTTTTGAGGCCGGGAAGCTGGAAGAGGCTGAAAAATGCGCGCGCCAGGCCATTGCGATTGACCCGTCCGATGGCGAGCAAGGCCCCGGACGACGGATGCTCGTGTACTCCGTCCTGGCCGACATCCGTGAAAAGCGAGGAGATGCGAAGGAAGCGGAAACATTCCGCGGAGCAGTCACAGCCATCAGACACTCGGAAGAAGCGGACCGCTTTTATGGAGCAGGGCTGCTGAAACGCGCGGTAGGCATGTACAAAGAATCGCTAAGCCATTTCACCGACGCCTATTGCATTCAATCGCGCTTGGCCTTGCGACTGGCCGAACTGGGGGACGGCGCGGGCGCGGACGAGCACTACCGACGCGCCTATGAATTGATGCCGGACAGTTTCGGGCGGGTGGAGAGTCATTGCTTCGGTTGCGAACGAGCCTTCGATGGAAAAAGAGCGCAAAGTATTGCCGAGAGAGTCTTCACTGAAGTGGCGGCCAAGCGCCCTGAGAAACCGCAGGTGCACTATCTTCTGGGGTATTTGCGCATGGCCGAAGAGCGTTATGCTGAAGCTCTCCCCGAGTTCAAAGAAGCCGTCAAATTGGATCCGGAATATCTGAACGCCTGGAAAAAACTCGGCGAATTATCTGAAAAGATTCATCTGCCGGCGAAGGACCGCGAAGCCACCCAGTGGACCACCCTTCGCCTGGATCCGGCAGGCCATCACTCCTCGTTTCGAATCAACGATGTGATTGATCTGCGCGCGACTTGGAAAGCGTTGGATGCCGCGGAAAGTGTGACTGCGAAGGCGCCGGAAACATTGCTGCCGTTGACCGCGTCATCGAACGAAATGCGAAAGGCCGGGCAAACAAAGGGATCGGAGTCGATGTATGGGAGTTTTATCGACGATGATTCGACAGGCAATCCCCGCCTTGGAGCCGGGCACGTTTTCGCGCAACACCAGGTGCTGGAGGCAGTTATCCATTGGTTTGATTACGGTTTGCGATCGAAGTAAAGGGCGGAAGCGATACACAACCAGCAAATTGACCGGTTTTAGAGAACCTGTGTTCCGCCGGAAGGCACCGCATAAGCGAGCGCGAGGGGCGAGAAAAGGACGAATAAACTGCGGAACCTTTCCGTCTTATTAAGGTTAAATAGTACAAAGGGAATATAACAAAAATGAAAAAACTTCTATTGGTTGCGCTGGTTATGAGTGGTTTTGCCTTTGCCTCCGCGTCGCATTCGAGCGCGGGTGTATCGGTGGGCATCGGAATAGGAATTCCGGTGGCCTATGGATACGGTTATCCCTATGGATACGGCTACGGCTGCGCCCCTTACGGGTACCGCTCCTACTACAGGCCGGTCGTTTATGGTGGCCCCAGCTTCTACTGGTCACACGGGCGCCGCGTGTATTACGCGCGTTCGCACCGCCGCGTCTGGCGCTAACTAAGAGCAGGGCAATTTCTGAGCTGGCGGGAGTTTTCTCGCCAGCTCATCTTGCTGCGGCTGGGGAACTCACGGGACTGACGGCGGGACCCTGGTGCTGCTGGAATTCGCTTTTTAAGCGTTCGTTGAGTTGCGGGAGTTGCTGCTGACGTTTCGTCTCCGCTTCCTGACGCAACTCGCGCTCCATTCGGCGTCGCTCCTGAAGGTAACGCGCTTCAAACTGGCCTTGAGCGGAGGGATCAAGGCTCAAACCCATCTGGCGGAGAGCGGACTCCGCTTCACTCCGGAGTTGCCGCCGGCGGGCTTTCTCGCGCTCGCGCAAAGCTTTTTGCTGTTCGGGACTCATATGCAGCCAGCGCTCGGCATTTCGCTGGAAAGCCTGGCGCTCGTCCGGAGAGAGCTGGTAAAAGCGATCGCGGCCCCGCGTCATCGCTCCAGGGCCCCGTCCGGGGGCGCGGGTCGATAAGTGCGGTGTAGGCTG
>JBBRQE010000120.1:0-10069 GCA_038226905.1 Chthoniobacterales bacterium | reverse complement strand
CTTATCCTTGGCCAAACCGAGCGCGTTATGCGTGCCCAGAGCGCCCACCTTGAGAGTCGGGATGGGCAGCTCGAGGTAATCAATCGGGCTGGCCGGCGAAGCGAAATGAAAGACATAATCGAGCTTTGCTTCCGGCACGAAAATGAAATTGGAAACGTTGTGCTTGATGAAATGGTAATTCTCGTTGCCCGCCAGGTGCGCAATGTTTTCGAGGTTGCCCGTGATGAGATTATCAATGGCTACGACCCGATGGCCTTCTCCGAGAAGACGATCGGTCAGATGCGAACCGAGAAAGCCGGCGCCCCCTGTAACAACGGAGACGGGTTTGGTCGGGGCTGCCATGGAGCGTGTTATCTAGCGGTTGCGATAAAATTTAGCGAGCAGAAAGCGAACGAAATTGCAGATTGCCAACCGGCCTGCCGATTTTTCTCTGACCATTCGCTTTTCACTCTGATATCTGAAACGTTACCGCTCCCTTCTGATGAGAATCTTATCCGGCATCCAACCCAGTGGCCTCCTCCACATCGGTAATTACTTTGGCATGATGCGGCCCGCCATCGCTCTGCAGGCGGAGGGCGAGGCCTTTTACTTCATCGCTGACTATCATGCGCTCACCAGTTTGCGCGATCCCAAGGCGCTTCGCGAAAACAGCCGGCGAGTGGCCGTCGATCTTCTGGCCTGTGGATTGGACCCGGCAAAGGGGGCGCTCTTTCGTCAGAGCGACGTGCCGCAAGTAACTGAACTGGCCTGGATTCTTTCCACCGTCGCTCCCATGGGACTTCTGGAAAAGGCGCATTCCTACAAGGATAAAATCGCCCGCGGCGTGCCGGCGTCGGTCGGACTGTTCGGCTACCCGATCCTGATGGCGGCCGATATTCTGATCTACGACAGCGATGTGGTACCGGTGGGGAAGGATCAGAAGCAGCACATCGAAATCACGCGCGATCTGGCCATCAAAATGAATGAAACCTACGGAGAGGTTTTCAAGCTGCCGGAACCGCGCATTCAGTCCGCCAGTGCGCTCGTGCCCGGAACGGACGGACAGAAGATGAGCAAGAGCTACGGTAATACGGTCGACCTGTTTGGCGACGAAAAGGAGACACGCAAGCGAGTCATGGCAATCGTGACGGATTCTACGCCGGTCGAATCTCCGAAGGCTCCGGATGCGTCTACGATTTTCCAACTCTACTCGCTTTTCGCCACGGAGGCGGAGATCAAAGGAATGCGCGAGGCATTCGAAAGGGGCGGGACCGGCTACGGCGACTTTAAGAAGCAGCTCTTTGAGAGGCTCTGGGCATTTTTTGCGCCCATGCGCGCGCGGCGCGTGGAGATACTCTCCGAAAAATCCTACGTTGATGATGTTCTGGCGCGTGGGTCCGAACGCGCCAACGAAGCAGCCAGCCGGGTCATGGAACGCGTGCGGAAAGCGACCGGCCTTCGCTAAACCCGGCTCCCGCCATAAGCCGGGCGGGAGCTCAGACGAAGTCCGGCTTAACCCACTCGCCCACCATAGCGGGATTGACGTAAAGTCCGTCGCACATCGAGGCGCGCCCGTTCAAACAGAGAGGCTTCGAGGCGTTCGCTAGAAAAAATCCATGATCGCGCGTGAGCGTTTCGTGTAGTTCACCCAACCATGAACCCCCTTCGTATTGCGGCATGTAGTTGAGTTCCACCAATAGGAATTTCGTTTTCCGCAAAGTGGCCCACGCCCCGGCCAGCACCGCTTGTTCGTAACCCTGCACGTCGATCTTCAAAAGCGACACCTCAGGCAGATCCGCCAGCAGGAGATCGAGCGTGGTCATCCGGACTTCCACCTCGGATGTAATCGTCCAGTTCCCTCCGATGAGTGATCGCATTTCTTCTTTCGGCTGAAGTAACGATGCACCCGTGGTGTCCCGCGTGATCTTCAATTGAACCGAACCCTCGGCCGCGCCCGCCGCGACGTTGTGCAACTGGATCAGAGGATTTGCTCCAAACTTGGCGCGTAATGCCGCGAAAGCCTCCGGACCGGGCTCTAGTATAATAAGGCTGGCGGGCGTCAGGCAATCCAGCATCATGCTCGACCATTGGCCCATATTGGCGCCCACATCGACCACCTGCCGGATCTGGGCGGCAAATCCCGGGGGGAATAAATCGAGACCCGTCTGTTCGGCCTCATGTAGCAGCCAGTCGCTCCGGAACCACTCGGCCGGCTTCAATTCCCGGCCCAGGCCGCGCAATTTCTGCCGGTTGCGCAACAAATCCACCAGGCCATAAGGCAGGAGGAACTTCACCAGTTTCCGGAGTCGCATCACGCAGGAGGACAGAGAACAACCTACCCGCCCGCGGCCACGGGCGGAGTCTGTCCGTTCGGTTTTAGCTCCGCGAAAATGAGGCGGCCGCCGCTGGTCTGCAGGGCACTCGAAACCACTACCGGGGTTGTCTTACCGAGGTAGGGACGGGCGTGATTGACCACGATCATGGTGCCATCCGGCAGGTATCCCACCGCCTGGTGCTGTTCGCGTCCTTCTTTGACCAGGCTCAGCTCAATCTCGTCGCCCACCACCACGACCGGGCGCAGGGCCCGCGCCAGGTCATTCAAACTGAGCGCGGGTACCTGTTGCAGCCGCGCCACCTGGCAAAGCGCGGTGTCGTTGGTGAGCAGGCGCGCCTGCAGGACCTGGGCCGTCCGGACGAGGCGCGCATCCACCGCGCCCTCCTGCTCCTCGCTGGTACTTTCGTGAATGGTCAGCTCCACCGACGGCGAGCGCTGCAACTGGTTAAGGATCTCCAGACCGCGCCGGCCCCGCTCCCGTTTAATCGGATCACGCGCATCGGCCAGGGTTTGCAACTCTCCCAGGACGAACCGCGGAACGATCAGGGAACGGCTCAGGAAACCGGTGGCGCAGAGATCGGCGATGCGGCCGTCGATAATAATGTTGGTATCAACGATGAGCGGCTCGTGCTGAGTGTTTTCCCGAGTGAAACGCACGTACGGGATGATCAGGGAGAATTCGTCCCGGTTGCTGCGCATGGCCAGCATCATTCCAAGATAGCCGAACGAGCAGTAGACGATGAGTCGGGTCACCCATTGCGATGTCTCCGACTGAAAGTGCAAGACGTCGGAGGCGAAGAGCAACTTGACGAAAAACAGCCCGAGCAGCAGTCCAAATGTCGCCGACGAAAACGCGCGCAGGGAAAATCCCTTGAGCAAACGATCGATTAGGACCACGACCAGCCCCAAAAGCACCCCGAGCACCAGACCAACCCACACATTCCCAATCAGAGAGAGGGAGGCATTTGATCCGATGGCGCCGCAAAAGGTGATAAAGAGCACGCGGAGCAGATTGACCGTAAAAAGCGGTGTCATCAGCGTCCTCGGGTCGATCGGCTTTCTGCGTTTTGTGCTCTGGTCTTGTCCATTTTGGCAGCGCTATCCCGGTAGAAGAGCACACCGTGTGCTCGGAGGTTGCCGATTAACGCCCGCAAATCGTCGGCCAGGTCCTGATTCGTGAGCAAAGCGGGAAGCAACCCTTTGCCCTCTTTCGCTTCGCGGAAGACCTGGGTGGCGGCTTGCACGGTTTTGCGCGCGTCCGCGATAACCAATTGCAGGTCATCCGCATCCTTCCCCATGGAGGACATGGCGGCATTCGCCTTCTCGATCACTCCGTCGATCTTTTGGCTCGAGGCGTTGAGCGCGGCGCTCGCCTCACTCAAATGATCGAAGGTGCCTTTCAAATTCTGCAAATTCCCCGAGGACAAGGCTTCCTGGTTCAGGCGGGTGACAGTCGCGTTCACATTTTGCACGGTGGCGCGAAGATCGTTGACCAGCGCGCCGCCTTCCCGCGTCAGGTCGTCCATGCCGGTTTCGCGCGTTCCTTCGATGGTCGAATTCTTCGGAAGAAAGGCCGTGGGGGTGCCCGGTGGCATAACGACATTGACAAAGCGGTCGCCTAACAAGCCCGAGCTGCCCACGCTGAACTTGCTGGCCGCCGGGATCTTGACGTAATCGTAAATGCGCAGAGGAACCTCCACCCCATTTCCTTCGCGCACCAGGCGGGGGCCGCCGGAGACTCGCCCGATCTTGGCGCCCGCCAAAAGGACATCCGAACCCTTCAGGAGTCCGCTCGCGTCGCTGAAGCGAATGGTCAGCGCGTAATACGTTTTGAACCCCTCCCCGATGCGACCGAATTGCACGACTAGTGCCGCCAGCAGGGATAATCCGACCAGAAGGAAGGCGCCGACTTTAAATTCCAATCCTCTATTTTGCGCCGCCATCCCACTTTAACTTCGACTCGCCCTAACTCACACTCAACCCACAATTACGGGTAGGGACGGCGCGCTGCCTCGTCCGCTCCGCCGATGTCGCAGCGAATTTTGACACGGCGGTCCACCGGCTCCGACGCTACAAAGCGGACTCGCTGCCCGAACGCCCCAGCAGGAAATCCTGCAAAATCGGGTCGCTCACCCGTTCCAATTCCGCCGGCGTCCCATGAAAATAGATCCGCCCTTCGTGCAGATAAGCAATGTGATTGCCGACTTGAAAGGCGCTCTTCATATCGTGGGTCACCACAATGCTAGTCATGCCGAAACGCTGCTGCAGCCGCCTGATCAAACGGTTAATACTGTCCGAGACCACCGGGTCCAGCCCGGAAGTGGGCTCGTCGTAGAGAACACAGGAGGGGCGCCGGATAATGGAGCGAGCCAGCCCCACGCGTTTTTTCATCCCCCCGCTCAGGCTGACCGGCATCTTGTCCTCCTGCCCTTCCAATTCCACGACCTCGAGCATTTCACGGATTTTCTCGCGCAAAATCGTGGGATCACGTTCCCCTGCTTCGCGCAGGGGGAAGGCAATATTTTCCGCCACCGTCATGGAATCGAAGAGCGCTGCACCTTGGAATAAGATTCCCACCTTTTGCCGGATGGCGGCCAGTTGCCTCTCGTTTAACCCGATGATGTTCTGGCCATCGACCCAGATGTCTCCTGCCTCCGGCTGCATCAAACCGATGATGTGTTTGAGGAAAACACTCTTCCCTCCGCCACTGCGTCCGATAATGGCGAGAGTTTCACCGCGCCGGACATCGAGATCGATCCCGCGTAATATTTCCTGCGGCCCGATCGCCTTCGTTAGCCCCCTCACCTTGATCATGGCGTCCGCCGAGGCGGCTTCGCTATGGGGAGTCGGTTCCCCTCCGGTATTTACCATCGTGAAGCGGACCGGTTCACTGGTAACCCGCCGGAAAAATAATGTTCAGGAACATGGTGAGAAAGAAGTTGAAGATGAGAACGGCCAGGGACGAATTGACCACCGCTTCGGTGGTGGCCTTCCCCACCCCCACCGCGCCTTCCCGCGCGGTCAAACCCTTGTGACAGCTGATGAAGACAATGAGGATGGCAAAACAAAACCCTTTCGTTAGGCCCATGGTGATGTCCCGCATCCCTGTCCAGCGCACCATATTCGACATGTAATAGGTTCCGCTGATTTCCAGCACGTGAACGGCGATGAAGTAACTGGCCCCAATGCCGAATGCGATACACTCCGCCACGAGAAGCGGCATCGACACCATCATGGCGAGCGTGCGCGGGACGACCAGATAGTCGACCGGGTAGACCGCCAGGGCGCGCAAAGCATCGATCTGTTCCGTCACTTTCATGGTGCCGATCTCGGCCGACATGGAAGCGCCGACTCTTCCCGTTACCATGAGGGCGGTCAGGACGGGCCCCAACTCGCGGCACAATGAAACCGAGACCACCGCACCAACCCCCGAGCCGATGCCCAGTTTATTGAACTGGAAATAGGTCTGGGCTGCAAAGACCGCACCGGTGAACCCGCCCGTTATGACCACGACCAACTGAGAGAGCAGGCCAATCTCCACGATTTGATGCAGAAACAGCCTCCACCGGAGCCGCCGGGTAAAGATGGAATGGAAAGTATCCGCGGCCAGGAGCACCAGTTCCCCCAGGTATTCGAAGAGCGAAAGAAAAACCCGGCCAACCGCGCTGACTAGTCGAACCATGCTGACTGGACACTACCCTTCGTGTCTCTGCGCCTGATCAAATCGCCAGGGGCTGCGTTTTCGTTCGGGGACGGAGTTCGGGGGAGACCGCTCCGACAAATCGCGGTTCGAGGCCAATCTTGCGAAAGACGGAACGGATCTCACGCAAAGTCATGACCGGCTCTTCCAACTCGATATAGACCAGGTCGTGATTGCTATCGACCTTGTAGTGAAGTCCAGCCACCGCTTCGAGTTGATGATCCAATTCTAAAATCTTATTCAGATCACGAACACCGGCGGCATACACCTCAAGTTCAATCATGGCAGGACTGCATTCTACAAACGGCGCCGAATGATGCAACGCTGAACGAAGGGGCTTTAGGCTGATTTTATTAAAGGGAAGGCGCCCCTTCCCAGGGAAGCTGACCGTTCCCCATCGACAAAGGGGATGCAGGCGCCTTGGAACTATCGAGTTCCTAATTGCATGAAGGGCGGAGACGAGTAGAAGTCGATTCGTGCATATAAAGAGTGCGATCTCGCGGTTCTTGGGCGCCCAGGCCCTATTGGCAGCCCTGTTTCTGGTCGGTTGCGACACGATGCCACAAGGCATCCAGCAGGCTAGAGCCGCCAGTGCCAACCGTATCGCTGCCGAGCCCCCCGGCGATTACTTCATCGGCCGGCGCTATTTTAAACCGGATTTCAAATTTTGGGGATATGTGCGGCGGCCCGGGCAACCATGGACGACCGCCCAGTTGGTCATGTTAAACGAAAAACAGAAACTGGCCCCGGATCGACAGGCTCTCAATTTCGGGAGCGATAACAATTACGAATACAAACTGTATGGCGCGTTCAGCGGCGAGAAGGTCTATGAGCCCGCCAGTAACACGATCTATCCCGAGTTTGTCCTGAAAAATTACGAACTTCTTTCGACCACTCCGCCGGCCATATTCAAGAGCCAGGAGAACGGGGCTACCCAGGCCGCCACCACCCGCTACACCATCGAAAAGCCGGGGTATTAATTTTGGCCCCGGAAAGTTCTCGCGACGCACTCGCCGAGGATTTTTTCGGCTATCTCAGCGTCGAGCGCAACGCCTCGCCGCGCACCATCAAAGCCTATCGACAGGCGCTCGCCGCTTTTCGCCTTGCTCACCCGACCCCTTGGAAACAATGCAAGACCGATACGTTTCGGGATTACCTGTTCCAACTCATGAAAGGCAAGCAGGAGCGTTCCTATATCCGCCTGCAATTCTCCGCTTTGCGGACCTTCTACAAGTTCCTGGCCGCCCGAAAAAAATTACGGATCGACCCATTACAGGAACTGCAACTGCCCAAACTGGAGAAGAAATTACCTCTCGTTTTGACGCGCCTGCAGATCGACGAATTGCTGGGCGCGCCCCTCAAGCTGAAAAAACATCGCGCCGCTCCGGACTGGATGCCTCTGCGCGATGTCGCCATGATGGAGCTCTTTTACAGCAGCGGGTTGCGTCTGAGCGAGTTGGCCGCTCTGGATGTCGCGGATGCCGACCTCTACACCGAATCGGTGCGAGTCCTGGGGAAAGGCCGAAAGGAACGGGTTTGCCCGGTTGGACTGCCCGCCTTGGAATCGATCTCCCGTTATCGCGCGGCTGCCCGCGTGCATTCCGGGCCGCTCTTTATTAACAAATCGCGCACCCGCATTTCAACGCGCTCCATCTGGCTGACCCTTAAGCGCTATCTGCCGCACACATCGATCCCCATATCCATCAGCCCGCACAAGCTCCGGCATAGTTTTGCCACCCACCTGCTGGATCGCGGGGCCGATCTGCGCAGCGTGCAAGCCCTGCTGGGACACGCCAGCCTTTCCACCACGCAGATTTACACGCACGTCACGATCGAGCGCTTAAAAAAGGCTTACGCGGACGCGCATCCGCGCGCTTAGTTGAGAACGTGAATGGTGCTGAGTGACCAGTGAATGGTAAAGACACGCCGCGCGTACCGGCTATCCATCGATCACTTCTCGCTAATCATTCCCGCGCGAGCGTCAGCTCGCGCCGGCCGGCTGGTTGCCTTGCGGCTCTGGCGCGTGGAAAGCCAGCTTGCCTTCCCCGCCCGTCACGTGCACCACGTCGTGGGCTTTGACGTTGCCGCGCAACAGTTCCTCCGCCAGCGGGTCTTCCAGGTAACGCTCGACCGCCCGGCGCATGGGCCGCGCGCCGTAGGTAGGATCGTAGCCCTTCTCGATGAGGAATTCTTTCGCGGTCTCCCCCATGATGATGTGGACGTCCTTGGCCTTGAGCCGCAGGAAAACCTTGTCCACTTCGAGATCCACGATCTTCATTAAATCGATCTTGCTCAACTGATGGAAAACAATGATGTCGTCGAGGCGATTGACGAACTCCGGTTTGAAAGTCTTTTTCGCTTCCTCCAGCAAGCGATCGCGCATGACTTCGTACTCATGTTCGCCCACCGGCTTGGTCGCGCCAAATCCCATGGTCGTCTGTTTGCGCAGGGTCTCCGCGCCCACGTTCGAGGTCATGATGATGATGGTGTTGCGAAAATCGATCTTTCGGCCTAACGAATCGGTGATCTTGCCGTCCTCCAGGATCTGCAGAAGCAGATGCATGACATCGGGGTGGCCTTTTTCGATTTCGTCGAACAGCACCACCGAATAGGGGCGACGCCGAACCGCTTCCGATAATTGCCCGCCCTCCTCGTAACCGACATAACCGGGAGGCGAACCGATCAGGCGCGAGGCAGTGAATTTCTCCATGTACTCCGACATGTCGATCTGAATCAAAGCATCGCGATCGCCGAACATGAACTCGGCCAGCTTCTGGGCCAGAAACGTTTTCCCGACCCCAGTAGGTCCGAGGAAAATAAACGAACCTATGGGCCGCCGCGGATCCTTCAGATCGGCCCGGCTACGACGCAAAGCCTTGGAGATGGCGCTGACCGCTTCGTCCTGCCCGATCACCTTCCCTTTCAATTCCTCCTCCATCTTGAGGAGTTTCTCCGTCTCATGCTGCTCCATGCGCTGGAGCGGTACGCCAGTGACCTTCGAGATGATGTGCATCATGTCCTCGCCGGTCACGATCACTTCCTTCTCTTCCCGCTCCTCCCGCCATTTCGCCAAAATGGTTTCCAGTTTTTCCTTGGTCTGCTTCTCCCGATCGCGCAGGGCGGCTGCTTTCTCAAAATCCTGCGCCTTGATGGCCGCTTCTTTTTCTATGCGAATCTCTTCGATCTCTTTTTCAATCTCTTTGACGTCGGGCGGCCGCGTCATGGCGTTGATCCGGGCGCGCGCGCCCGCTTCGTCCATCACATCGATGGCCTTGTCCGGCAAAAAGCGTCCCGTGATATAGCGCTCGGAAAACTTGACGGCGGTTTCCAGGGATTCATCCGTCAACTTGGCCTTGTGATGCGCCTCATACTTCGGTCGCAGGCCCTTTAAAATCTCAATCGCTTCTTCCACCGTCGGTGCATCCACCTTCACTGTCTGGAAGCGCCGCTCCAGGGCCGCGTCTTTCTCGATGTACTTGCGGTACTCGTTCATGGTGGTGGCGCCGACGCACTGCAGCTCCCCACGGCTCAGGGCCGGTTTGATAATGTTCGACGCATCCATCGCGCCTTCGGCCGATCCGGCCCCCACGATGGTGTGCAACTCGTCGATGAAAAGTATGACGTTCTTGGAACGGCGAATCTCATCCATGACCGCCTTGATGCGCTCTTCAAATTGTCCGCGGTATTTCGTTCCCGCCACCATCAAAGCCAAATCCAGCGTGATGACACGCTTGTCGCGCAAGAGCTCCGGAATGTTCCCGCTGGCAATCTCCTGGGCCAACCCTTCGGCAATGGCCGTCTTCCCCACACCGGCTTCGCCGATCAGCACCGGATTGTTCTTGGTCCGCCGGCAAAGGATTTGAATGACTCTTTCGATCTCGTTACGCCGCCCGATAACCGGATCCAGTTCGCCTTTCTTGGCCAGCTCCGTCAAGTCCCGGCCAAAGGCGCGCAGGGCAGGCGTCTTCACATCCTTCTTGGAAGTTGGTTCCCCGGGCTCCACTTCCGTTTCCGGCGGCGTAAAGTTTGGATCCAATTCCTTCAGGATTTCGTTG
>JBBRQE010000119.1:0-10091 GCA_038226905.1 Chthoniobacterales bacterium | reverse complement strand
TGGCCCGGAGCGGAAATATGCGAGACATTTTTATCTCGTTCCACTGTTGCATGTTGCGACAGTGCTTCCGTCGTTACAGGACCATCTCTCAGGACGATGATCTTCCCGTCGCGGAGCACGACGATGGTAGATTCCAAACCGATCAGGGTCGGTCCGCCGTCGATGATCAGGGGGATCCGGCCACCCAGTTCTTCAAGGACATGCGCCGCCGTCGTCGGGCTAATTCGCCCGAATCGATTAGCGCTGGGAGCCGCCACCGGGCTGTTCGAGGCGCGCACGATCTGTCCAAAAACGGGATTCGAGCTCATGCGCACAGCAACCGTCTCGAGTCCAGCCGTGACAATGTCTGGCACGATGGATTGGCGCGGCAATACCAAGGTGAAAGGTCCCGGCCAGAAGCGTTGAATGAGTTGGTCGACTAGAGCGCTGTCCTCCTTCGGAATCCGGGCGACGCGATCCAGCCAGTCCCTCGCCGGTAAATGAACAATCAACGGATCAAAATGGGGCCGCTCTTTGGCGGCGAAGATTTTCGCGGCCGCGTTCGCTTGGAGAGCGTCGGCGGCCAGTCCGTAAACGGTTTCGGTGGGCACGGCGACCAATTCGCCCGCGCGCAGAGACTTGACCGCACGGGCAACAGCGAACTCGTGTTCCGCGCCTAAAACTTCGGTGTGCACAAATCCTCCCGCGCCCGCCGCACGAGATCGGCAGCCTCATCCGTGGAGGAGGCAAGCGCCGTCAGGTGCCCCATTTTTCGACGAGGTCGCGGTTCGCGCTTTCCATAGAGGTGAAGATGAACATTGGGAACGGCCAGAGCTGCCGCCCAATTGGGGGTGCCGCCCTGCCAGACCTGTCCAAGCAAGTTAGCCATGGCGGCCGGGCGTAGAAAATCTGTCTCTCCCAAGGCGAGACCACAAACGGCGCGCACATGCTGTTCGAACTGACTCGTTATGCTGCCTTCGATCGACCAATGACCGGAATTATGCGGCCGCGGCGCCAATTCGTTTACCAGAACCTGCCCGCTCTGGTCGACGAACATTTCGACGGCAAGCAATCCAATCACCTGTAGTTTCTCCGCGATAGCGCAGGCCAAATTCACCGCTGCCGTCGCGACGGAAGCGGAGACAACGGCGGGCACGATCGTGATATCCAAAATGTGATCGCGATGAATATTTTCGGCAATCGGGAACGCCTTCATTTCTCCGCCGGGAGCGCGCGCCACGATGATCGAAATCTCTTTTTCGAAATCGATGGCCTGTTCGAGGACAAGGTCATCGGCCGCGCGCGTTTCCCAAATGTCGTCGAGCTCGCGGGAGCCGATCGACTGCTGTCCTTTGCCATCGTAGCCAAAGGCGGCCGTCTTGAGAATGGCCGCTCGCCCGATCAGCTCTACCGCCGATTCAAGCTCCGCCCGGTCATGCACAGCCCGGAATTGCGGCAGCGGAAAACTGTTTCGGGCGAGAAACGTCTTTTCGCGAAGGCGATGCTGCGCGATCTCAAGGACGGCAGCGGCCGGCCGCACTTCGCAGTGATCCGCGCACCAGCCAATCGTCTCGATCGGAATATTTTCGAATTCGAAAGTGATCAGGTCGACCGCCCGCGCGAAATGCCGGACAGAGTTTTCATCGGCATACTCCGCTTCGGTGGCGAGATCGGCGAACTGCGCGGCCGGACCATCCTTCTCCGGAGTAAAAATATGCACGCGGTAGCCCATGCGGCGGGCCGCCACCGCGAACATGCGGCCGAGTTGCCCGCCGCCCATCACACCGATGGTCGAGCCGGGCGGGTAAACGCGCATCATGGGAGCCGTTGCTTGAGAACCGCCTTCGTCTGTGTCCGGCGAAATGCTTCGACCCGTCGCCGCACCTTTGCATCGCTCAGCCCGATGATACTGGCCGCGAGAAGCCCGGCGTTTTTCGCCCCCGCTTCGCCGATGGCGAGAGTGCCGACGGGTACTCCGGCCGGCATTTGCGCGATGGACAGCAGCGAGTCGATGCCCTTAAGCGATTTCGTCATGATCGGTACGCCCAGAACGGGTACCCAAGTGTGGGCCGCGATCATGCCCGGTAAATGGGCCGCGCCGCCCGCCGCGGCAATGATCACGCGCAGCCCGCGATCCGCCGCCGTGCGTGCAAAATCCGCCAGGAGATCCGGGGTGCGGTGGGCCGAAACGATCCGATGTTCGCTTGGCACCCCGAGTTGCTCCAGCATCTCGACCGCGTGGCGCACCGTTTCCCAGTCGGAAGCACTGCCCATGACGACAGCTACGAGGGGAGAAGGCTTGGGGCGCGCCATAAGCTTGCGATAACGCGATTCACTTCCTCGCAACTGCCGCGCGTGTAAAGCGGTTTTTGCCTCGGATGAAGACGCGCGATCCGCCTTGTGCGGCAGCGCCTGTAAATCGAGAGTGCCTGATGGACTCGCGCACCGGATCGATCGTGCTCGTTGGAATGATGGGCGCGGGTAAGTCTTCTGTTGGCCGGGCTTTGCAAAAACACACGGGTCAAGAGCGCTTCGACACGGATGAACTGATCATTGCGAAAACCGGGATTTCCATTCCGGAAATATTTGCGCTGAACGGCGAAGAATGGTTTCGCGATCTAGAGACGGTCGTCCTGGCGGAACTCCCCCGCAATGTTTCTGCCATTATCGTAACCGGCGGAGGAATGGTGCTGCGGCCGGAAAATATCGAGATGCTAAAAAAATTTGGAACGGTCGTTTGGCTGGACGCTGAGGTGGAAACCCTTTTGGAGCGGGCTTCGCGTCGAGGGAATCGCCCGTTGCTGAAAACGAAGGACCCGCATGCGACGATTACCGAGATGGCCGGCGCGCGGCAACCTCTCTATGCTAGGATGGCTGATATTCGGATCGATACGACAGGCATGAGACACGACGAGGTGGCTGCTCTTATCCTGAAGAAGATTCAGAATCGGATTTTGAATGATCCCCGGCCATGAAAAGGCACGCCGGCGCCGCGCCCTCCGCCGGGATCGATTCAGAGAATGATCTCAAGACGCGTCTGATCAGTTTTGCCGCAGAGGTTGGCTTTAGTGCATGCCGCGTTGCTACCTGCGGTCCCCCGCCCCATGCCGACGCATTTCGGGCCTGGCTGCGCGAGGGGGCGGCCGGCGAGATGCATTACATGGCGCGCGGCGAAGAAAAACGATGCGACCCACAGCAAGTACTGCCGGGGGCGCGCTCGGTCATCGTGCTGGCGCTTAATTATTGGCAGGGACTTTCCAGCCCGGCGGGAGCAAGGAAACCGGGCCGCATTGCGCGTTACGCGTGGGGCGACGATTACCATGACGTCGTCACGGAAAAGTTAGTGAAGATCGATCTTTTTCTTCAGCAGTGCGGCGGGGTTCAAAAAATATATGTCGATACGGGCCCGGTCCTGGAGAGAGATTTCGCGGCGCAGGCGGGAGTCGGATGGCACGGCAAAAGCACGATGCTGATCGATGACCATCTCGGCACCTGGTTCTTTCTGTCTGAAATCCTAACGACTCTCGAACTGTCCCCAGACGCTCCGCAAAAAGATCGTTGCGGCACCTGCGAGCGTTGCATGACGGCCTGTCCCACCGCGGCCATTACTTCGCCGCATCGGCTTGACGCGCGCCGCTGCATTTCCTACCTGACCATTGAACTAAAAACAGCGATCCCCCTGGAGTTTAGGCCGCTTGTGGGAGATCGAATCTTTGGCTGCGACGCCTGCCTCGATGCCTGCCCTTGGAATCGCTTCGCCGAAGTGTCTCGCGAAGCCGCCTTTGCCGCGCCTAACGCGGTCGCCGCCATGAGTCTGCGCGACTACCTGGCGCTCTCCGACGAGGAATTTCGGGTGCTCTTTCGCACTTCACCCATAAAACGCATCAAACGCAGGGGTTTCCTGCGCAACGTCTGTGTGGCGCTTGGAAATGTGGGGGACGAGAGTGATTTGCCAGCATTGGAAAGAGCCAGCCGGGATCCGGAGGCACTGATTGCCGAGCATGCTGTCTGGGCTGTGCAACAGATTCGGTTGCGCAAGGACGCGGAATTGCCGAAAGTTTCCTGAATCCGAAACGCGTTCGCCGACCATCCAATCAGCGCGCGGAATGATCGCTAATTGCCTGGCAATGCTTTAACCGAACAGTATTTATGTCGTCATCTGTGGCCCCGGCCGCGCCTCCCATGCATCAACCCATCGCCTCCCCGGCCGCTGCACCCCGTATTAAGAAACGCCGTTCGCGCCGGACGCGTTACATCATTTTTGCAGCAGTTGGTTTGATCCTCCTGTGGATCATCGTTTCCATTATTCTGGGAAAACGTGAGAAGCCCATTCCGGTGACCACAGACAAGGCTGTGCGCAAGACGATTGTTCAGACGGTTTCGGCCACGGGCAAAGTGCAACCCGAGACGGAGGTCAAGATTTCGCCGGAGGTGGCAGGTGAAATTATCGGCCTGCCCGTGGAAGATGGGAAAGCGGTGAAGAAGGGCGATTTACTCCTAAAGATTCGACCGGACACCTATAAAGCTTTGCTCGAGCAACAGGAAGCGGCCATCAGCACGGCCAAAGCCACCAATCTGCAGCTCAAGGCGTCGATGACAAAAGCCGGATTGGATCTTAAAAGAAGCAAAGATCTGTTTTCCAAAAAGATGATTGCGGACGCTGAATTCACCACGGCGCAAGCCGCCTACGATATCGCCCAGAATACCTACGAAGGTTCGTTGCATATGATAGAGCAAGCGGAAGCGAGTTCGAGTCAGGCGCGCGATGCTCTTTCCAAAACCACAATTTATTCGCCGATCGATGGGACGATCACCCTTTTGAATAGCAAACTGGGCGAGCGCGTGGTCGCCACCAATCAGTTCGCCGGCACCGAAGTGATGCGGGTGGCCGATTTAGCTCACATGCAGGGAGTCGTCGACGTGAACGAAAACGACGTGGTTAACGTCAAGCTGGGGGACAAAGCCAGCGTCAAGATCGACGCCTATGGGGACCGTCGTTTCCAAGGGACCGTCCAGCAAATTGCCAACACGGGCAAGACCACGGGCGCCGGAACGCAAGAGGAGGTGACGAACTTTGAAGTGAAGATCAACCTCGAGAATGACAAAGTTGTTTTGCGCCCCGCTTTGAGTTGCACGGCCGACATTCAAACCAATGTGGTCAAGAATGCGGTGGCCGTTCCCATGCAAAGCGTGACCATTCGCACGGGCGATAGCAACCTTAGCCCTGAGGAGATCGAGAAACGCAAACAGAAGTTGACCGCGCGCGACAAGGGAGATGCCGCAACCGATGTCACGAATGAGCGCCAGGAAAAACAAGCGCAGAAAGACGAACACGAAAAGCTGCAAAAGGGTGTCTTCAAAATGGTCGGGAACAAGAGTGTCTGGACTAAGGTGACGACAGGTATCGCAGACGATAGCTCCATGGAGATCACCAGCGGAATCAAACCGGGAGACGACGTGATTTCGGGAAGTTACAGCGCCATCAGCCGGAAATTAAAGGATGGCGCCAAGGTGGTTATCGACAAGGAAGCGACCAAGTAGAGCAGGCCCACGAACATGCGGCTCCTTGTGATGAGCAGTCTTTCGATCTCCCGTCGGCTTGTCCGACAGCGCACGCGATCAAGATGAATACTGAGCTTCGCCCGCCCGGGCCCATCGTGATCGATATCGAAAACATCACGAAGAACTATGTGATGGGTGAGGAAACCGTGCACGCCTTGCGCGGCGTCTCGCTGCAAATCCGGCGGAATGAGTATCTCGCGATAATGGGTCCGAGCGGGAGCGGCAAATCCACCCTCATGAATATGCTGGGTTGTTTGGACACACCTTCATCGGGTCATTACGAATTCAGCGGCAAGAATGTGGCGGAGATGGACGATGACGAATTGGCGGCTATCCGCAATCGCGAGATCGGATTTGTCTTTCAGACCTTCAACCTGCTGCCTCGGTCGACCAGCCTGCGCAACGTAGAATTGCCTCTTATTTACGCCGGCATCGATCCGGAGACGCGCGAAGAACGCGCCGCCCAGGCCCTGGTGGATGTCGGTCTGGGCGACCGCATTCATCACAAGCCTAACGAACTTTCCGGAGGACAGCGGCAACGCGTGGCCATTGCCCGCGCGCTGGTCAACCGGCCCTCCATTATTCTGGCGGACGAGCCCACCGGAAACCTCGATTCAAAAACAGGCGAGGAAATCATGGCCCTGCTGGAAAACCTTTATCAGCAAGGGAACACCATCATCCTGGTGACCCACGAAAGAGACATCGCGCAACACGCCCGCCGCACCGTTAACCTGCGTGACGGTTTGATCGAAAGCGACCAGGTAGGGCTCGCGCCCGAGGCCAGAGCCGCCGCTCTCCCCTAGTTAGGGATCAATGAAACGATTTGTCTACGAACTAAGCGAGAGCTGGAAGATCGCGGTCGCCCAAATGCGTTCCAACAAAACGCGCTCCATGCTCACCGCCCTGGGCGTGATTATTGGAATCGTGGCCGTCACCCTCATGGGCACGGCCATCGGTGGAATTCAGACGGGATTCGATAAGAGCATGTCCGTCTTTGGAGACGACGTCCTCTACGTAGAGCAATGGCCCTGGCGACAGGTCGACGATTGGTGGAATTATCGCGACCGCAAAAAAATCAGGACGGAGTATGCCGACCCGATCAATCGCATGATCGCGGCCACGCCGAATTCGAACCTGGTAGTGGCCGTTCCGAGTTCGGCTCTCTTTCGCAGCATCAAATACGCGGACAACGAAGTGAGTAACATCCTGGTGCGCGGAACGGTGGCGGATTACATCATTACTTCCACTTTCGAATTCAAGCTGGGTCGTTTTTTCAACGATATCGAATCACGCGACGGAGCGAGCGTGTGCGTTATTGGCTATGACGTGGCGGATGCGCTCTTTCCCTCGCAGAGTCCGCTCGATAAATCAGTTTTGATCAACGGACAATCATTCAAGGTGATTGGGGTAATCTCGCGCCAGGGGACCTTTCTTGGCTTGTTCAGTCTGGATGCGATCGTGGTCATGCCGTTGCCTGCTTTTCAAAAATATTTCAGCGCCAAGAGCGACTCGGATATCCTGGTCAAGGTAAAGGACAAGACAAAGCTGAATGAGGCGAAGGACGAGCTCACGGGCTTGATGCGGCGGGTGCGGGCCCTGCCCCCGGAGAAGAAGGACGATTTCAGCATCAATGAGCAGCAGGCCCTTAAAAGCACACTCGATCCCATTAAGAATTCCATCGCCATCGCCGGACTTTTTATCACCGGACTTTCTTTATTTGTCGGAGCGATCGGGATCATGAATATCACTTTCGTCAGTGTGAAAGAACGGACCAAGGAGATCGGAACGCGGAAAGCGTTAGGGGCACGGCGGCGCACGATTCTACTTCAATTTCTGATTGAATCGACCGCTCTCTGTCTCCTGGGAGGATTGATCGGATTGAGCTTTGCCTACGTCTTGTGCTTCGGCATCGGCGCGGCTTTCCCGTCCTTCCCTATCCAGTTCTCCCTCGGACTCGTTATGGTAAGCATGCTCGTGTCCGTCTTGACCGGCTTGGTCTCGGGTTTCGCCCCTGCCTGGTCGGCCTCGCGTCTGGATCCGGTGACCGCTCTTCGCTATGAGTAGCGCTCTTTCTGTCATTCCGATCGAAGTGGAAGGGTTGCTCACTATGTGGACGGCTCCTCGCTCCGCCCGACGTGGCCAACCGTTGGCGCTTTCCCCTATCCGGAGCGCCACCTCGTTCGACCGGTTCTGCTGACATGCGCTTTCGCGAAACCATGGCCATGGCTTTGACCTCGCTCGGGGCGAATAAGCTGCGATCCGCCCTGACCATGACCGGCATTACGATCGGCGTTTTTTCCGTCATCTCGGTCATGACGGCCATCGGCGCACTGCAGACCTCGATCGAGAGCGGCATCAGTTTTCTTGGGTCGAACATTTTTCAGTTCGCCAAGTATCCTCCCAATGGCAACTCCAGCGGGAACGGGGCAAAAAAGTTCGAGAACCGCAAAAACATTACCTACCGACAGGCCCTTAAGTTCTACGAACTGATGGAAGAAACGGCGCGCGAGGTCTGCCTCAAGACCTTTGATTTCAACGGTCAGGCGGTTTACAACGGCGTTAAAACACCGCCCAGCCTGACGGTGGTGGGAAGCAACAAAAGCTTCCTCACGGCCAACGCCTATACGCTTGGTTATGGGCGCAACATTACCGATGAAGACGTGGAGTTATCCCGCCGGGTCCTGGTCATTGGCAAGTCGATCGAGAAGCGGTTGTTCCCGCATGAATCACCCATCGGCAAGGAGATCCGCCTCAGTGGTCACAGCTTTAGCGTGATTGGCGTGCTGGGCGAAAAGGGAACGTCTTTCGGTCAAAGCCAGGACGACATTTGCATCCTGCCTATTACGCGATTCTTCGAGAATTATGGAGAAGCGAAGCGCACCGTGAATATCGCGACGCAATCGTTTACCCAGGAAAACTACAACCGCACGCTGGATCGCGCGGTGGGCGCCATGCGAATGGTGCGCGGTCTTAAGGCCAGCCAGCCGAACGATTTCGAGATTTACTCCAACGATTCGTTGAAGAGCGCGTTCACGTCCATCGCGGGGGTTGTGCGCATCGGCGCCTTTGTCATCAGCTTTATCGCGCTGGTGGCGGCTGGCATAGGCATAATGAATATCATGCTGGTGAGTGTGACGGAGCGAACCAAGGAAATAGGCGTGCGCAAATCGATCGGCGCGCGCAGTCGCGACATTTTGCGACAGTTTTTGACTGAAGCGGTCTTCATTTCCGAGGCTGGCGGGATTCTCGGGATCATCCTCGGGGTGATCGGGGGGGATCTCCTGGCCGCCTGGCTGAAAGTAGACCTTATCTTTCCCTATGGCTGGGCCATCGCCGGCCTGCTTGTCTGTTCCGCCATTGGCATCGGTTTTGGGCTATATCCGGCTTATCGGGCGGCCTCGCTCGACCCGATTGAGGCCCTCCGTTTCGAGTAATTCTTTCGCAGGAACACGAGGGTTGAGCGGGAGGCGGGGCACGCAACTTGCACGTCTCAGCTTTGACATTGTGTCCTCCCCTGCCAGCTTCTCAATCCGCCGCGGTTACCATCGTGCCTAATGCCTCCATTTCACCCGGAACGACGGTCAGACCTGCCATTCTTCTTCTTGAAGAGTACAGTGCACTTGCCGCCGCTATCAGCTCGGCCTTAAAGAAGTTCGCTCCCAGCCACTCGACCCGGGTGGCCCGCTCTTTGAAAGAGGCGGAAATGCTGGCCGGCGAGATTCATCCGGAGCTTTTACTGATCGATGTGGATCCGCCGTGGCCCAAGCTCACGCAGTTGTTAGGTAAAATGCGGGAGGCTCATCCGGAGACCCGCGTTTTGATCATTGGGGCGACCATTCCCAAAGCTCTCATCGAGCACCGCGGGACCCAGCACGCCCTGCAGTTTCTCGAAAAACCATTCGATGTCGCTGAATTGGGAGCGGCTGTGCAGGCCTTGCTCGGGCCCTGGAAAGAATCAGAAACAGAACATCTTCGTGGCACCTTGCGATCTTTCGGAGCAATCGATGCCGCTCTTCTCCAGTGTGCTGGCGGCCGCACAGTCGTCCTGGAGATCAAGAAGAATGGCAGCAAGTCCGGCGAGCTGCACTTCGTCGATGGACAACTCATTCACGCCGAGAATGGGAAGCGCACTGGACCGGACGCTCTGGAAGAATTGTTCAATTGGCCGCAGCCGGAAATGCGGGAAAAGGAAAAACGAGCCCGCGTGGTGGCTAAACGGACGATTCCAGTTCCCTGGACAGACTCGTTTTTGGCGGCCTTACAAAAGGTAAAGGTCCAGAGTCCGCCGGCCGTCGCGGCTCCGCCTGCTCCGCTGATTGTAGCCAGGCCGGTCCCGAAAACCGGCAAGAAAATCGTGCTGGTGGATGACACGGAGATGCTGCTCATTTTTGTGGAAGACGTTCTCACCATGGCCGATTCCACTCTCCAAATCACGACGGCGGCCAGCGGGTTGGCCGGGGTCAAAGAAATCGAACGCGTCCTGCCCGATCTGGCGCTCTTGGATTATAGTCTGCCCGACGTCAACGGAGATGAGGTCTGCCAAAGGCTAT
>JBBRQE010000118.1:0-10212 GCA_038226905.1 Chthoniobacterales bacterium | reverse complement strand
TCCGTTTGCGACCGGCTCGCCGAACCGTCATGGCCAGTCGCGGCATTTCCAGGCGCGCTCCCGAGGGCGGCAGGTAACCAAGGCGATTGAAGACGAATCCGCCGATCGTATCGATCCCGTCCGCCGCCAGGTCAAAGCCGAGGTGCTCACTCAAATCATCGAGGCGCGCGCTGCCGCTCACCAGAAATCTCCCGTGCTCGAGCGGCTCGATATAAAGATCGGTATCGCCGCGCGGAACCGCGTCACTCAGAATTTCTTCCACGATATCGGTGGTGGTGATGACTCCTTCGGTGCCTCCGAACTCGTCGACCACGATGGCCAGGGCCTGGGCGTGGGAGAGAAAGCGCTTCAGCAGATCGAGCGCGCGCATCGTCTCCGGAACGAAAGAAGGAGCAATGAGCGCTTCCGTGTAATGGACGGAGGGATCGATCAGGAAAAGCTTTATGTCGAGGATGCCCAGGACCTGATCGGGTGTGTCGACATAAACGGGCACGCGCCGGTGCCGTTTTTCACGCAGGAGAGCGATCGCGTCCTCATTCGTTAGGTCATCCCGCAACATGAAGGTGTCGACCCGCGGCGTCATGCAATCCTTGGCCGTCTTGTCGCCCAGCTTGATGATCTCCTGAATCATTTCGGCTTCCGCTTCATGCAGCGCGCCTTCTTCCTCTCCGATTTCCACGAGGGTTTCGAGTTCTTCGTCACTGACGTGCGGGCCGCGTGGAGGAGGCGATCCGGCCAGAAGATTGACCAAGGCGGTGCTGAATGTTTCGAGACCGTGCCCCACCCGATCGAGCAGCGGTATGGAGATCTGCAGGGTGAAGGCGCCGATGGCGGAAAGACGGTAGGGGGCGGAGAGAGCCAGCAATTTTGGAATCAGATCGCAGAACAAAACGACCACGGCAAAAATGGCGGTGGCGGCCAGCCATTGGGGGACGCGCGCGGCGAAAGGATTGCGCCAGAGTACAAACAGGCACAGAACCACCAGCGGGACCTTGACCAGGCCGTCGCCTAGCAACAGGACGTTCAGGACCCGGCGCGGGTTATCGCGGAAGACCTGAATGAATTTGGCGAGGCCCGGATGATTGTTTTGCAAGCGACGGAGCTGATGCGGTTTCAAAGCAAAGAGGGCTGTCTCCAGGCCGGAAAAGAGCGCCGAGCAAAATATGAGAATGCCTATGACAACCAACAGGATGGCGAAGACCAATTCTGTCATTCCTGCGTGCGGGAGCGGTGGCGCGCTCGCTTGTCCTGTAAATGAATAGTGCCGGCGGGTTTGCTCATTGGCTGAGCCGCGACAAAAGTAAGCTTTTCATGAGCAAAGGCGAGCGGATTTCACATTTGGTCTCGGGGTTAAGCGGAGAAACGCCCGCCGGCGGAAGTGCACGCGTGCAGGATCACCCCTATTACCGCGCTTTTTTCCAATGCTGGAACGAGCAGCGCTATTACGAAGCGCACGACGTGCTCGAGCAGGTCTGGTTATCGACCGACACGGCCGACGATGATTTCTTCAAGGGCCTCATTCAGGGAGCCGGCGCCTTTGTTCATCTGCAGAAAAACTTCGAACAACCGAGCCATCCGAAACATGGACGGCGCCTGCGACCGGCCGTGCGCCTCTTTCAATTGGCGGAGAAATATCTCGCGCCCTTCGCTCCCATCCATCACGCCTTCGATGTGGCGGGCTTCCTGATCTTGTTGCGGAGCAACCGGGAAAACATCATCGAGTCAGATTTTCGAGTAAACCCATGGTCGCCGGAGACAGCTCCGCGGCTGGAGTTGTTGACCAGATAAGGGACGGCGCGTCCCGCTCTCGGACATACAATTTCTGGACAGGATGGCGCGTGTCCCTCCAGACTGTCGGTCATGCGTCTTGCCAAGGTCGTTCAACTCTCATCCTGCTAGTGACTCCCATTCATCTCGCGGCGGATTCTTCCGCAATCGTGATCCAGCATACTAATCGGCTAGCTGGGGAAAAATCGCCCTACCTTCTCCAGCATGCGCACAACGCGGTCGACTGGTATCCATGGGGCGAAGAAGCGTTCGCCAAAGCGCGGACCGAGAATAAGCCGATCTTCCTCTCCATTGGTTATTCGACTTGTCACTGGTGCCACGTCATGGCCCACGAATCGTTCGAGAGCGAAGAGATCGCCGCGGTCATGAACCGGGAGTTTGTGAATATCAAGGTGGACCGGGAAGAACGGCCCGATGTGGATCGCGTTTACATGACCTTTGTCCAGGCAACCACCGGCAGTGGCGGGTGGCCCATGAGCGTCTGGCTGACGCCCAATCTGCAACCGTTCGTCGGCGGTACTTATTTTCCGCCGACCGATCAGGGCGGACGGCCGGGTTTCAAAAGCGTCCTGGAAAAGATCGCGGCAGCCTGGAAACAGGATCACGAGAAAATCGTCCAACAGGGGTCAAGGATCGTGGACGCCCTGCGACAAGCCCAGGGCGCGGCCGCCCCGGAAGGAAAAATGGGTCCGGGCGCGCTGGACCAGGCTTATGATCAAATGGCGCAAACTTTTGATGCGAAAGAAGGAGGCTTCGGCACCGCGCCAAAATTTCCGCGCCCGGTTATTTTTAACTTCCTCACGCGTTTTTACGCGCGCGCTCCGCAGAGCGAAAAGGGCAAGCATGCCCTGGAGATGGATTTGTTTACCCTTCGAAAAATGGCGGCGGGCGGAATGCATGATCATCTGGGGGGCGGCTTTCATCGCTACTCGGTCGACCAATACTGGCACGTCCCGCACTTCGAGAAGATGCTCTACGACCAGGCCCAGCTGGCCGGCGCTTTCCTGGACGCCTTTCAAATTACGCGCGACGCCGATCTGGAAACTACTGCGCGGGATGTGCTCGACTACGTGGCGCGCGATATGACCGCGAAGGAGGGCGGTTTCTTCTCCGCGGAAGACGCGGACAGCCTGTTGCAAAAGGGAAAACCGGAGCACGCAGAAGGTGCCTTCTATGTTTGGACGGAGAAAGAAATCAAAAATGCTCTGGGCTATTCCGCGGGAATTTTCAATTTCCACTACGGCGTGGAGCCGGATGGAAATGCGTTGGCGCAGAGTGATCCGCAGGGGGAATTTCGCGGGAAGAATATTCTGATCCAACGGCACGCGATCGCCGAAACGGCTAAACAATTTAAGAAGAGCGAAGACAACGTCAGGCAACTGCTGGCGGAGGCCCGCAAAAAACTATCAGGGCTGCGGGACAAACGGCCTCGTCCTCATCTCGATGACAAAATTATCACGGCTTGGAATGGGCTCATGATTTCGGCGTTTGCGCGGGGCGGGGCGGTCCTGGACGATCCCCATTACGTGGAGCGAGCCGCGCGCGCGGCCCAGTTCGTCCGGGCCAATCTTTGGGACGAAAAAAACCAGACGCTTTATCGCAGTTTCCGCGGGGGGCGCAGCCGGGTGGAAGGTTTTGCTGACGATTACGCCTTCCTCATTCAGGGGTTGCTCGACCTTTATGAAGCGTCGTTCCAAGTGAAATGGCTGAAATTTGCGGTCACGCTCCAGGAGGTCCAGGACAAGTTGTTTCTGGATGAAAAGGAGGGCGGGTATTTCAGCACAACCGGACGTGATAAAAGCGTCGTATTGCGCATGAAAGACGACAACGACGGGGCGGAGCCAGCGGCCAGTTCGGTGGCTGCGCTCAATCTGTTGCGCCTCGCCCAAATTCGCGGAAGTGCCGAATTCCGCGAGCTGGCCGCCAGCACGGTCGGTGCTTTCCAAGCAATCCTGTCGCGCTACCCGAGCGCCATGCCCCAGATGCTGGTCGCGCTCGATTACCAATCGGGCAGGGAACGTCAGATCGTCATCGCAGGAAAACCCGATGCGCCCGATACGCGGGCTTTACTGAGTGAAGTCAGTCGCCACTTTTTGCCAAATAAAATAGTACTGCTGGCTGACGGGGCGGAGGGCCAGCGTTATCTGGAGCAGAAGCTGGAGGCCATTTCCGATATGTCGATGATCAAGGGAAAAGCAGCCGCTTATGTCTGTGAAAATTTTACCTGCCAGGCGCCCGTGACCGAGCCGGACGCGCTTGCCCGGCTCCTGAGTGTTCGTTAGGCAGGCCGGCGGTTTACTCGCCCGCTTTCATGCGCGACTTGGTCTCGGGCAATTTCTTGCGCCGGCGCAGACGCAGCCAGTTGTTCCACGTCTTGCGCATGCTGTCGCGGGGCGTGAGATACTGCTCGTTCAATTCGTTGCTCTTCAAAATCTGGGCGAGCACGCCTTTAACCGAAAGATCGTCCGTGTTCAGGATGGTATAGGCGGTACCAATAGCAGCGGCATGGTGCGCATCGCTTGCTGCCGTCATGGGCAGACCCCGCGCCTGAGCATATTTGAAGGCATAACGGTTGTAGCGCCGAAGAGTGGTAGCGGCGTTGAAAACCTCGAGCGCATCCACCGGCAGCGTCTCCAGGGTGGAGAAGCGAATTCCGGCGCGAAACAAATCATAGGGATGCGGCGGAATGGCCAAGCCACCTCGCTCGTGAATTATCTCGCAGACCTCAAGGGCCGGTTTGCCTTTTAGGAAGGGAAGAGTCGCGCCGACGCAAAGCAGGTGCCCTTCCGCCGTGGTCACCTCGACGCCAGGCACGACCAGAAAATCATCGACGGGCAGGCCGTCCATCCGCATCAGCCCCTTGTCCAGAAGGTAGGTGATGGCGTCACTCGTGTTGTGATCGGTTACGGCGATGCCGTGCAAGCCCTTGGCCCGGGCCGCCGCAATCATGTCTTCCGGGCTGGAAACGCCGTCGCCGGAAAAGAACGAGTGCGAGTGCAGGTCAATGTTGATCGGCATTTTGCGCAGACTAGTTTGGAGTGCGCCAAATGCAAAGTATCGGTTTCAAGGAGTGGGCCATGGTCTGCCAGGCTTTCGAGTGTGGCCGGCAGAGTGTGATCGTGCGCAAAGGGGGAATCGCCGAAGGGGCCGAGGGCTTCTCCTTTAGACATCGCGAATTCTTCCTCTTCCCCACCTGGTTCCATGAGCAACCGGAAAAAGTCCGCGCCACCGACCTCCCGATGCCCGAAAAGGAAGCCGGCACAATTGAAATTCGCTGCCTGCTAAGATTGGAAAGCGCGCAGGTCATCACATCATGGCCGGTGGCGGAGGCGCTCGCCTCTTTGCACATCCTGCGCGACGAAGTGGTGCGCGAACGATTCGATTACACGGAAGCTCCCGGCCTGCATGTGGCCTTGGTTAGGGCATTTCGACTCCTGCCGGCGTGGTCTTTTCCAGACGAAGCGAGGTTTGGCGGTTGCCGATCGTGGGTGACGCTGCCGGACCAGCCGTCCGGCCTGAAGTGGGAGCCGGTTCTGAGTGATGCTGAGCACGAGAAGAGGCGGCAGGAATTTCGTGCGGTCGTGGGTGGAGAAGTTTGCCGGGACTCGGGCCCGCCATAAGCACGACAACTCTTCCGGCGGACTGATCGGGGAATGGCTCCCCGCGGCCAGGAGGATCTAGTGATGCCCGCGGCATACGACTAAACGCTTTGAGAATGAGACCGATTATTGATACAATAATGGGGTATGAACTGGCTATGCAAAGAACCAGCTAACACCGATTGAGGACATGAGCGAAATAGAGCAACTGACGAAGGAAACTCCACCTGACCCGTATTTTCAGGATCTGTACAATCCGTTGGCCAAGGCGCGGCAGATTCCCGATCTGGATTCACTGACGCCGGGCGACGAAAATTTCTACAAGGAAAGCGGTTACCTTTCGGTGGCGCGCGCTTTCTCACCCGCTGAGATGACTGCGGCCATGGAGGGCCTGCTGCATTTGATTGGAGGGGGAAATCCGGAGTTTAAGGGAATTATTTTTGAAGCGAGCGTCCGGGATGTCCTCGATACGCTTACGCTTGACGAGCGCCAGGACAAAGTACGGAAACTGGCTTGGTTCGTGGAGTTCGAACCACGCCTGAAGGCCATCGCGCAACACCCGGCTTTGCTCGCGGCGGTGGGACGCCTGCTGGGGGACAGCCCCGTTCTCTTTCAGGACATGGCCCTGCTGAAGCCGCCGCATCTCGGGACGGAAAAGCCGTGGCACCAGGATCTTTCCTATTTTAATTTTCCTCACACCGCGCCGGTGGTGGGCGTTTGGATTGCCCTCGACGAAGCCACTATTGCGAATGGCTGCATGCAGTTGCTGCCGGGTGAACATCGCGAGCCGATTCTTCATTGGAAGCGCCGCGATTGGCAGATCTGCGACTCCCAGATGCAGGGGAAACGGAGCACGGCCGTTCCCCTGAAACCGGGCGGATTGCTTTTGTTCGATGGGTTGCTGCCGCACGGGACGCCGCATAATCATTCCGGTCAACGCCGGCGCGCGCTCCAGTTCCATTACACTGGGGCGAAAGTGCAGGGTATCGCGGCAACCGAGCGGATGCGCGTCTTCGGAAGCGAAGGCAAAGATGTGACCTGTTAGGTCGGTCGAGCGCGCCTCGGTGCGCGTTAGCGCGCCGCGGGCGATGGCGTTCCTGAGGGGGAGAGTGCCTCTTTGATGTAGGGCTCGATGAGTTGCTTCTCCAACGCGTAGCCTTTGGCGTTGAAGTGCAGTCCGTCCTCGTAAAGCTCCGGCCGTGGGCGGCCGTCCGGTCCGAGCAGCTTCGAGAACACGTCGATAAAAATCAGCCCGGGATGGGCGTGGCAATAAGCCTCGATCAGGGTGTTGGCGCGTTTGATTTTGTCAGCGTCTTTCCATCGCGCGACGCTCGGCCCCATCCCACGGTAGGCGATTTTTGTCTGGGGAAGCCGGGCCTGCACTTTCTCGACGAAGGCTCGGAAACGGGCGGCCAACTCTTCGGGCGAAACACCGGCGGCAATGTCGTTGCCGCCCACGTGCACGACGACGAGCCGCGGTTCATGGGGGAAAATGATGCGATCGGCAAAGTGGACGCTGTCGATTAACTGCGAGCCGCCGAAGCCCCGATTGACCGCGTGATACTGGGCGAAATCCTGCTCGAGCGTTTTCCACTTGCGCAGACCAGACGCGCCGATGAAAACGACATGGCCTTTCTCGGGCGGGTGAGCCCGATCCTTTTGCTCAAAGGCCGCGATCTCGTTTTCCCAGCGCGCGAATCGGTCGACGGCTTGGGCGCGGCAGGTGAGGGCTCCGAGTAGAAGAGGGAAGAGCCGAAGAAGTTTCATAGTTGGCATTTGCCAGCTAAAGAGCGTTGAACAATTCTTCCTCCAACACGTCGGGCTCCGGGGTTGTCTCGGACAGGGCGCTGCTGGGTCGATTGAACTGCAGATCGTAGAGGCGGCGGTAATGCCCCGATTTTTCGAGCAACTCGGCGTGCGTGCCGGTCTCGATGACGCGTCCATGATCCATCACCACGATTTGGTCGGCTGACAGTATGGTGGAAAGCCGATGGGCGATGGCTATGACGGTGCGTCCCTGGGCCAGACGTTCCAAGGCGCGTTGGATCTCCTTTTCGGATTCTGAGTCCAGAGCGGAAGTCGCTTCATCGAGCAGAAGAATCGGCGCATTTTTCAACAGGGCGCGGGCGATGGCCAGGCGCTGCTGCTGGCCGCCCGACAACATCATACCCTTGTCGCCGATGACCGTCTCGTAGCCCTCCGGTTGAGCGATGATGAAGTCGTGGGCAAAGGCGGTCCGGGCCGCTTCGTAGATTTCTTCGGGCTGCGCGTCGAGCCGGCCGAACTGGATGTTCTTGAAAATGGTGTCGTGAAACAAAAATGTTTCCTGCGTAACCAGCCCAATCTGCTGGCGCAAAGATCGCTGAGTTAGCCCGCGCAGATCCTGTCCGTCGACGCGAATGGCCCCGGAGGTGGGATCGTAGAGACGGAGTAGGAGGGAAAGGATGGAGGATTTGCCCGCACCGCTCGGTCCAACCAGGGCATAGGTTTTGCCCGACTCGATGCGCAGGTCCAGATCCTGCACGGCATCGGTGATGCCGGTGGCATAGCGAAAGGTGACGTGCTCGAAATCGATTTGCCCTTTGGTCGTTACCAAATCCACGGCCTGGGCGGAGTCCTGCACACTCGGCTCGGAATCAAGCAGCGAAAAAATCTTGGTGGTCGCTCCGATGGAACGCTGCATGACGATGTGCAATTTGCTTAGCGTCTTGACCGGATCGTAGAGGATGAAAATTCCGGTGATTAGCCCGAAAAACTGGCCAGCTGGCAAGTTCTGCGCATAGACATAGAAGAGAGCCAGACCGACGCCGATCGAAGCGATGGTCTCGACGAGGGGGCCGACCGCCTCCATGGCCTTCACCATGCGCATGGAGTTACTGAATTGTTGGCGGGTGCTTTTGGTAAAGGATTTTTCCTGGTGATCCTCCCGCGCGAACGACTTGATAACGCGAATGCCGGCAAAGGTTTCCTGCATGGTCACGGTCATGAGGGCCATACCCTTTTGATCATGCTGAACGGCGCGGCGGGCCCGCTGGCCGAAAAGGCGAATGGGGAGGAGGCAGGTAGGAAAAAGAAACAGCGTTACGAGAGTAAACTTCCAGTCGATATAGAATAGGGCAGCGATGCCGCCAATGATGGAGGCGGGTTGCTTAAAGACATCGCTACTCACCGTGGTAAGTGCCATTTGCATACTGCGCGTATCGTTGGCAATCCGCGACATGAGGAAGCCGGTCCGGACCTGGTTAAAAAAATCCATGGAATGATGAATCATTTTTCCGAACAACTGGTTCCGGATGTCCATAACGACCCTGTTACTGACCCAGCTCATATAGTAGGCGTTTCCGTAAGAGAGAAAACTGCGCACCGTCATAATCAGAGGGATGAGCAGGCAAACCCACCAGATGGAATTAATTTTTGGTCCGACCGACAGCATCTCATGATGCTTCATGAGCAGGCGCGGATTGGGGACGGCTCCGTTGAAGATAAAATTACAGACCTGCGCGACGACCAGAGGCAGGAACGAGTTAACGGCGCCGAAAAGGAGGCCGAAAGCGAGGCCGAGGATGAAGCGCCATTTATAGGGCTTCACATAACTGAAAAGCCGTCGATAAAGTCCGCGCGACGCGGTGAGCGTTTCGCGGAACGTGAGTTTTACCTTTTCGCCTTTGTCTTTGCCCTTGCCCATAAGGGTTAAACTGCCGGAGCCGACAGCAGCGCATCCATAGCATTGATAACAGCTTGCGTCGAGATGAGCTTCATCGGGAAACGCGGCTGTTTCGGCGCGAATTCCTGCAAAGGTTGTCCGGAATCACCCTGTAAAATCAACGCTACACTGTCGCGCGGGCGCCAGTGAAAGGGATTCGTCGGACCGAAGAGATCCACCTGCGGCGTCGCAGAAGCAGCGGCCAGGTGGACCGGTGCGGAATCGACCGTCACGAGCAAACGCGTGCGCGCGATGAGGGCGGCCAGCGCGAGAAGCCCCATTTTGCCGGAAAGATCCACGACCAATCCCGTTTGCGAATTTTCGAGAGGACGCGGCAGGCTGGCCAAAATCTCACCCAGGTGTGACTGCTCGAGGCGCGATGTTCCGCCGGTCAGAATCGCGTGGAAACCGCTCCTGGTAGCGTGGGTGATCACTTCGCCCCAGCGCGCCGGTTCCCAGAATTTTTCGGCGCGCGCCGAACCGGGGTGAAAGACAAGGAAAGGCCGATCGATGCGAGCGCGGTGCAAGAGCTGTGCGGCCTCCTGTTGGGCCGTCTCCGGCAAGTCGAGATGGACGGGCGGGGCGACGTCGTGAATTCCCAGGGGTCCGAGGAGCGACAAATTGTAATCGATAGTGTGCATATCCCGCATGCTGTGCTCGACAAAATCCGTGTAGGCGCGCCCGCGCAGGGGGGCGCGGCGTTTGACCCGGTAGGAGACGACGCGCTTTTGGGCATGCGAGAGGAGGGAGAGAAAGGCGGAACGATCGTTGCGGGTGAAGTCGATGCAGTAATCGAATTTTTTCAGAGCAACCGAAGCGAACGCACCGGCGTCGCCCAGGTTGCGCCGTAATTCGATCGATTGATCGATGCCGGTAATAGCGGGAACCAATCCGGCCGAGTCGTGCGCCAGAGCCAGGACCAGGTTGGATTCGGGGAAGTTCATGCGCAAAGCGGAGATGGCGGGCGTGGTCAGAACCAGATCGCCGATGCGCTTGAGCTGGATGAGCAGAATATTCACGCCGGAAATGATCGCCTGCCTGTCGTTAGGCAAGAACGCGGCCGGCCCATCATGGAAGTGTCTTCCGCATGGCGCTGGCGTAGGCTTGTAAAAGGCGTGCGCG
>JBBRQE010000117.1:0-10247 GCA_038226905.1 Chthoniobacterales bacterium | reverse complement strand
TGGTGATCTTAGCGCAGTGGCACCACCCGTTCCCATTCCGAACACGGAAGTGAAACGCTGCAGCCCCGATGGTAGTGCGACGAAAGGTCGTGCGAGAGTAGGACGTCGCCAGAACAAAAACCCCGCTGGGTTCATCTCAGCGGGGTTTTTGCTTTCCCCACTACTGCCCGTGACCCGTGCCAGGCCAGCGCGGGCCTGACTCCACGATGCGCTGGCAAATGTGCTGGTAACGGTCCGCTTCGGATCCGTCATGAAACCGGACGCCCAGAAGAAAGCTTTTCAGGAACGGCGGCCAGGAAGAAAAATTCTGACTTAAGACGCGGGAAGCGGCCGTCATCAAAGTATCGCCCTCCTTCCGGGTGAGAAAGCCGGCACTGACCCCCAGGTCCGCCAGATAGATGATATGGGACTTGGTGAAGGCCGTTTCGTCAGAGCTTTCCCGGTCACAGGACGCGTGGATATTTCGGACTGCGCTTTTAAGTCTCTCCCTCGCCTGCTCAGAGGTGAGTCCAAGACGGAAATCCATGACGTCGTCACGATGACTTGGTTCGAATGCCTCGAGCGCCGCGATTTCCTCCTTGAGATCTGCGGCGTTCTGAATGCCAAAAAGCCGCCTTAATTCCCTCACCGCCTCTTTTCGGTCATCGCGAGGAAGACCGCTGGGCCGACCCAGCGGATTGCCTTGCGCGAGGAGAATGGGCATGACGAAGAAGCAACCTTTTTGTTCTTCTGCTGAAAAACCGGCATCGGGAGTGGCGAATTGCGGGAAATGGAATTTCTCCGGACGACCCGCCTTTTTTTCCAGTATTTTTGCAATCTCCTCGAATCCGAGCAGGCGCGCCTTGGCGATCGGCGTAACTCCGTCTTTGTCGGCCACGGTAGGATCCGCTCCTTTTTCGAGGAGGAGTTCGACTAACGGAATGTTCAAGAGCGGTTCCACCGCGTTGTGCAGAGCGGTGCATCCTCCTTTGTCACGTGTGTTTAAATCCGCGCCGGCCGCGAGCAGGGGCAGGATCGCAACCGAATGCGGGCTCTCCTGCCATCGCACCACCGTCGAACTGCACGCTACTATCAGCGGGGTCGCGCCCGTTTTGTCGGCCAGGTTGATGTTTGCTCCATGTTTGAGAAGGGCGTTGATCATGGAAAGGGAGCCATGTCCTGCAGCGTAATGCAGCGCCGTGCCCGCCCAAAAACTGACAACATTCGGATTGGCGTGATGTTCCAGCAACATAGCCAAACCTGCGAATTCGGAATGGCCCGGGCACATGATAAGAGGCGTTTGATTCCATTTGTCCTGCCGGTCCGTACTGGCACCTGCCTCCAGCAGTAACTTCATCACACGCAGATTGCCGAACTGGGCGGAGTAGTGAAGAGCGGTGTCCCCGTTCGCGTCCACCTCATCAAGGTTGGCGCCCGCCTTAATCAACTCCGCGGCCATCATGTCCCAACCACAGCGGGCTGCGATCATCAACGCGGTCTGGTGATCCTCCGGGCTGAGCGCATTGACATTCATGCTGCCCGCGAGTTGCTGGATTTTTTTCAAGTCACCTGTTTGCACCGCGCGAAACCACAGATCCTCCGGAAGTTTTTCGTTCACCGGCTGACCGTTGAAATCAAGTGACCCTGCTTCCTCCACCCGTTCGCTTGCCGCGGGTTCTCCAAGCAACGCGTCAAAGCGAGCCGCCCATACTTTCAGGAAGCGGTCCTCGGGCGCGGCGCGCGCGTAGGCGCGAGCGGCCTCGTAGTTCCCCAGATCCCGGGCGTGCAAGACGCCTATTTTCAGATAATCCGGATTCCCTGGTGCCAGTTTGCACATCCTGTCCCAGGCGGCCATGGCTTCCTCCGTCCTGCCCAGGTTCCAAAGGGCCTTCCCCAAAGTGTGATAGTCCCTCGCCAAAGCACCGCCCTTGGCCACAACCTCCTGCATGAGCGACTCCGCCTCCACGCTTCGATTCAACCGAAGAAGCGTGGCGGCCGCCCCCTGCAGACTCCACGGGGCACGTTCGAGTCTCAGGGCAATTTCCCGGTGCTTGAGCGCCAGGTCAGGGCCATCGAGGTCGTCCAGCAGATTCGCCATCGTCTGATGAATGAGCGCGGGGCCCGGACCGGGAGCCATAAGCGACAGAACCGTTTCATATTCGCGGACTCCGCATAGCATGACGCGCTTGCGTATCTCCGGACTAAGTTCGAGATCGCGCGTCAGCGTGCGCGCCATCACCGCCGCTAACCAATGGATCGGAATCGAATTCGGATTCTGCCCGCACACGGTCAACAGCGCGTTGAAATAATACATGGCGCTCGCACGATTCCGGGACAAGTCGATGCCCAGAACGCAGGCGGAAGCCAGACCCTCGGGTGAGTCCGGCCGGTTCTTCATGGTATCAGCAAATCCGGGTGCCGCTGCCCTCACGTCGAACCGGCTTCTGCTCAGTGCCGCAAGCCAGAACGAGTAGTCCGGATTCTTTGGATCCAGAAGAAAAAGATCGAGGAGTTTATGTTCCGCGTCCTTCTGATGGCCCGCGGCCAGCAGGTGCATGACCTCCGCGGTCTGTCCATTTCCCCCCTCTGCCGCGATAAGCGGCGGTAGATACAGGCCAATGGCCGCAAATATTAAAAGCCCTGTTTTCAAAGTGATATGCGGTGAAACGTCGAAAACTGCTGATTCTCAGAACCCAGTCTGCCCAGCATCTAACGAAATCCAAACGGATTTTTCTCGGTCAGAGGTCCGGGGCGCATTTGGTTCCGGTGGTGACTGTGCGGGCCGCAGTTCTCCCATAAAGATTGAACCGCCCGTCAGCTCTATTTCCGACACAACTCCTTTCCGATAGCTGGCCCTACTGGCCACGGGCTCGCCCAGCGCGCTGTAAACCCGCAGCGTCCCCGGCCGCGCGTCTGGCAAAGCCACGCTGACCGTTTCATGCCGCTCGTCCGTGGCCCCACCCGATTGGTCAATCACTTCGTCCTTCCGAGAGCTGCGCAACCATGCCGCTATCACAATCGCGCCGTTTTGTTTCTCAAAGGCGTAGATCTGCGTCACCTTTTTGTCATCGGCGCCCTCGTGCACATCCAGCCTGCGCACCGGCTGATCCACCAAGGCGTTCCAAAACCTGAGAGCCTGCAAAGCCGGCTTCGCATTCCCGTGCATATCCAGCACCCCGAAATGGCGATTATTGTCGTCGCCGATTACACCTTCCGATGCAGGCAGATCGCGGATTCGAAACCAAGCACTCAATGATAGGCCCTGCGCCGAGAGAGCAAGCACGTGATGCCGGAGTAGCGCCACTGCCTGAAAGTTGGCGGTGTGTTCGTATTCGTAAATCTGGCTTATCCCGCCCGGCCCCTGCACCGGCGCGTGACGAAGATCGCTGTAACCAAACTCCGCGAGCCACAGATCCGGTCTGGGCGGGGCCAAGGCTGCAGCGGCCCCCATCCAAGCCTTAATTCGTGCTGGATACCCTTCCGCGGCCGACTCATCCCAGGTTTCTAGATAGCCATGAAAATTTATCCCATCCAAGGCGGCTCCAGCCCCGCTGCGAACGAAGGCTTTCCAAAAAGGTCCCGTCGGTGGCTGCGTCAGTCCGCCCATGACAATGACTGCGTTCGAATCCGCCCGGCGAACGGACCGTGCGGCATGCGCGAACATGGTCGCGTATTGCTTCGCCGATCCCCGCCAATAGTCTCTATTATCTGGCTCGTTCCAAAGTTCCCAGGCCTTAACCTTGCCGCGATAGCGCCGGGCAATGGCGAACATAAAATCGCCGAAACGGTCCAGATTTCGGGGAGGCTCGCGCCAAAAATCAGATTTCTTCTGCGCGGCCCACTTGGGCGTGTAGCACACGTAGGGAAGCAAGGTTACGCCCTCGCGTTCCGCTGCTTGCACCATGCTGTCCCAAAAGCGCCAATTGTAACGACCGGGTTGTTCCTCGATGGCGTCCCAGCCGATCCCGACGCGCAACAGTTTTGTCCCGGTCCGACGCAAAACGTCGAAATCCCCTTCTATTTTCTCAGCCGTGGTCGTCTCTTCCGGGTAATCCTCGCACAGGCCCGCCGGTTGATAATAAAAACCGTCCACACCTTGCTGGGCCTGACGTGAAAAAATGAAACGTGAGCGCGTCAATGTGAGTGTCTGGGCGTCCATTGCGATGCAAACGATGGGAACGAGAAGAATAACGAGTAGCGACTTCCAGGTGCGCACGCCCAAGCAGGATAAACGGCCGGACCCGCGAAGAGAAGGCCCCATGGTGACGACTACCGCAGCCTCCTAAAGACAAAAGCCTTGAATAGAAGGCTAGCGCAGCGGTCTAATCCAACACATGAACATTAAATCAGCAGTAAGTTTATTGGCCGTTGCCTATCTGTCGCTTAGCAGCGCAGCCTTCGCCGCGGGAGCAAAAACCTATCAGGTCACCGGACCAGTCCTGGAAGCCACCGATTCAATGATCGCCGTGCAGAAGGGCAAGGATCGTTGGGAAATCGCCCGCGACGCCAGCACCAAGGTGACGGGCGATCTGAAGGTCGGTGAAAAAGTCATGATCACCTACACCATGACCGCGACCGAAGCCGAAGTGAAGGCAGGCAAGGCTCCCAAGAAAGAAGCCGCCGCCAAGAAAGAACCAGCCGCGGCTGCCAGCCCCGCTGCTTCTCCCAAGAAGTAACTTTCCCGGAAGTCACCTCGCCGGGCGTGAATCCACGCCCGGCGATGGGTAAGGATGCCGCGCTACGGCGCCCGCTCCGCACAGGCTTCGGATAGTGGCATCGTCATCTTGCCGATGATCGGGGAAACATCGGTTGTAAGCGGATCCCCCATCGCCGCGTCCCTACCCTATCTCCGCCGACTGCCGCCGCCGAGGATTCCACCCAACACGCCGCGGATAATCTCTCGTCCCACTTGGGTGCCGGCCGAACGCACTACACTCTTGACCATCTGTGTGGCCATCGCGTCATGCACCGCGCCACGTGGACCGATCGTCGGTTGAAAAACAGCTGCGGCCGTTCCGAAAATTGAGCCGAAGAATGATGGCTTCGCCGCATCCGGCACGGACGCGCCCGGAGTGGCCGGGGGCGCGCCGGCCGCTTGCACTTTCAGCCCGCCCCTGGCCTGCAATTTTTCAAAAGCCGATTCTCGATCGACGGCCGCCTCGTAGTGTCCCGCCAGGGTAGATGAGCTGATGATCTGCTTGCGTTGCTCCGGCGTGATCGCCCCCACCTGGCTGTGCGGTGGAACGATCTTGGCCCGCTGCACCACTTCGGGCGTTCCGTTCTCATCCAACATGGAAACGAGCGCCTCCCCCACGGCCAGTTCCGTCAGGACCGTCTCCACGTTGAGCTTTGGGTTTTGCCGGAAAGTTTGGGCCGCCGCGTTGACCGCTTTCTGATCGCGCGGGGTGAAAGCGCGCAAGGCGTGTTGCACGCGGTTGCCCAGCTGTCCGAGCACCACGTCGGGAATATCGAGCGGATTCTGGCTAACGAAATAAATCCCCACTCCCTTGGAGCGAATGAGCCGGACCATCTGCTCAATCTTCTGTTCCACGGCCGGGGCGATATCGGCGAAAAGCAAATGCGCCTCGTCGAAGAAGAAAACGAGAGTGGGCTTTTCCGGATCGCCGATCTCCGGCAGTTTTTCGAAGAGCTCGGAGAGAAGCCAGAGCAGGAACGTGGCGTAGACCATGGGGGATTGTTGCATCAACTTTTCCGCCGCCAGAATGTTGATGATCCCCTTCCCGCTCTGCGTCTGAATGAGATCGCTCAGGTCGAGGGCGGGTTCCCCGAAGAATTTGTCGGCTCCCTGGGTTTCCAGCTCGAGCAGGTTGCGCTGAATGGCGCCAGCACTGGCCGCGGAGACGTTCCCGTATTGCGTTTTGAACTGATCGGCGTTGTCCGCCACATACTGCAGCATGGAGCGCAGATCCTTCAGATCGAGCAGGAGAAGCCCGCTTTCATCCGCAATTTTGAAAACCATGTTGAGAACGCCCTCCTGCGTATCGTTCAACTGCAGGAAACGACCGAGCAGAAGCGGCCCCATCTCCGAGACGGTGGCGCGCACGGGGTGGCCGTTCTCTCCAAAGACATCACAGAAAACGACCGGGCACGCCTCGCCTTTGAAATCGGTTAAGCCGAGTTCCTTCGCCCGCGCCACCACTTTGGGATTGGTGCCCCCCGCCTGACTCAACCCGGCGAGGTCCCCTTTCACGTCGGCCATGAAAACCGGGACGCCCCGCGCGCTGAAGCTTTCCGCGAGAGATTGCAGAGTAACCGTTTTTCCGGTGCCGGTGGCGCCGGCAATGAGGCCGTGCCGGTTGGCCATTTTGGGAAGCAAATAAAGCGGCTCATCCGCCTGTGCGATGAAAATGGGATCGTTCACAGATCGTCCCTGGCGTTGTTAGGCGCTCTTTCGCTGCCAGGCTCCCAGGATCAAACCACCAGCGGCAAAGGCGACGAGGCCGCGGCCCATATCGAGGAATATCAGCGGCCAGGGATTTGTCCCAAACGAGGAAAATACGGAAACGGTCGCGTGCTCGACGAAGAGGAAACAGAAAAAACAAATCAGGCCCACCTTCAATCCCGCGACGGCGTTCCCGGCATTGAGTCGTCCAATCAGCCAAGCCAGCCCGTAGCTAACGAACAGGGCCGAGACGAACGCGATCACATAAGGAAGAACGGTGCGCGGATCTTCGATATCAGTCATCGTTTTCGCATGAAGATTCAGCCACACATTGCCGAGAACTGCATACCAGACTCCGCCGATAATCCATTGGACGACAGCGGCAACCCAGACAGCGAGATGATTAATGCGGGCATTCATGAACGCATCATCGGTAAACGGTCGCCGCTTAGGCAAGATGAATCCAAATTCGCGGGCGCGTTTACCAGACGCAGTTCGCGTCGCCTACGGCTTCTTATCTGAACGTGATAAATTTCTTCGCCCCGCAGGCGCCGAAATCTGTGATGGGTTTGAATGGGCGGCTACGTCTGCTTCGAAGGCCATTTTCGCTAAACTCTTGCCGTCTTGGCCAGGTGAGATCAGTGTCCAGTCACATGCTTCCGATTGTTCTTTTATTCCTCGCCGGTTTAACAGCCTTTGGCTTCCTCACGGTCGTCTGGCGCCGTCGTCAAATGCCCCCGCTCCTGCGCGGGATGCTCATCATCGTGGCCGTGGCCATCGTGGTATTCGTTAGCTGGACGCTGGTCGCCACTTTTCATCACTAACGTCAGGAGGCGCACACGCCTCCGGCCGTTATTCCACCGACGCCGCTTCTACGAGGTCGGGATTGGCCACCGCCACATCCGTGGGGGCGGGATCGATCGCGAGAATGGTGACTTTTCGTTCCGCCCCTTCGCTTCCAATGGACAACGTTTCGCCCACGCTGTGACCAAGCAAGGCCTGCCCGATGGCCGCCTGATACGAAATAATGTTGCGATCGGGATCGCCATCCCATGCTCCCAGCACGGTGTAGGTTTCCTCTTTCCCGGATTCTTCCTCGCGCAATTTCACGACCGTTCCAATGGACACACGCGACGTATCCGGATTTTCAAACGAAGTCCCCCGGGCGCGATGCAGCATCGACTCCAATTCCGTTTTTCGTCGCATCAGAACGGCCTGCATCTCCTTGGCCGCCTTGAACTCAAAATTCTCGCGCAAGTCGCCGTAGGAACGGGCGATCCCGATTTCCTTGGTGTTCTCCGGAATTTTCCGGGTCACCACGTCCTCGTATTCGGCGCGGCGCTTCTCCAGGCTGCTCCATGATACCACGAGGGGGACGCTCGTTTCCTCCGTCTGGCCGCCCGTAATCATGCTCTCCAATTCGGGATAGATTTTAACCAAACGCGCCAGGAGCGACCGCTTGGTCAGCTCATCAAGCACCGGAGTCAGCATGAGACGACGCATCGCGTCCCGCGCTACACCCACCTCTGATTTGGCAAACATGTCCGACATCAACTCCCGGTCTTCGATCAGAAAATCCCGTAAGCGGCTCCCTCGCGTCGTCTCCCGGTGTTGATCGCGTTCAACCGCGGAAAGAATAGCGGCAAGCAGATCAGGATTGATCAGATCCTCCCATGCGCCCTCGCGGTTTTTTACCAACCAGATGAGCATCTCGCTGGTCGCCGAATGCTCTCGGATACTTCGATCAACCGCCTCATGAAGTTCTTGCAGCTGACCCGCCTCCGCGAAAACTCGGGCAATTTGCCCAATCATGCGTGGCTGGTTGCCCTGCATCAGGCGGAGGGCCAGTTGCGTCCAGCGCGGTCCGAGGGAGGCGGGCAATGTTTGCAGGACGCGCTTCTCCTTGGCCGAAGGCAGTTGTGGCAAAATAGCCATGAGCCGCGGTTCTTCGTCCGTCACTAACTTGGCCAGGGTCAAACCGACAATGGTGCTGCGCAACTTCGGCACGCGCTCCAAAAGGTCATCCCGTCCCAGGACCAGCTCAAAGGAAAGCGCCGGATGCAATTTTTGGTTACGCATGGCCGTTTGTTCGATCGCCACAACGACCGGCTGCAACTGCGTCTCCGGGTCTTTAAATTGATCGTGGAACTTGATGATCTGATCGAGCGCGGCCGCCTGATCCTTCGGTTGACGGGCCTGATCAAATACGGTGAGCAACTCATCGCCATAGGAGACGGGACTGGTGCGGAGCTGGACCGGCTCGCTCTTCTTGGCCGGCACGGAGAAATGGCCCTCTTTCTTGAGCACCTTTTTGGTGGATTCCCACCAGCGTTTCCAGATGGCTTCCTCGAAAATATCTCCTACCATCCACTCGCTGATCTGCTGCACGGTGGCTTGCCCGGCCAGGCTCTCCAGAATATTGCGAACGAGGGCGGCCGGGTCGTCTTTCGCCATTTTCTTAACCGCAGCGAGGTCTTTCGCCTTTCGCGCCAAAAAGTGGTCTGACGGAATGACGGTCAGATTATCGGCCGCATACTGCAGCTGCATGGGATGCGCTTTCTTTCCCGGAAAATCGATGGCGATTTGATTCAAAAGCAAATTCCACTCGGAGATCTTTCCGAAGCCCCAGCTTTTGTGCAGGCAATAAGTGCCGGGTGGCAATTGATCCAGCTGCTCGGCAGCTTTGGAGGTGAGTTTTCCTGACTCGACGAGCTTTTCCAATTCGGCATCCATGGCGAAAAACAAACTACGTCGAACGTTCCTTCGCGCGAGAGAAAAGTCTGGTCAGGGGGCGTTTACGATTGCGGTTGAGGGCTCGGCATGAAACGGTAGCGCCCCGTGGGAACGAGCATTTGGTTCTGGATCCTGTTCCATGTTGGCGTTTTCGCGGCGCTCATCGTGGATCTTGCCCAGTTCAAGCGGCGCGACCGCGAACTCAGTCTGCGTGCCGCCGCCCGGCGCAGCGCCATCTGGATCATCCTTTCCCTCCTGTTCAACGTAGTCGTGTGGCAACTGCGCGGTCCGGAAAAAGGCCTCGAATTTCTGACCGGCTACCTCATCGAGTATTCGCTGAGCGTGGACAACATCTTCGTTTTTGTCCTTATTTTTTCCTATTTCCAGGTTCCGCCGCGCGCCCAGCATCGCGTCCTGGTCTGGGGAATCGTCGGCGCACTCGTCATGCGCGGCGCGATGATCGGACTGGGAGTCGCCCTGGTGGAACGGTTCGATTTCGTTCTCTATATTTTCGGAGGGTTCCTCCTGGTTAGCGCCTGGCGCATGTTTTTCGCCAAGCAGGATCAGAAGGATTTCGGCAATACCTTGATCATGCGCCTTTGTCGAAAAAGCGTGCGGGTGACTAACGACTTTAAAGGAGAAGACTTCACGGCCCACGTGAACGGTCGCTGGATGCTGACGCCGCTCGCTCTTGTTCTCATTGTTATCGACGTGATGGACCTGATTTTCGCGGTCGATTCTATTCCGGCGGTCTTTGCCATCACCCGCGACACCTTCATTATCTATACCTCGAACATCTGCGCCATTCTCGGATTGAGATCTCTCTACTTTCTTTTAGCCCAGCTGATCGACCGCTTTATCTACCTCAGGACTGGGCTTTCCATTCTCCTGGCCTTTGTCGGCGCCAAAATGATTATCGCCGACCATTTCCCCGTCCCCAACTGGCTCTCCCTCGTCATTATCGTCTCGGTCCTCGCGGTGACCATCAGCGCCTCCCTCATCGTTACGCACAAGCGGAAGGGGCAGCGGGCGCGAAAATGAAGTGTTGCCTTTGGTCGCTCTATTAATTAAGACATTAAGTTGGCCATGAAAAAGCTTATCCTGCTGGTTCTCGCGCTCGGGTTCACTTCCA
>JBBRQE010000116.1:0-10382 GCA_038226905.1 Chthoniobacterales bacterium | reverse complement strand
AGTTGGTCCACCGCCTGGTCGACCATTCCGTTAACGTCAGCCGGGCCGCGAACATCTATTAACTCAGCGAACCAGGTCGTCCGAATCAGAGGGTCCACCCGCGGAATCAATTCGGGAAATGCCGTCAGGTTGGCCACGGCCACCGTGCCAAAGCGTTTGGCTTCGACAAATCCCTGGTTAATCGAAGCGATGTAATCGTTCGGCTTTAAAGCGGCTTTGGCCGCATTGATCGACAAGATCCATTCGGTGAAGGAATCGGCCGGTCGAATAAGACCGCGCAGGCAGGTGTAATCCAAATGGCAATGCGCGTTAATCAGGCCGGGGAGCACCGCGCACTCTCCAAGATCCGTGACTTCTCCCACGTTCTTCGCTTTGACCTCCGCGAAGCGCCCCACCTCAACGATGCGGCCGTCGATCACAACAACCGCCCCATCCTCGATGGGAGGGCCATCCATGGTTACGACAAAGCGGGCGCGAACGATCATCGCCCTTCTCCTGTCTTCCCGGCCTGGACCATCTTTCGGCATTCACCCACCAGGAGGTTACAGGCTTCCTGGCAGAGCAAAGGCAGAACGACCGCCGCCCCGGGCAGGCCGGCGCGTAGAAAGGTGACGGAGTCATCGTGTCGGGGATCAAACTTCTCCGGCGGCAACTCGCTCGACGGCGTCTGCCCTGATTCATCACGTTTCCAAAGAATCGTTCTCAAACAGCCGCCATTTGAGCGGCAAAAATTTCCGACTACGTCACTGATCTGAGCGTCAGAAATCCTGGCTGCCGCGCGGTACATGCCGGTCTGCCGTTCCAGCGTTTCGCGTAAGGGGGTCGCGACCAGCCAGCCGCTCTGTGCCGCCACCCATACTGCCAGTCGCCCCGGATAAAAATAATCGAGCGCACACTGGACCTGCGGGACGGTGGCGAGCCGCAATTCCCAGCCGTGCGCCAAATTCGGCGCGGTCCTCAATGGCCGATATTTTCCCGCGTCATCGAAACGCGCCAAACCCAGCGCATCCTCCGCCGAGTGGTGAGGTTCAAGGTCTGCGCGACCGGCGTCCTCGCGGTGAAAAAGGACGAACGCGTCCTGCGCGATAGTAATTCGGATTTCTCCGACATCACACCATGGACCGCGCAGGGCGGTCGCCAGCGCCCGCTCAATCGCATTCGGCATGACGCCCGCCCTTACGATAAACAATGCGCGATGAGCGAGGCCGCGCGTTCCAGAAAAGCCCTGTCCTCATCCGTAAACGCATCCAACTTGTCGCTCTCCGCGTCCAGCATTCCGACCACCTTTTTTTCCTCGTTAATCATCGGAACAATGATCTCGGAACGCGTGGTGTGAAAGACGGGCAGGCAGCGCGGTTCTTTGCGCACGTCGCCCAGCACGATCGGTTTGCCCGAGTCGAGCACAGCCCCGCACACACCCTGGCTGAGGGGAAACCGCGGATAGGCGACGGGCTCTTTCCCGGTCCAGGAAAGGGCTACGAATTCTTTCTTCGTCACTTTGTAAATACCCACCCACCGGTAGCCACGGGCTTCCCGAATTAATTCAGCCGCTTCCTTCAGGCCGGGTTTGTTGCAGCCATTGGCCAGGACGAAGGCCCCGAGTTCCTGAAGTTTTTTGAGTGTTTCAGGGGTCATGGCATCAGGTGGTTGAGTCGACGGAAGCTCTTATGAAGCCGTTTGCAACTTATTCGCTTGGTCGAAACGAGCCACCTGTTGCAGAACAACGTCGGCGAAGGCCGTATCCGTGCCGATGGAGGAGGCGTAGAAAAGCGAGCGTCCCTCCGCCCGGTAGGGATTCCGGCGGAATATTTCTCCGGCATCGCGGGTGATCGCTCGCATGGCACACTCCTGTGCGATTCCCAGAAGCACCGGGATGTCCTGGTAACTATGCAAGCCATCGGAAATGAAAAAAGGGACGACCACCACGTTCGGCGTGGTCGTTAACTTCTTCCAATCAGAGATCAATGGCGCCTCTTCCATATAGGTGTTCAAGACCGCCGCATACTCGCCCCGGCGCCGAATCGCCTCCGCTTCCCGCTTAGCCGCCACCGCGCTATTTTCGTTGAGATCGGTGCCATGCCCGACGATGAGCAAACTGGTTTCGGCCGCCGGCACTCCCGGGGCCACCTCGCGAGCCCGCCGCAAAAGCATATCGGTCACACAGGGATTGCTCCCTACCGGTTCACAGTAATTCCAGGTTTGTCCACCGGAGCGGGTCGTGACGCGCCCTTGCAACTGCAACTCGCGCGGAATGACCGTTTCCGAAAAATATCCTTCGCTAATGAAGTTTGGCACGACGTAAACGCTCCGTATTTCATCCTCCTCAAACTGGAACCGCGCGTCGCGCAAACTGGGTTCTTCTTTCCAAAAAGCGCAGCTCACCTGCGCAAAAAGATGACGGCGCCGAATCTCCGCGGCATGCGCCAGGGTGGGAGCGCTCGAGTCCGGATTGACGGTCGAGCCATGCCCGACAAGCAAAAGCGCGGCGTTCTCTTTCGTTGTCATATTGCGTCCGCCCCTGGCGATGGGCTAGAACCATCGCGTGAACTCGGCCCGCCCGCTATGGGGATTGTTGTTGAGCCCCTGGGGGCGACTGGAACGCTCGGCCTTCCTGTGGACGGCGGGGATTCTCGTCGTTCTCAAAATCTCGGCGGATTATTGCCTGGCCCGTTTCATTTTCCATGAGCCGTGGAGTCCCGCCGAATATGTCTGGTCAAAATCCCTTTTCCTTCGGCTGAGCGAGCAGCGATCCCTCGATTTTTATTTCACAAGACTTTGTCTGGCGGCGCCCTTCGCCTGGATGGGCGCTTCCCTCTGCGCGAAACGGCTGCGATCGGCCGGCGCCCCCGTTTGGCTCGTCTTTTTTTTCTTCGTGCCGCTGGCCAAGTGGTTTTTTTTCGCCCTCCTCTCCGTCCTTCCCCAGCGCCCGCCTAACGAGGGTTCATCGGAAGAACCGGCCGGCGCCGGCTTTGGCTGGTTGCCCCAGAGCGCGGCGGGCAGCGCCTGCGCCGCCATCGCCATCACCACGGCCCTCGGCACCGGCATTGTTCTGATCACGGCTAAATTATTTGCCGCCTACGGCTCGACTCTTTTTCTGGCTACGCCCTTCCTCACCGGATTCCTCGCCACCATTCTGCACGGCGCCCGCCGCGACCGCACGCTCGGCCAATCCGTCTTACCCGCGCTTCTCTCCCTCGTTTTTATCGGCGCCATCCTTCTGGCCGTTGCCGCCGAAGGAGCGGTCTGCCTGATCATGGCGGCACCCCTGGCCGTCTGCGAGGCGCTGGCCGGCTCCTTCATCGCTCATGGCATACTCCAAGGATTGCATCGACCGCCAGGCCAGACGCTATCGTGCGGTTTGGTTCTCCCTTTGCTCTTTGTCACGGAGAAGTTCGCGCCGTCCCCGCCGATTGTTCGCTCGGTCACCACCGAGATCATCGTCAACGCGCCACCCGAACAAGTTTGGACTCAGGTTATTTCATTCCCGGAAATTCCGCCTCCCCATGAATGGATTTTCCGCGCCGGAATTGCCTGCCCGGAGCGCGCCAAAATAGACGGGGCCGGAGTGGGCGCGATCAGGCATTGCGTGTTTTCCACCGGTGAGTTCGTGGAGCCGATCACGGAATGGAATCCCCCATTTAAGCTGGGCTTCGCGGTTTCGGCGCAGCCCGACTCGTTAAAGGAACTCTCGCCTTATGGAGAATTGCGCACGCCCCATCTGCGCGGGTATTTCGAATCGAAACGGGGCGAGTTCAGACTCTGGCCAATGACCGCCGGAAAGACACGGCTGCAAGGAACCACCTGGTACACGTTGAAGTTCGCCCCGGAGAGTTACTGGCAATTATGGTCGGACTACCTCATCCATCGGATCCACCTGCGTGTCCTGCAACACATCAAGCAGCAAACTGAAACGCAGGCCAGACAGGGGCGATTCACCGAACCGCCCACCAGGGGTGGTCCCATGGAGACGCGCGATTGGGGTCAACTGCCCCTGCCTGTTGCTCAATCAGATTGATCATCTTCGACCGGCTCGGCGCGTCGCATGTTCTGCTCGGTCGATCCGCGCCTTGAGCGATCTTTGCCCGGCGATCCCTTGTAGATTTGTTTAAAGATTGCTCCGATCATGGGGGCGGCCGTTGTTCCACCATGCTCCTTGCTGCCCACGTCTCCTTCATAGAGTGAGGCGAAAGCGTACTGGGGTTGACCGGCAGGCAGGTAACCGGCAAACCAGGCGGCCGTTCGCTCTTTCGTTTTCGGTCCCCATTGGGCCGTGCCGGTTTTGCCCGCGACTTCCACGTTTTCCATGCTGGCGGCGTGCGCCGTGCCGCCGGCGCCGCTGACGGCATCGACCATGCCCGTGCGTAACTGGTCCATCGTCTCCGGCGACATATCGAGCGTGCGCTTGGCTCGCACCTGGTAGGCGCTGACGATTTCGTTATCAAACGATTGCACCTGATGGACGAGGCGGGTTTGGAAAAGAGTACCGCCATTGGCGATGGTGGCCATGGCCTGCGCCATCTGCAGAGGCGTTACCTGCATGTCGCCCTGCCCGATGGAAAGGTTGGCAACATCGCCGTTCAGTAATTTCCGGCCGTGCGTGGCCTTCATATATTGATCGTTAGGCACGCGCCCTTCCACCTCGCCGCGCAAGGGAATGCCGCACTTGACCCCGAACCCCAGCTTGAGCGCCCAATCGATGATGGAGTCCGCGCCCGTTTTGATCCCAACCTGGTAGAACCAGGTGTCGCACGACTCGGTCAGGGCCTGCACAAAATTGAGGGGGCCGCGGTCCGTCTTCTTCCAGTTGTGAAACGTGATACTCCCGATATCGATGGAAGGAGCACATTGATACTCGTCGTTAGGCTGAATAGCCCCGCTTTCGAGGGCGGCGATGCCGACCGCCACTTTAAAGGTGGAGCCCGGGGGATAGGAGGAACGAAAGGCCCGCGGCAAAAGCGGAATATCCGGGTCGTCCTGCAGAGCCTTGAATTTTTCCGCCGAAATGGACGGGATAAAAACATTCGGGTTGTAAGTCGGGCACGAGGCCATGGCCAGAATATCTCCATTGTGCGGATCCAGGATAACGATGGCACCGCGCTTGGCTTTGCTCTCCAAGGCCTTCTCCGCCATGGCCTGAAGCCGCAGATCCAGCGTTGTGACAACATTATTGCCCGGGACCGGCGGCATCACCAGTTTTTCCGAAGTCTTATGCCCGTCCTTGTCGAAGGTCAGCTTGTACTCACCGTGCTTCCCCTTGAGCATTTCGTTAAACGTCTGCTCGAGCCCCTCGCGACCCTCCGTTTCCGGCCAGAGCGTTTCATGATTGTCGATGATCCCATCTAGGTTGCGGCCGGTCCGGCCGGTGTAACCGATGATTTGTCCACCCACTTTCCCGTTCGGATAAGTCCGTATGTAGATCGAACGGAGGATCATTCCCGCCGGCATATTTTCTTTGACCTCGTCGCACTCCGAAGGCGTCAGATTTTGCGCCAGTTCAAAAGGCAGTATCCCCCGGTTGTGGTAGTGCCGCAGAATCGTTTCGTCCGAAATGCGAATCGTGCGATCGACTAGCTTTTCCGCGCGCCCGATCTTTTCACGGGCAAAGGCGACGGCTTGAGAATCGGAAAACTCCAGAGGAGTGGGAAAAGTGATCGCGAGATTGTAACTCAGTTTATTCTGGGCCAAAGGCGCTCCCGTGCGGTCGGTGATCTGACCGCGTGGAGCCGGGATATCGAGGATATAAGTCCGGGCCATCTTCTGCGTCTCGAAAGTTGGGATGATATTTTCTTCTTCCACCGGCGGACTCGCTGGCGGCGGCGAAGCGGCCGGTGGCTCCTCGGAAAGGGCGGCCAACGGCAAGAGCACCGCGAGAGCGCTCACGGCGGCATTGACCAAAGGGGTTCGAAAAATCATCTGCGGCAAGGCGGATTAAGTCGGCGAATTCGTCGGACAACTCAATGACGTTGTAAAAAACGATACACGTCTTCAGCCAGCTTCGACCCGATTCCCTCCGTCTCTGCGATAACTTCGATGCTGGCTTTGCGCAACCGGCTGACCGACCCAAACTTGCGCAGAAGCAGGCTCTTTCGGTTCTGACTTACGCCGGGACAATCGTCCAGGATGCTTTCACCAATCCGCTTTTTCATGAGCAGTTGATGATAACCATTGGCGAATCGATGCGCTTCGTCGCGAATCCGCTGCAGGAGCCGCAAGGCACCCGAATCGTGCGACAACTGCAGAGGCAGCGAGCGATCAGGCCGATAAATCTCCTCGTGTTCCTTGGCCAGGCCGATGATCGGCAGATCGTGCAAACCGAGGCGCTGCAATTCACGGCAGGCCGACGAGAGCTGGCCTTTCCCGCCGTCGACGATGATAAGGTCGGGCAAGCGAACCGCTACGAAAGGGGGCGCGCCAGACTTGCGCTCCAGCGGTTCCATGGCTCGCCGTTCGATCGCTTCGGCGGGATTCTCCTGCGAAAATTCCGCCGTGTCCGGATTGATTTCCCGCGCTTCCAGCAGCACGCGCGAGTAACGCCGCCGCACCACTTCTGCCATGCTGGCAAAGTCATCCTGTCCTACGACCGTCCGCACACGGTAGCGACGATAGGAATCCTTATCGGGCACGCCTTCGCGAAAGCAAACCATCGAGGCGACCACGTGCGTCGTGGAAATGTTCGAGATATCGAAGCATTCCATCACGGCGGGGAGCCGCGTCAGTTGCAAGGCCTCGGCCAGAGCCTGCACGTCCGCCACCGGATCGATCGTGCTGGGGAGGGAACCACGGGTGAAGCGGCGCGTCGGTTTGGTCGTATTGCGCAGATCGGCCACCATGTTGCGCAACTCCGCCGCTTTTTCGAAGTCCATCTTGCCCGCCGCCTTCCTCATCTCATCCTCCAACGCCACGATCATTTCACGCGAATGTCCGTCCAGAAAACCGATGGCCTCCGCCACACGTTCGCGGTACTGCCCGGTCGAAAGTTCGCTGAGACGCATCGGCACCTGGTAGGTCGAGGATTTCAATTCCCGCACGGTGGGAGAACCGCGACCGAATGTGAGCACGCCGAATCTCTTGCGCATGAAATTCAAGGTCTGTCGCAGGGCGCCCGCTTGCGCATAAGGGCCGAAATATCGCGCGTTATCCTCTTTCTTGAAGCGCGCCAGCCGGAAACGCGGCCAATCTTCCGTCATGTCCACCTTGACGAGGAGGAACCGTTTATCGTCCCGGAAGGAAATATTATAACGCGGCCGGTAGTCCTTTATCAGCTTACCTTCGAGGAGGAGCGATTCCGCTTCGCTCCGGACGGTATGAGTCTCAAAATCCCAGACGCTTTCGAGCATGGCCCGGGTCTTCAGATCGGCCACCGCCATTTTTGACGGCATGAAATACGAAGAGACTCGCTTGCGCAGATCCCGCGCTTTTCCCACGTAGATGACGCGGTTGAATCGATCGCGCATGAGATACACGCCAGGTTTATGCGGCACCTCGTGCACCTTCTTGCTAAGATCTGGCTTCTCTTTGGCGGGGGGATCCATGGTTCTGGTGCCGACTATTCTACTCCGACACGCGCAACTGGAAAATCTGTTCTGCCACGGGCAGGATCAGCCATGACCTTTGATGTCGCGATCGTGGGTGGCGGGCCGGCCGGAGCGTCCTGCGCGTCGTTTTGCGCGCGGGCGGGTCTGCGCGTGCTTGTTCTGGAGCGAGAGACTTTCCCGCGCGAAAAGGTTTGCGGGGATTGCCTGAACCCCGCCTGCTGGGAAATACTGGGCCGCCTCGGTCTGGCCGAACGCGTGCAAATTCTTCCGCACGGTCAACTCGACCGGGTAGAGTTCATCTCGATCGGCGGCACATGCGTCACGGTGGAACTACCCGTGGGTGAAGGTGCCGAGATTGCGGTGAAACGCAGTTTGTTCGACCAGCTTTTGCTGAACCGCGCCCGCGAACTCGGAGTCGATGTCTGCCAGCCGGCCACGGTCACGGCGTTACAGAAAGAAGAGTCCGGCGGCTGGACCCTGCAAACGGCCGACCGCACGTTTTCCGCCCGCGCCGTCGTCGGAGCGGACGGCCGCAACTCCACCATCGCGCGCCTCTGCAGTTTACTGCCGAAACCGAAACGGGAGCGGGTCGCGCTGCAAACGCATCTTCCGTTAACACGAGATTTTGGAAATCGGGTGGTTATGCAGTTTTTAAAGGAAGGATATTCCGGGCAGGCGCCGGTCGGGGAAGAGTGGTTAAACGTCTGTCTCGTCTCGAGCCCCCGCGATATTGAATCTTTGAAAAATTGGGCGAACAGCCGCTTCGCTGTGGCGCGTCATCATTCGTGGCGAACTATCACGCCCTTAACCCGGGCGGCCATCAACCCCACACACGGCAACTTGCTCCTGATCGGGGATGCCGCGCGCGTGGTCGAACCATTTACCGGCGAGGGAATTTATTATGCGCTTCGTTCGGGTGAGCTAGCCGCCAGGGCCATCACCCGTTTGGTTCAGAACGCAGACGGCCCATCAACCCTGCGTGAGTTCAAGGAAGCACATGCCGCCATGTATGGTGGACGGCTGTGGATCAATCGTCTCGCCCGGGCCGCCGTCTTATCGCCCCGCATCGCTTCAGCCTTTGTGCACGCCGCCCGCGTGCAGCCCTCCCTTCTCCGATTGCTTACGTCCAAGATCATTCGTCAAGCGAGCACGATGTAAAACCCAAGACGCTGTAGAGGCGGTCGCGGCAAGCGCCCCTACAACCCTCGACAGGCTTTCACCGTGTTCGACATCAACATGGCGATGGTCATCGGTCCCACGCCGCCCGGCACCGGGGTGATCGCACCAGCTTTCTCCGCGACTTCCGCAAAATCCACATCACCCACCAGACGATAGCCGCGTTCCTTACTCGCATCCTCCACCCGGTTGATGCCGACATCGATGACAATAGCCCCATCGCGCACATGCTCTGCTTTAACAAAATGCGGCTGCCCGATCGCGGCGATCAGGATATCGGCCGAACGCGTAATGGCCGCCAGATTCTGGCTGCGTGAGTGGACCACGGTGACGGTCGCGTCTCCTCCTTTTCCTTTTTGCATGAGGAGAAGTGCCACGGGTTTGCCCACGATCATGCTGCGCCCGAGGACCACGACATGGGCGCCGGAAATTTCGATGGCGCGATCGAGCAACAGGCGTTGCACGCCTAACGGAGTGCAGGGCACAAAACCGGAACGATCGCCCATGGCCAGCTTGGCCACGTTGACCGGGTGGAAGCCGTCCACGTCTTTGCGAGGATCCAGCGCTCGAACGATCGCTGTTTCGTCGATCTGTGGGGGGGGCGGAGACTGCACCAGAATGCCATGCACCGCCGGATCGTTGTTCAATTCCTCGACGCGCTGCAGCAGCTCGCTTTGCGTGGTGGCCGCGGGAAGCTCCAGCTTGACCGAATGCAAACCGAGCTCGCGACTCACCTTGTCTTTGGAGCGAACGTAGGCGCGGGAAGCTGCGTTATCGCCCACCAACACGACGGCCAGTCCGGGCGTTAGGCCCCGGGCTTTCAGCTCCGCAATCTCCCCGCGCAGTTCGCCATAGACGTTCTCGGCGACGGCGCGTCCGTCGATCAGGTTTGCCATGCGCGGAAGGTAAATGACTCAGCGCTCTTCAACCAGCGACATCATTGCATTCTGCAGGCGGAGCCGTTCCGCCTCAAAGGCTTCGTCCGTCGAAGTCTGGGCCACCTCATGGGGTGGACCGAATATGACGCGCACTTTCGAGAAGGGATAGGGCAGGAAAAAACGGTCCCAGCTTTTGACCCGCCAGTAGCGCGAAAATTCCAGATGCACGGGAAAGATGGGCGCGCCCGACTGTTGCGCGAGAAAGATAATCCCCTGCCCGAGTTGATAGGAAGGGCCGCGCGGACCGTCCGGTGCGATGACCACGTCACGGCCCGAAGCGAGCACGTCGGCCATTTGGAGAACGGCCGCCACCCCCTGCTTCGAACTGGAACCGCGCACCGCGTCGAAGCCAACCTTTTTGACCAACTCCGCAATCCAGGCGCCGTCGCGGCTGGCGCTGATCAGGGCAGCCCCTCGCCGTTCAGATAAAAAGCGGCGCAAAACCATCGGCAGAATGAGCAACCGGTTGTGCCAGCTCGCGCCGATCGCGGGACTATTGGCGGGTCGCCCAAAGAGGCCGCCTCGGTCGTCCACGGTGTAGCGCAAACTGCGCTCCCACAGCCGGAGCAGACAGAATCCAACGGCGATGAGCCATCGCGCGCGCCAACCTTCTATCTTCAATTGTTTTTCGACTCCGCCTGCCAGCGGTAGGCGTTCGGATTGGGCAGGCCGATTTGATCCAGGACGCGCCAGACCACGGTATCGACCACCGCTGCTACCGAGGTCGGCCGGT
>JBBRQE010000115.1:0-10417 GCA_038226905.1 Chthoniobacterales bacterium | reverse complement strand
ATAGGATAACGAAGGGCAGGCAATGAGCGCGCGAAGAAGCCAATGACTCAGCGGTGGGGGCAGAACGCGCGCGTAAATCGCGGGTGAAAGAAGCCAGGTCCCAAAGGATTCGTAATAAAATCGTTCAGGGCCCACCCAGAGCAGGTAAACGAGCAGCGCAACAGAGGTGCCAGCGATAATTCGGACCGGACTTATCAGTGCACATATCGACTTCATCAAGGCGACTTCTCCCACCGAAGATCACAGTTTCTCTATTTTTTGCTACCTGGCCATCTTTGATTACCCCCGCAAACTCTCTCCTCGTCGAGGCGAATCAATTGATCGTAAAATCCGCGACCGTCACTCCGCTGTCCGCCTGTCCGGCCTTGGACCCAATCGCCTTGATCGTGTGCAGCCCTTTCCCGGAGATGGAGATCCCATTCTTCTTCCCTTTGCCGACGCCGTAGACGGGCGACGACACCGTTGGCGTGGTGCCGTCGGTTGTGTAATGAATGACCGCTCCAGTCGTGGCGCACGTCATGGTCACTTTAACTTTTTTCTTAAAGTTCCCTCCAGGCGGGATGATAGCAGGAGCTTGCACCGGCGGCGCAAAATTTGCCGTTAACGTGCGGTCGCCCGAGACGGTGAAAGAGTAACTGGCGGAGTTACTGACAGTCGTGCCGTTTTCCGTCCACCCGATAAACGTGTAGCCCGGGTCCGCCGTGGCGGTTACGGTGGCGGTCGAGCCGCAGGCGTAGGAACCTCCGCCGCTGGTCGTCCCGCCAACGCTATTATTCATGGTTATGATGGCCGCTGCCGCAGTAAAGTTAGCGGTCAAAGTGCGGTCGGCGCTCGCGCTGAATTGATAAGTGGCGGATGTGCTGACGACCGTGTTGTTTTCCGTCCAGCTAACGAAAGCGAAACAAGAGGCGGGCGTGGCGGTGAGCGTGACTGTAGCACCCGCCGCGTAGGTTCCCGCGCCCGTGACTGAGCCAGCCGCCGCTGGATTCACATCGGCCGTAACAATGTAGGTCGGTCCCGGCGGAACCGGCGCGAGCCGGATATGATAAACATCCTGTTCGCCGTTGAAGGTGGCGGTGTAAGCCACGTCCGCTCCGTCATTGTCGGAGACCATCGAAAGATAATCGCCAATCTTGTTCTGGTTCGGGTAGCCGATCTTCGGATTAAAGGCCGCGCTCACCGCCTCGTTAGGCGACCAGGTATCGCCGCCGTCCGTACTATAAGAATAGAAGAGCTGCGAATCGAAATTATTGGCCGCATTGCGCGAATCAAGCCAGACGGCGTCGAGCCGGCCATTGGGCGCCAGGGCCAGCGCGCCAAACCAATGCCACTTGGCGTGATTGACCGGGTCATCGTTCACGCGCCGCGGGGGGCTGAAGCTCTGACCGCCATCCACGCTCCGCGCCACCATCACGTCGCTGCCCGTGCCAAAGCCATTCGGCTGCACACTGGCCAGCATATAAATATTGCCATTGGTCGCGCCGCTGGAGCGATCGACCCCCACATAGACCTGGCCGACCAGTCCCTCCGGATTAATCGGTTCGCTCGAAACCACTTGGCCGCCCAGGTTAACCGGCGTTGCCTGGTCGAAGGTTGGCGTCAGGGCGCTATTTTTCGCGTTGCTCGAGCGCAGGCACCAGATCTGGCCCGTCCCGTAATTGACCCCGCCGAGGAAAAGATTTCCGTTGGCATCGAGGTCGAGCGTGCCCCAGCGCGGACTGTCCGGAATACGAATCGGATTTAACCAGGTCAATCCGCCGTCGGTCGAACGACTGAACTGCCTGCCCGAGTAATTATTGCCGGTGGGTTCGTCGCTCCAATACTGGTATAAAAAACCGTGGCCCGGGGAAGTTGTTTTATCGACCACGAACCATTGCTTGTCGCCACCGGTGGCGCGAGCCTGGCGCGTCCACGATTGACCGGCATCGAAGGAGCGCCAGATGTCATCGTAGAAATTCGTTAGGAGACTCAGGTAATGAAAACCGCCGGTGCTATCCGCATCGAGCACAGGATCGCTCCGAAAAACACCGGCCTCCAGGACGCCGGGAAAAGTCCAGGTCGCGCCCCCATCACCGCTGTAGGCATAGCCGGCCTGTCGAAAATTCGAGGTCACGTCGCTAAACTGCCGCCAGCCAACGGCCATGCGGCGCGGATTCGTCGGATCGACGCAAATCGACGGCTCATTCCCGGCGTCGCCCACAATATTCGCGCCCGTGGCATCGACATTAACCTGGTAACTGGTGAACGCGCCAAAACGGGAAACCTGCGCCGGAGTCGTTTCCATCCGGCGAATAGCGGCCGGCGGGTTACCCATTTGTTCAAGAGGTCCATTGCGCAAAGCCTTGCGCGGAGCGTTCTGGGCCGCGGCCGGGAACAAGGGTGCGAGGAGCAGCGCCACCGCCACCACGAGTAATGCGCGTGTAACGCGACGACTATGCTGAAGACAGGGAAATGAGCTCACCGTGGGCGAAGCTTGATTCTCGCACGTTTATTAACGCCCGTCACGGAACAACACAGCCGAAAAGACGCCAGCTCGTTAGTTGCGTCAGATGTGCGCCAATGCAATCCGGCCGTTCAGGTCCGTTCCATTTGGGACGAAGCCCGATAGGATTTACGCGGCTGGGAGGCTCTCTAGAGACCGCTCCGGCATTGCGTGACGGGGCAAGTCAACGGTGAAGACGCATCCTATGCCTGCTACGTCTCTCACCGTGAGCAGGCCCTGATTTGCCTCAACGCTCCGTCGAGAAATTGAGAGACCAAGGCCTGCCCCGGTTCTATTCGCCGCGCTCTGTGTAAACGGCAGAAACATGTTTTTCGTGTCGCCTCCGGGAAGGCCACCGCACTTATCTTCGACTTCGATAAGAATACGATCACCGACTGCAAACACCTTCAAGGTGATCTCGGTCAACGGGTGCGTGAACTTAAATGCGTTTTGCAGCAAATTTCCGAGCGCCGATAACAGCAGTTCTCGATCGGCATCCACGGCCAGTTTCGAATCCACATAGGAGAAAACTTGGACAGAACGAAGGTTGAGCTTTGAACGTCTGCGGGTATCCTTCCCCAGATGAGTACGGCCCGCGAGATTGAGCAAGCCATCCGTAATCTTCCCGCGTCCGAGCGCGACAAATTGCTGCATCAGATCCCAGGTCTATTTCCTGAGTTGGCAGGTGATTCCGAATGGGAACGCATTATTCAGGACGAGCGTCCACGGCCGGCCTTCAGTCGATTGCTGGATGAGGCGGAGAGCGAGTTTGGGCAAACGCCCGATTCGTTTCCAAAGATGTCCGACCGCGATTTCACCGCGTGATCTCGCGCGGTTCGGAAGAATTCTGGAAACTCTACCGCGAGTTGCTACCAGAGATTCGCACTGCGGCCCGGAAGGCGTACCAGGTGTTCTCCCAGAACCCGTCCCATCCCGGGCTGCGATTGGAGCGATTGAAGTCTGATCGCCGGGCGTGGTCGGTGCGAATTACACGGGACTACCGTGCCGTCGCGCTCCGTGTCGGTGATGAGTGGCTGTGGCTATGGATCGGCACACACAGAGACTTCGATCGGAAGTTTCCGGCGTAAAGTTGCCGACATCTATGTGCCGATATCCTGAATCCGAGTTTGAAATCTGACGCCTGATATCTGATATCTGAATTCCTGTCCCCGTAGTTCAACGGATAGAACAAGGGTTTCCTAAACCTTAAATGTGGGTTCGATTCCCGCCGGGGACACATTCGTGTAAACTGTTGCGCATTAGACACTGGCGGGTAATGCGAACACGTGGCCTTCGATTGATTCGTTCGCTCCCGCTCTCTCACCCCTTCGGGGCTTCGTCCATGTCGCTCGACTCCCGTCGGCTCCATTCCCGCCGGGGACACATTCGTGTGAACTGTTGCGCATTAGACACTGGCGGGTAACGCGATCACGTGGTCTTCGATTGATTCGTTCGCTCCCGCTCTCTCACCCCTGACGGGGCTTCGTCTATGCCGCCTTCTCGTCAGACCTTTCCCTCGGGGGCGAGATCGCAGTTGTGGTCCGCTGTCTCGAATTGAATGGTCGCGTGCTGGATCGCGAATTTCTCGTGCAGATCGTCGCAGCACTTCTCCAAGAGAGAAGAATCACACCGATCCACATTTCTCACTAAATGGACCGTCAGCGCCGTTTCCGTTGTGCTCATCGGCCACACATGGAGATCGTGCACAGCAATGACGTGGGGCAGGCTGTCGAGGTAATCCTTTACCCTGGCCAGGTCGATTCCTTCCGGGACCGCGTGAAGCGCAAGGTTGACGGAATCGCGCAGCAATCCCCATGTGCCCCAGACAATGACCAGAGAAATGGCAAGGCTCACCACCGGATCAATCCAGTGGTAACCCGTAGCCAAAATGACGAAGCCGGCGATAACGACGCCAGCGGAAATGCCCGCATCCGAAGCCATGTGCAGGAAGGCGCCGCGGATGTTTAGATCGCCCTTCCTGCCGGACATGAACAGGAGGGCGGTCGCAGTGTTGATGGCGATGCCGACGGCGGAGACCCAAATCACGGTCCGGCCGGCGACCTCAGAGGGATCTCCGAAACGGCGCACCGCTTCCCAAGCAATCGCGCCTACCGAAACCAGGAGGAAGATCGCGTTGAAGAGGGCCGCGAGGATGGAGGAGCTTCTCAGTCCATAAGTTCGGCGCTGGGTCGGAGCGCTGCGGGCCAGAATACTGGCGCCCCACGCGAGCAAAAGGCCAAGGACATCGCCCATGTTGTGCCCCGCATCGGCCACCAGAGCCAGCGAATGTGCGAGGATTCCGAAAACAACTTCGACGATGACGAAGCCGAAATTCAGCGCCGTGCCAAGGGCAAAGGCAGTCCCAAAATTCTTGGGAGCGTGACTGTGGCCAAGGCTGCCGTGCGGGTGCTCGTGGCCTTCGTGCCGATGATCCTGATTGTGCGCCATGCTTATTTTTCGAAGACGATGACAAGAATGCCGAGCAGACAGAGCAAGCCTCCCATGATCCCGCGTTCATATTTCTCGAGGACCTTAAGATTGAGTTTCTCCATGCCGGCAAGGGTAAGCCAGGTAAAGACCACCATGCCCGCAACCGTGGCAACTGAGAGAATCACGGTAAGCAAAAAGAATCCACTCCAGCCGTATCGAACGCCCGAGACATAGACCGGTAAAAAACCTTCGCACGGCGAAAAGGTGAGCAGCGCGAGCAAACTGGCGATGGCCCCCCAGTCAGATTTTCGCGGCGGCGCCACCAACTCTTCGTCGTGAAAAGCATGCTCATGCTCATGCTCATGCTCATGCTCGTGCTCGTGCTCGTGCTCGTGCTCGTGCTCGTGCTCGTGCTCATGCTCATGCTCTTTGTGTGACCCGGCATGCGAATGACCACCGGATGCATGGGAGTGTCCGTGCCCTTCGCCGCGCACCTGCTGAATCACGTAGTAGAGTCCGAATAGGATAAGCGCTCCGCCGGCTAGCCAGGGAAACCAGCCGCCGACCTTGTTATTTAGGGCGATGCCGAACCAGGCAACGAGAAAACCGAGAAGAGCCGTGAAGAGAACATGACCGCTGCCGGCGAGGGCGGTGACAAAAAGAGTCTTGGCCCGATTCCACTTTTGCACACGGGCGGTCAGCACGAACGGCAACCAGTGAGTGGGAATGGCGGCATGCAGGAACGCGACCGTAAACCCGGTAAGGGCAATGGTCGTAAAAACGGCGTGATTCATTGAAGGGATATACCCCCATATCCTATCATGCGCGACACGTTTGTTGCGAAGGTCTCGCAAGAGGATACAGGTATGATATGAGAGCGGAGCGCCATCGGCATCCCCAAGAGGAAACAAGGGCCTCCATCGTGCGCACACGCAAGATCGCGGGCCAGCTGGGGGCCATCGAACGTATGCTCAACGAAGATCGCAACTGCTCAGAAATATTGATGCAGATCGTCTCGGCCAGGCGAGGTCTCAAATCCCTCGCCGAGAAATTAATCCATTCCCATGTCGAGCATTGTATTGCGGAGGCGCAAGACCCGGCTGAAGGCAAACGCAAGCTGCGCGAGTTGCTCTCCGTCCTGGAACGCTACGTTGAATAGGTTGGCCCGTTAGGCCAGGCCATCCATCCATCAATTTGTTCCCCGCACGTCCAGGGTGCGAGACCGCCACATCAAAAAGATCACCGGGTAGAGCAGTAACTCCAGGAGCGTGGAAGTAACCACCCCTCCCACCATCGCTGTGGCAATGCGCTTCATTACGTCGGCACCGGTCTGGGTGGTGGCGGACCACATGATGGGAAGAAGGCCGAAAATAATGGCACAGGCTGTCATGATCTTGGGACGCAGCCTCTGCACCGCGCCTTGGTGGATGGCGCTCCGGAGATCGGCGAGCGAGCGCCCGCGCCCGGCCACGCGGAATTTTTCCCATGCGTGATCGAGGTAAAGGAGCATGACCACGCCGGTCTCCGCGTCCAATCCGGCGAGCGCAATCAGTCCCACCCAGACTGCCACACTCATGTGGTAGCCCAAAAGCCAGAGCAACCAAAACGCGCCAATTAGCGAGAAAGGAACCGCCAGAAGGACGATGAACGTTTTCGCGACCGAACGCGTGTTCAGATAGAGCAGGAGAAAAATCAGGGCGAGCGTCAGAGGGACGACGAACTTCAATCGCGCTTCCGCTTGCTTAAGATACTGAAACTGCCCCGACCACTGCGTCGTGTAACCAGCCGGGATGGTGACGCTCTCCGCGATTCGCTGCGATGCGGCGCGCACGTAACCGTCTATATCGCGTGTGGTCACGTCGACAAAAACGAATCCGACGAGCTGGCCGCTCTCGCTTCGAATGCTGGGCGGGCCGGTTTTGTAATCAATGTCCGCGACCAGCTCGATCGGAACCTGCGCGCCGGTCGGCGTTGGGACCAGCACACGTTTCAGGGCGCTCAGGTCCTGGCGAAAGTCCCTCGCATATCGCGCAATCACGGGATATCGCTCACGCTTTTCGACGGTGGTGGTAATCGTTTTTCCCCCGATGGCCGTTTCCACCACGTCATTCACATCCTGCACGGTTAAGCCATAGCGCGCGGCGGCTTCCCGGTTCACTTTAAAATCGAGAAAATAGCCGCCTGTCGTCCGCTCGGCGAAGACCGAGCGAGTATCACGAAACCCGGTCAGCGTCTTTTCGATGTCGACCGCCACCTTCTCGATTCCGGCGAGGTCAGGTCCAAATACTTTGATTCCCAAGTTGCTGCGCATCCCGGTAGTCAGCATTTCCGTACGGGTCTGAATCGGCATCCAAAAGATATTGCTCATCCCTGGAGTGCTGAGCCTCGCGTTCATTTCGCCCACCAGTTTTTCCCAGGTCATACCGGCCCGCCATTGATCGAGAGATTTGAACGTGACAATCGTCTCAAACATCGAGAGCGGTGCCGGATCGGTGGGCGTGTCGGCCTGGCCCGCCTTGCCAAAAACCGTCTCCACTTCCGGGAATTTCTTGAGCTCACGGTCTTGAATCTGCAGGATGCGCGTGGCTTCATTGATCGACATGCCCGGAACGGCCGTCGGCATGTAAAGAAGCGTCCCCTCATTCAAGGGCGGCATGAATTCCTTCCCCAGCCGGTGCAAAGGAAAGAAAGTGAGAACAAGGGCAAGGGCGGCGCAGCCCAGCGTAAACCAGCGATGCCGCAGAACCCAATCGACGACTGGTTCGTACAGGGCGATGAGGAATCGATTGACCGGATTGCGCGCTTCCGGCGCGATTTTGCCGCGGATGAGCAACGTCATAAGGGCCGGGACGAGCGTGACCGCCAGGAGAGAGGCAAAAAACATGGAGAATGTTTTTGTGAAGGCGAGCGGTCGAAAGAGCCTTCCTTCCTGCGCGGTTAAGGTGAAGACCGGAATAAAACTCACCGTGATAACCAGAAGAGAGAAGAACAAGGGCCGGCCCACTCTCTTGGCCGCACCGATAATGACACCTGCATGTTCGCCGCGGTCGGGTTCTCGTTGATGTTCTTCGCGAAAATCTTCCAGCGCTTTGTGCGCGTTCTCCACCATGATGATGGCCGCGTCCACCATGGCGCCAATGGCGATGGCGATGCCTCCCAGCGACATGATATTGCTCGTCAGATCGAGGTAGAGCATGGGCACGAAGGCCAGGAGGATCGCGACGGGCAGTGTAATGATCGCAACCAAGGCCGAGCGAACGTGCCAAAGGAAAATGATGCAAACGAGAGCGACGACGATGCTTTCTTCGATCAGTTTTTCCCGGAGCGTGCCAATGGCGCGTCGAATCAGATGGCTGCGATCGTAGGCAGGCACGATTCGCACTCCCTCGGGCAATGACGATTTTATCTCATCGAACTTGCGTTTCACTCCATCGATCACGCGCAGCGCGTTTTCGCCATACCGCATCACCACAATTCCGCCCACGACTTCGCCTTTACCGTCGAGCTCGGCCACTCCGCGCCGAAAGGCAGGCCCCAAATGGACCTTGCCCACGGTGCTGACGTAGATCGGAGTCCCCTTGTCCACTTTGAGGACCACATTTTCTATGTCGCGCACGCTTTGGAAATACCCGCGGCCCCGCACGAAATATTCTGTCGTAGCGACTTCGAATGTCTTGCCGCCGACATCACCATTGCTGGCCTTGATGCGGGCGACGACTTCGTTAAGCGGGATGCCGTAAGCAGCGAGTGCGTTCGGGTCGAGGTCGACCTGATACTCCTTCACGAACCCCCCGACGGACGCCACCTCAGCGACACCCGGCACCGAAGCGATGGCGTAGCGCACATGCCAATCCTGCAAGGATCGCAACTCGGCCAAATCATGTTTGCCTGTGTCGTCGACGAGCGCGTATTCGAAGACCCAGCCCACGCCCGTCGCGTCGGGGCCAAGCACGGGATTCACTCCCTCCGGTAACGATCCGCGGATGGAGTTAAGATATTCAAGCACGCGGGAACGCGCCCAATAAATGTCTGTCCCATCCTGGAAGATGACATAGACGAACGACTTGCCGAACATTGATTCGCCCCGCACGAATTTCACGCCGGGTGCAGCGATGAAAGCGGAAGAAATGGGATAGGTAACCTGATCCTCCACGAGGTCTGGAGACCGGCCTTCCCAGTCGGTGTAAACGATGACCTGCACGTCGCTCAGATCCGGAACAGCGTCGAGCGGCGTCCGGTAAATGCCGTAGATCCCCAGGGCGACCGACAAGAATGAAAAGGTAAAGACGAGGAACTTGTTCCGCGCGCTCCAGCCTATCAACCGTTCGATCATAGCCTCTTCACTCCTGGCGCTGATAAAAATCCGCCAGGGCGCCTTGCACCTTCGCTTCCGCGTCGATCAAAAAGTTGGCACTTGCGACAACGCGTTCGCCTTCAGTCAAGCCCTCTGCAATCGCGTAGGCGTCGCCATATTGCCCTCCCAGCTTTACGTCCCGCGGTTCGATGCGGCCATTCCCTTTATCCACGAAAGCGATGTTCCGCCCGCCCGTCGGCATGATGGCGCTGGCCGGGATGGACAACTGCTCCGGACCACGAACTGCGACGACCACATCGGCATACATTCCGGGCCTCAACTTGAAATCCGGGTTCGGGATATCGATTCGCACGCGCGACGTGCGCTTTATGGGATCCACAAATGGATCGACCACCGCGATCTTGCCCTCGAATTTTTCTCCCTGGAAAGACTTGCTGCCGACCGAGATGATCTGCCCCTCTTGCAACGAGCCAATCTCTGTCTCGTAAAAATCCGCCCAGACCCAGATGGTCGAAAGATCGGCTACGTCAGCCAGGTGATCACCCACCTTTACCTGGACGCCCTGATGCGCGGGCAACTCCTGAACAACACCGCGGAAGGGAGAATGTAAGGTTATCGTATCAGTGGGAGTGCGGGTTTTTTCCAACTCCGCGACTTGCTCCGGTGTGATGTTCCATTGCTGCAAACGCATTTTGGCCGCCGAGATAAGACGCTCGGGGGTCCCCCGGGCGTCGGGTGTTCGAGCCTCATCGCGCATGCGCAAGAGCATGACGAGCTCGCGCTCGGTGGTCAGCAGGTCGGGACTGTAGATGGACAAGAGCGCTTGGTCTTTCTCCACCACCTGGCCGGCTGAGGCGACGAATAATTGCTGCACAAACCCATCGACGCGCGCCACGAAAGCCCAGTGTCTCTGTTGATCGGCCTCCACCGTCCCGACCCCGCGAATCGTTTTGTCGAGAGGCTTGCGCACGACGGTCGCATAGGTGACGCCGATCTGTTGCTGGCGTTCGACCGGCACGACAAACGTTCGGTTACGGGAGGACTTTTTATTATCCGAGGTGGGCGGCGCCGTTTCGCGTTTTACCGGAACCAGGTCCATTCCGCAAATTGGACACGTGCCGGGAACCTCTGCACGCACCGAGGGATGCATCGTGCAGGTGTAATGGTCGACGTCCGCCGGTTTCAGCGGT
>JBBRQE010000114.1:0-10446 GCA_038226905.1 Chthoniobacterales bacterium | reverse complement strand
GCGTTTCTGCTCTGGCCCGTCCTATCTCTCGTGCTGGTTGCGTTGGCTTACTTCGGACGGGGCCCGGGCATTTTTCGAAAAACGGATGGCGTATTGCCCCTCAGCAGTCGGTTTGTTTTGGGACCATGTCTGGCTGGCCAATACCTCTCGTTTGCCTATTACCGAAGGAAGTGCGCCGCTTGGAATGCGATTACCCCCTGCGTCCTGATGGGACGGCGCCTGAACAATGACGAGGCGGCGGCGGTTTGTCGCGCGGGAGTCACGGCCGTCCTCGATGTGAGCGCGGAGTTCTCCGAAGTGGCGGCGTTCCGCGCTTTGGCCTACGGCAACGTGCCCGTGCTGGACCTGACCGCGCCAACCCTGCCACAGCTGAATGAGATGGTTCGTTTCATCGAGGACCAAGCCGCGCACGGAAAAGTTTACGTCCATTGCAAGGTCGGGTACTCGCGCAGTGCCGCGGCCGTGGGCGCCTATTTAATGGCGAGCGGACAGGCCACAGGAACAACAGAAGCCATCGATATCATCCGGAGCGCCCGCGCCTCCGTCGTGATTCGCCCGGAGGTTGTTTCCGCCTTGCAGGAGTTTGAGATGCACCTGCGGAACTCGGGCACATCCCGCGCTTTTCTCCTCGCCTCCACCGGGGAGCCCGTCTCATGATGACCTGGCAAATTTCTATGAACTACAACGAATTGATTCAACTCTATTTCGAGCGAGCCACGGCCATGCAGTCGTACTGGAATCTCTACGTCATCATCGTGGGCGGGCTCCTGGCTTTCTCCTCCATGCGGAAACAACCCGCTGCCCTAACAACTCTGATTGTTTCGATCCTGTTCGCTCTCTTCGCCTTTAAGAATCTCGACGCCATGCATGACGTCACGTTGCAGCGTTTCGCCGTGTTGAAGGCCATTACACAGTTCGATCCGGGGGGCGCTACGGCCACGACCAAGCCTGTCCGAGATCTGCTCGAGCCGACTTTGACCCCCGCAACTTTTGGGAGCGTCCAAGCCACCCATCTGGTTAGCGATATTCTGACGATCGCAGCCTTGTGGGCCATGGAGCTGCGGCGCAGAAAGTTGCGCGACCTGCCCGTTGTCGCCTAGGGCAATCCATCGAAAATGACGACTTGGATCGGCACCTCCGGTTTTCAGTATGCCGAGTGGAAGGGGAAATTTTATCCCGAAGATCTGCCGGTCGCCCGGATGCTGGCTTTTTACGCGGAGCGCTTTTCCACGACCGAAGTGAATTACACGTTCCACCGTATTCCGTCAGCCAAGACGATTGATAACTGGAAGCTGCAGACGCCGGCGAACTTTCGCTTTGCTTTGAAGGCGCCGCAGAAAATCACGCACTTCGCTCGCTTGCGCGAATGCACGGATACTATTCGATATTTTTATGACGTGACATCGGCTCTCGTGGAAAAGTTAGGCCCCGTCCTCTTCCAGTTGCCGCCCAATTTCAAAAAGGACACCGTTTTGCTGGCTGATTTCGTCAACGGCCTGCCCGATGGCCTGCGAGCGGCCTTTGAGTTCCGGCACGCAAGCTGGTTTGCGGACGATGTCTACGAGGCCTTGCAGGCGAGGGGCGCTGCCCTTTGCATCGCTGATATGGAAGAGATCACCACTCCTCCGGTGGCGACCGCTCCCTTTGGCTATCTGCGGCTGCGCCGCGAAGATTACGCAAGCCAGGATGTGACGCGCTGGGCTGAGTTCATTCGCACTCAGCAAACTAAATGGAGCGACACTTTCATCTACTTCAAACACGAGGAGGCCGGTATCGGCCCGCGACTCGCCCAGGAGATGATCGAGACTTTGACTGGGTGAGGAAGTGACACCGGCCCCGCCTTCGAGAAGGTCGCTACTTGCCGATGATAATGAAAATGCCGGCGAGAAGAGCCACTACGCCCATGACCACGACTGAGATCGCCACCACCCCGATAGTCGTGATTCCATAAAGATAGCCAGCAAGAGCATGCCGATGTTTTTATTGAAGTTCATCGCAGCAGTATTCGGGTCGGGGGCTCTCGTGACAATCTCAATCTCGCATGGTCTTGCCATGGCGCTGGGAGAGGGCGGTCCGTCTCAATAAATTCGGTAGTCAATTACCCGCCAGCCGGCCGCGCTCTTGACTAAAATCACCCGTTCGGCCGTCGGCGATTTGGCGTTGAAGGCCGTTTTGAAAATGATGCTCTCGTAATTGCCATCAGGCGCTCCCACCAGTTTGTGAAGTGAGGCTGCGCCGATCAATCCACGGGAGAGCGTGCGACCAAAAGGAGCGCGGTGCGCCTGCATGTAGCGAACAAACTGCGCCTGGGTCCGCCAGAGACGAAAATCCTGTGCCTCCCATTCGAAGGCCTCTTCGTAGTCGCCGTCATCCAGAAGTTTAAGCCAACTTTCCGCGGCCTGCCGGGCGGCGGCGTCCTCGGCGCGTCTTTCTATCCGTGTCCCCGATCCGGAGCGTGTTACGCAACCGGCGAACAGGATAACGAGAAGGATGGCGAAACCAGTGAGCCAGCGTAGCATCCCGATGGTCTATCTTCGGCTGGTCGAGATCGCAACGGCAAACGATTGCCCGCGATTTCATTTCAAAAAAAGCGGCCCATCGAAGAGGCGCCGGACCTCTGCAAAACCTTTCGCGATAAGAAGGACGGATGCATTAGTCGTCCTGCGCCGCAGCCAGGGAGCACGCGGTGCCAAGGCGTCACGACCTCGCTCCAAACGCGGCCGTCAGAATTACTCCGGTCCCGGAAGGTACGGACCGGTCGTCATATCGATTGTGAGGCGGCCGCAAATCCAGGCGCCGGTCGGCTGTTGACAGCAGTCGATACAATAGGAAAGAAAACAGATCTGAAAGCAGGTGATTACGGTCAGGCCCGGCGGCAACGGCGCGTCCGTTAGGATCTTTCTGACTGGTATGGGCAGGCGTAGAGGCGGCTGACCTTTTCCAAATTTCCTGCGCGCGGCTTCCAGCATGCGTTTGACCTCCATCGGGACTCCCGCCGATTCTTTTTCCGGCGAGCCGGGATCGAGCCTCACTTCGGTGACCATTCCGTTACGCACGATCGCGCGCACAATTTTCTCGCAACAGCTCGTTTTGACCAGACCCAACTCGATCTCCGCGCGCTTGGCCCGCGACAGTTTTTCCACATCGAGGTTCCGCACGGAGGCAAAATATCTAATGGGCAACTGCCGCGCGCGAACCTCGCCCGCTGCCATGGGCGAATGAGCGCAGGGTCGACCTTCCCCGGCTTTGTCACCAGTCGAGCGTTACCCTCCAACAATACTTGCCCTGAATCCGTCGACCTCACAAAAAAAGCCGCGAGGCAAACCGTGCATGGCTCGCTAATCGAGCCCGACACTTCTTCCGGCCTGGGCAGTGTTCGTTAACAGCCGGAACAACGCAGACCAATAGGGGACGTGAACATTGTTCACGAAATCAGAAAAACCGTGACCGCTTACCGGCATTATTTTCGTGAGCTCCTGATCGATTAAATTCAATTCGCCGCCATCAAGCCAGAAGCCGCGGCAGCTCTTGCAGTGATGTAAAATGATATCGGTTTCGCCGAGGAACCGGACGCGTGATAAAATAAAATCGTCGCAGCGCGGGCAATGTTTCGCCGCTTTTTCAGGTGTTTTATCTTCTTCTTCCGAACAAAACTCGATGCTGCCTGCGACCTTGAATGCCATTTTGTCCAACTCGCCGGCGTCCAGCCAGAGACTGCCGCACGCTTCGCAAACATCGTAGGACAATTCCGCTTCCTTGGTGGTCACGTCGTAGTTGACCATCTCCGCATCACAATTCAGGCATCGCATGCGGCTAAAGTATATGCGTGAGGGGAAGTGGCCAGCACGAACCAAATAGGGTGAGCGACTGATTACCCGGCGATCGATCATAAGGCACTGCAGGTCTCACATCCCAGCGGGTCTACGACTTGGCTGATCCCGCTCAAGCCCGTCTCGGTGGCCGTCTTGCCTTGGCGGTGGCGCGGGGGAGCGCGCTGGTTTATCGGTTAACGATGAACGAGGACGCGCGCGTGGACAAACCCGAACCTCGCTGGCAGGCTTTGCTCGCCTTTCTGGCGGTGGGAGGAATCTACGTCGCTTTACCGCGCTCTCTCATTATCGGACCGACCTGGCTTCTGCCGGCGCTGATTGTGATTGTGGTGACACCAACGGTGGTGGCGCATCGCATGGGTAAACATTCGTTGAATCGGGCGCTGGGTGTTTTGAACAACGGAATCATCACGCTGGCCCTGATGGGGTCGGTGATTCTTCTGGTGAAAGCGTTGCCTTCGCACAAGGAAGACGCAGTTCCCCTGCTTTGCTCGGGAGCGGCTTTGTGGGTTACGAATGTTCTCGTCTTCGCCCTTTGGTACTGGCGTCTCGACGGAGGAGGGCCGACGCAGCGGCAGGAGCGCCGTGAATTCGGGAGTCGCAGTTTTGTCTTTCCGCAAATGCAGATCGAGAAGCAGGAGCGCGGTCGCTTCGCCTGCGGTGGGTGGCGGCCGGGGTTCGTCGATTATCTGTTCGTGGCTTTCACGACCAGTTCGACCTTTGGTCCGACGGACGCGCCGCTTCTGGCGCGCTGGGCCAAAGTTCTGGCCATGTGTCAGATTTTTATTTCGTTAAGCATCGTGGTGTTGCTCATTTCGCGGGCGGTCGGGGTGCTGTAGGCGGGAGTGAATCGTGACTGGTGATAAGTGAATGGCGGGGAACACTTCTTCTCCTCGCGTTCCTATTCTTAGGCGTATTCAATGCTGGGAGACGCGGTCTATTAGTTAGGCTCCCGCCGGGGCGAGCGTCTCCAGAATATTCGGCTTCGGGCAACGCGTGGCGCCCGGCGCAATTTCGTTTACACTGCGTTGATGGGACGGATCGAAGAGAACCTCGAAGGCGTGCGCGGGAGGATGGCGGAGGCTGTGCAGAAGACCGGGCGCTCGCCGGAGGCTGTGCAATTGATCGCCATTTCCAAGACCCATCCGGCGGAAAGCGTGCGCGAGGCTCATCATGCCGGGCAAAATGTTTTCGGCGAGAGCCGTGTGCAGGAAGCCCGCGTCAAAATTCCGGAGCTCCCTTCCAGTCTGCGCTGGCATTTTGTGGGACATTTGCAAAAGAACAAGATTCGTCACGCGCTGCCTCTTTTTGACCTTTTTCACAGTGTCGATTCGCTTGCTCTGGCCGAAGATATCAATCGCATTGCGGAGGAAATGGGGATGCGTCCACGTGTTCTTCTGGAGGTCAATGTGGCGGGCGAGGGCAGTAAGTTCGGATTCTCGCCCACAGCCTTGCGCGGCGCGCTGGAATCGATGCTGGCCCTTCCCCGGTTGACCATTGAAGGTTTAATGACCATTCCTCCGCTGGCCCCCGAAGCAGAAATGTCTCGTCGATTTTTCCAAGAGCTCCGGACTCTGCGTGATCAACTGGAACAGGAATTTTCCGCGGGTCTCTCCGAATTATCCATGGGCATGACAAACGATTTTCCGATCGCCATCGAGGAAGGCGCGACCATGGTGCGCGTCGGCACGGCCATTTTCGGGGAACGCCCGCGGCCCGGCCATTAGTCGTTCCCCCGGCCTCGGATTCTGTTATCTTCCGCGCGAAACCAGCTGATGGAAGCAACGCTAAAGAGAGAAGTGCGGTTTTTGACCACGCGGCTGGGCGATATCGTTCGCGAACAGGCGGGGAGCCGCATTTTTGCCGACGTCGAGAAACTTCGCAAGCTTTCCAAGGCAATCCGTCAACGCCCCGATCGCGCCAGCATTCAGGCCAAACGACGGCTGGTGGCGCGACTGGCCGTGCCGGACGGGTTTCAGATCGGACATGCCTTTAGTCTGTTCTTTCAGCTGGTCAACTTATGCGAAGAACGCGAACGCATTCGCCATCTGCAGGCCAATCCGTCTCCTTCGCAATCGTTAGGCCGGCTTTTCGGCGAACTACGCGAGGCCGCGGTGCCAGCCGAGACAGTGCAGCGCTGCCTCGACACCCTGGAGATTCAGCCGGTTCTGACCGCGCACCCGACCGAGGCCAAGCGCCGGACCGTGCTTAACCACCTGATGCGTCTCTCGACCGAGGTCGACGAGCCGGACGAAATCTTGGAAACACTCTGGCAGACTGCCGAAATTCGGGAAGGCCGCGTTACACCGCTCGATGAGATTGACAGCGCGCTCTATTTTTTTGACCGCACCATTCTCGACGCCGTCGCCCGATTCTACGCAACGTTCGATGCGGAACTGCGGGCCGCTTATCCCACCGTCACGAGGAAGCGCTTCTTCCTGACCTTCGCCAGTTGGATTGGCGGAGATCGTGATGGCCATCCGTTTGTTACGCCAGAGGTCAGTCTGACCGCGGTCCAACGTCAGAGCGACAAGATCCGTGAGCATTACCAACGCGAATGCGTGAAGCTCATCGAGGAACTCACGCAGATTGTCCCTCGTCGGGGCGGGGCTTTGGGGAAGGCTGGTCCGTTTCAGCCAGGCGAACTTCATCGCCAACAGCTGGTCGTCATTCACCGCAAGCTGGTAAGCGGTTATCGCAGTAGCGCCGAATTCGTTCGCGACCTGGAACGCCTGCAGAAAACACTTCGCCGGCACGGTGCCCAACGCGCAGCGGCTGGGCGAATTGCGCGTTTGCTCGACCAGGCCCACGCCTTCGGATTTCACCTCGCTGAACTCGATTTTCGCGATCACAGCGGCAAACTTCAGACGGCGCCTGATGAAGTGCGCGACGAGCTTCGCACCATCCACCTGATCCAGCGTGATCACGGCGAGGCGGCGGCCAACCACTTCATTTTGAGCATGACCCGCCACGCGGACGACCTGAAAGCGGTGGCGCGCCACGCCCGGGTGGCCAGGGCGCGCGTGGATATCGTGCCTTTGTTCGAGACGATCGAAGACCTCGATCGGAGCACAAAGATCATGGATGAGTTGTGGGCCGATTCCGAGTACCGAGACCATCTTCGCCAGCGCGGGAATGTACAGGAAGTCATGCTCGGCTACTCGGATTCAAACAAGGATGGCGGCTATCTTGCGGCCAACTGGGTCCTCTACCGCGCTCAGGCGGATTTGGCGACCCTGGCAGATGCGCGCGGCATAAAGTTGCGATTTTTCCACGGCAAAGGGGGGTCGATTGATCGCGGCGGCGCGGCCAGCCATCGCAGTCTGCTGGCCCAACCACACGCCGCGCCCGGAGGACGCGTCCGTATTACCGAGCAGGGTGAAGTCATTTCGCTGAAGTATTCCAATCCGGTCATCGCTCAACGCAATCTTGAACAACTGGCGAGCGCCGTCATCGCCGTCAATTGTCTCCCGACGGCGGCACCACTCGATCCTCTTTGGGAAACCTGGATGGATCGGATGGCGCGGTGGTCTCTCGAATTTTACCAGGAGCTGATCCATGGCACGCCCGAGTTTTTAATCTACTTCCGACAAGCCACGCCGATCGACCTGATCGAACACCTTCGGATCGGCTCTCGTCCGAGCCGGCGTGGCGTGGACGGCGACTTGCGGGAACTGCGCGCCATCCCGTGGGTGTTTGCCTGGACGCAATCGCGCCACCTCCTTAGTGCCTGGTACGGTCTCGGGCACGCCTTGGAAAAATTCGCGGCCACCGAGCCGGACGGTCTCGGCAAACTTCGCACCATGTACAAGCGCTGGCCGTTCTTTGCCGGGCTGCTTGATAATGCCGAGCTCTCCCTGGCCAAGACCGATCTCTATATCGCGGGGTGCTATGCCGCCCTCGTGTCCGACGCCGGCGTGCGCCGGAAAATATTCGGAATGATCGAAACTGCGCACGGGCAATCGGTTCGTTTGGTCCTCGGAGTTACCGGACGCCGGCAGCTGCTGGCCAACCAGCCCGTCCTTTCCGAGTCAATCCGGCTGCGTAATCCTTACATCGACCCCTTGAATTATCTTCAGATCGAATTCCTGCGCCGCTGGCGGCGCCCGGGCGCGCGGCAAACCGAGGCGATGCGCCGTCTGTTGGCGCTGACCGTTAATGGGATCGCGTTCGGCATGAAGAGCACCGGATGACGCAAGCGGCCATCGCTGCCACGCCCGCCCGATTCGTCCATTGCGACGCTCCCTTGCTCCGCTAGCCTTCGATATGCCACTGGCCCCCGAAAATATTCAGCAGATTGGGCGGGAACTCGCCGTGCAGTGGAATGACGGCTCGGAGACTTATCTCGAGCTGGAACTTCTTCGGCGAGCCTGCCCCTGCGCCGCGTGCGGGGGCGAGCCGGATGTCATGGGCAACATTGCGCGTCCCCAGGTTCAGTACAACGAGCGGAGTTTTCAGCTGGCCGCCTTCAACATTATCGGAGGATACGCGCTGCAACCGCGCTGGCAGGACGGGCACGAGACAGGTCTATATACCTTCCAATATTTACAACGACTCAGCCGTTCCTAGGGCAGGCGACCAAGAAAGGCATTGCCACAAGGCACACGAATAGCTGGAATAGCCCCGTCTGCCTTCCATGAACCGTCTGGTGAAGTTATTGGTGCTCTCTTTCTGCCTCGTTGCCTGCGGGGCGGGCGCCCTGTTCGTTCCCGTTGATTCGCCCGCCGCGGAGAGAGACAAACTCAATATCACTCCGGTGAAGAATCATGAGCCGGCCCGCCGCATCTGGATTCAGGCTTGAGGCCAGGGAGGAGGTTGCCGGAACCGCCTCTGCAACGGTTTGTGTGACGCTCGTATCCCTCGACTAAAGGGGGATGGTGATTCGGAGGATCGACGTCTGGGGCTGGAGCGGGCGGATCGAGCGGTCGGTTAATTGAGCCGGCACCAGACAGAATTCTCCCGGTCGCAGCTGAAGGCCCGCGCAGTCGAGGCCTCCGGTCAGAACGCAGACAATGGCGAATTGTCCGCGCTCGTTGATCGGGCGCGTCGCCTCGAGCGTCCATTTTTGGACTTCGAATAATTCGTGAGAAACGAGGATCTCACCGCTGGGAGTGAGCAGCTCGGATTTGCAGTCATCGAAGTCGATGCTTTGCAGAGCAAGGTCCACGTGCAAAGCGCGTGGCTGGCCCGCGTCGTCCGTTCGGTTCCAATCAAAGACGCGATACGTGGTGTTGCTGTTTTGTTGGACCTCCACCAAGAGACTGCCGGCTCCGATGGCGTGGAATCGACCGGCCGGCAGGAACATCGAATCGCCTGCCCTAACGGGAATCGAGTGTACCAGATCGGCGACCGTGCCGTTTTCGATGGAACGTTTGAAATCGTGGGCACTGATCGACTCGCGCAAGCCGGCAAACAACTCGGCGCCGCGAGCAGCCTCTGCTACATACCAGAACTCGGTCTTCGGTTCACCGCCGAGGCGGGTGGCCACATCGGCCGGGGGATGGACTTGCAACGAAAGCTTGTCCTGTGCGTCGAGCAGTTTGATCAACAAAGGAAAGCGTGGCGCATTGGGCACCGCCCCGAAAATCTCGGCGCGACGATTGATCCAGAGATCGTGCAAGGATTGCCCGGCGCAGGGACCGAGGCGGACGACGCTTTGGGCCTCGGGGCGATCGACGATTTCCCATGCTTCGCCGACACGACCATGCGGTGGCAGCGCCTTACCATAGTGCGTCTGTAATTGGCGCCCACCCCAGATCCGCTCCATGAAAATCGGCGCGAAAGTCAGCGGCTGGGTAAGATCGCTAAGCGGCATGGGATGATTCCGAGGGAATATTGTAGCGGCCGTTGTACCTGCTGCATGGTTTTTTGCAGGACGGGTCGGGCATCCCGCAGACGAACGGTCGTCCCGCCGAAAGATATCTGTAGAGGAGGCTGTTAGCGTCCCATCCACGCGAAGTGGTAGCCGGTCCCGTCCATTTGTGATTGCCCATCATTCTATTAAGATCAGCGTTTCTGTTTGAACATGAAGGTGCCTCGACTCGTCAGTAAGTGGATGCCGGTTATTGCCTGGATGTTTTTGATTTTTGCGGGTTCGTCCGATGTGCTGTCGGCCGAGCATACTTCGCGTTTTCTCGTGCCCTTCCTCCTCTGGCTCGATCCGCATATCTCGGTCGCAACCATCGCCGCCGTCCATGTGAGCATTCGCAAGCTGGGCCACTTCACCGAGTATGCCATCCTCGCTGCCTTTCTTTGGCGAGGTTTGCGTGGGACATTCCCGGCGGTTAGCAGCAAGTTGCTGGCGGCGACCGCTTTTCTCACGGCGGCCGGTTTTGCCGCCTCGGACGAGTTTCATCAATCTTTTGTGCCGAGTCGCACGGCTTCTCCGCGCGATGTTATGATCGATTGTCTCGGCGCGCTCTTGGCGGTGGCGTGTTGCGTGATCCTGGCGCGTTCTCGCAGCCGCCCGGATCCGCTCAAGGGGCAGAAGGTGGAGATCTAATCGCGGGAGAAGTGGGCCTGGAAGGATTCGAACCTTCGACCCTGCGCTTATCAAGCGCATGCTCTAACCAACTGAGCTACAGGCCCGACGGAGAGTCAGAGTATTAGTTGAGAG
>JBBRQE010000113.1:0-10464 GCA_038226905.1 Chthoniobacterales bacterium | reverse complement strand
AAGTGGCAATTTCGCGGCGTCGCCCAGACCGGACTGATGGTGCCGCGCAACCTGCCCGGACGGGAACGCAAGAAGAAGCAATTGAACTGGAGTTCCGAAGTCTTATTTCGCGTGCTCGAGCAACACGAGCCTGATCACCCTCTTTTACGTGAGGCCTACCGACAGGCCATGCACATCTTTCTCGACGCGGACGGCGCCTACGAGTTTTTGGAAGATGCTTCTCGATTCGCCTGGAAAATGCGCGAACTACCGGCCGTTTCTCCCTTTTCCTTTCCGGTATACGCCAGCGTCATTAAAGAATCGATGATGCTGGAGGATCCGGCAGCGGCGATTGAACGCATCTACCACGAAATGTATGGCCGGCTCGAAACCGTCACGGGCCGGACGCCCGGCGCGAGTCAGGCATGAGTTTCAAGGATCACTTTTCAAAGCAGGCCGCGAACTATGCGGCGTTTCGTCCGAGATACCCGCAGGATCTTTTCGGGTATCTGGCGGAGCTTTGTCCGGCGCGGAACCTGGCCTGGGATTGTGCCACGGGAAACGGGCAGGCAGCGATCGCTTTGGCTGAACATCTTGACCGAGTCATTGCGACCGACGCCAGCCCTGAACAAATCGCGCGGGCGGAAAGTCATCCGCGCGTGACCCATCGGACGGCAGCGGCCGAGCAGAGCGGTCTCCCGGCCGCCACTTGCGACCTTGTGACTGTGGCGCAAGCGTTGCATTGGTTTGATCTCAAGGCGTTCTACGCGGAAACGCAACGCGTGCTAAAGCAGGGTGGCCTGCTGGCCGTCTGGAATTACCAACTCCTTCGCGTCACACCAGAGATAGACTCAGTCGTTAACCATTTTTACCACGAGGTGGTGGGTCCCTTTTGGCCACCGGAGAGGAAGCTGATCGAGCGAGGTTACAGCGATTTACCCTTTCCGTTCGAGGAACGGGAGGGCCGTTCGTTTCAGATGGTGGCCCAGTGGTCCCTCGAGGCGCTGCTCGGCTATCTGCGAACCTGGTCGGCCAGCCAGCGCTATGAGGAGGCGCATGACTCAGATCCGGTCGCACTCATCGAGCTTAAATTGCGAACAGCGTGGAATAAAGGCAGGGATACCCGCACAATTTCCTGGCCGTTAGACTTGCGGATCGGACGCCACGCTTCTTGAAAGCAAAAGGGACGGACCTTTCGATCCGCCCCCCTGCTGCTGACCACAAGGTCTTACTGTTTGTTCTGGGAAACGATCTCGTTGAGTTTGAAGATCGGCAGGAACATGGCGATGACGATGCCGCCCACGATGACGCCGAGAAACACAATCAGGAGCGGCTCGATCAAGGAGGTCATGGCGTCGAGCATGGCTTCGATTTCTTCATCCCAAAAGTCCGCCATTTTCTCGAGCATGGTATCGATCTTACCGGTTGCTTCCCCCGCCGCGACCATGCGGAGGAGCATGGGCGGGAAAATCTTCTTCTTGGATAAGGCGACCGAAAGGTTGTCCCCTCTTTCGATATCCTGACTGACGGTTTTGATACTCGTTTCAATGACGTGATTGCCGGAGGAGCCGCCCACGATGTCCAGCACTTCGAGGATAGGCACACCGCTGCGGATGAGCTGGGCGAAGGTGCGCGAGAAGCGCGACATACAAATCTTGTGCACGAGCGGACCGAAGACGGGGAGCTTTAGCTTCCACTTATCGGAAAGCTGTTTGCCGCGTTTCGAGCGGAAAAAATAACGCAGACCAAAAATGGCGCCGCCAATTCCGAGGGCGAGGAAGTACCAATTGCCGCGGATAAAGTCACTGACGTCGATGAGGAATTGCGTTGGAGGAGGCAGTTTCGCCCCGAAATCCTTGAAGATATCACCGAAGATCGGGACCACTTTAACGATGAGGAACGTCGTAATGGCAAAAGCGATACAGATGACGATGACCGGGTAGGTCATGGCCGACTTGACCTTTTTGCGCAAACGCGAGGTGGCTTCGAGGAAGCCGGCCAGCCGATCCAGAATCTCCGCGAGGAGACCGCCGTGCTCGCCCGCCTTGACCATGCTCACGTAGAGCTGGTTGAAAACGCGCGGATGTTTGGCGATCGATTCGTGAAAGGTTTCGCCGCCTTGCACGCGGGACGTCACATCGCTTACCACCTGTTGCAGGTTTCGTTGGCGCTTCGGATCGCATTGTTCGTAAAGAGCAGTGAGGGCCTGCACCAGCGAAATGCCGGCTTCGATCATGGTGGCGAGCTGCCGGGTAAAAAGCACTGTGTCGGTTTCTTTGACCGTCCAATCCTTCTTGCGCGACTTACTGGCGTCCGCCTTTTTTTGCAGGGAGAGCACCATGAGCCCGCGGCTCATGAGACTGGTCACGGCATTGTCTTCATTGATAGCGTCCTGAATGCCTGTAACGATGCGACCGGACGTGTCGCGGGCTTGGTAAGCAAAGGTAATCATATTGTGGTAATTCTAGTCAGCATGGTTTTTATAGCACTTGGAATGCCATCCTCTCTAAGGTCGCTCCCCTTCGCCCCGTGAATGCTTCCCCGGAACTCCAATCCGTCGCCCCCGGCCTGGCCATCTGGCAGGCTTTTGACGCCTCTGCCAAAGCCGACCTGTTCTCCACGGCCGTCCGCTGCCCCCGCGGGACCCTTTTGGTCGATCCTATTCCTCTGGCTGGCGGCGCCCGTGACGAACTCCTTGCCCTGGGACCCGTCGTCCAGATTGTCGTAACGAACGCCAACCACTGGCGTTCGTCCGTGGCCTGGGCCGAGGCCCTGAACATCGGGATTTCCGGCCACATCAGTCTGGCTGAGACAGCGACTCCTGACTTCACACCGTTGGCTCACGGCCACCGAATTTTGGAAACAATCGAGGTGATCGTCGTCGAAGGGGCGGCCCCGGGTGAAATTGCCCTACATCACCCCGGCCAGTCCGGCTCGCTCATCTTGGGAGATGCCCTGATCCACTTTCCGCCTTACGGCTTCACCTTTCTGCCGGCCAAATATTGCACCGATCACAAACGGATGCGGCAATCGCTCAGGCAACTTCTGGATTATAAAGCGGAGCGCATTCTTTTTGCCCACGGCACGCCGATTCTGTCGAAGGCGCGAAGCCGACTGGAGGAACTGTTAAATGACGGGTGAATCGACGTTGAAAGCGGCGTCGGTTAGACCGGCCGAGCCGCGCCAGGAAGGTGGCCCGATTGTGCGCTTTCTGCGTCTGATCCGATTCTCGCACACCATTTTCGCGTTGCCCTTTGCCCTGGGATCTCTCCTGGTCGCCTCGCATGGACATCCCACTCCGGGGCTCCTTCTTCTGGTCATTACCTGCATGGTCTTCGCTCGCACGGCCGCCATGCTTTTTAATCGCCTGGCGGACTGGTCGCTCGATCAGCGGAATCCGCGGACGGCCGGGCGGCATGCACTAATGCCCCGCTCGGCCCTCTTCATTTGCCTTGGCCTAACCACCCTGGCATTTCTGTTTACGGCTGCGTGCATCAATTTCCTCACGGCACTTCTGGCGCCCTTCGCACTGATTCTGATCTTCTCCTATTCATTGACCAAGCGCTTTACTTCGGCCACGCATTTTGTTCTGGGCGCCGCCCTGGCCGCCGCACCAGTGGGCGCGTGGATCGCGCAAACCGGCGAAATCGCCGACCCTCCGCTCATCCTGGCAGTCGGAGTAATCTGCTGGGTGGCCGGATTTGACTTAATTTACGCCACCCAAGACATGGAATTTGATCGGACCGAGGGATTATACTCTCTGGCGGTACAGCTTGGACTCGCCCGCACTCTGCGTCTGGCGCAATGGCTCCATCTGGCCATGTTCGCCTGCCTGGTTTTTTTTGGAATGACGGCGCATCTCGGCGTGCCTTACTACGCCGCCATGCCTTTGGTCGGCGCGGCTCTGGCCTATGAACATCGGAGCGCGCGGATGCGCGATGTTACCGCGATTAATCGCGCGTTTTTCACGAGCAACGCCGTGGTCAGCGCGGTCTTCCTGATCACGGTCTGGATCGACCGCTGGATTAGCACATGGCGTTGAGCAACTCCACTCGCTTCTGGTGTCGGCCACCTTCAAAGGCAGTCTCCAACCAGATTCGCACGATCTGCAGGGCCAACGCCTGCGGAATCATGCGTTGGCCTAGGGAGAGAACATTCGAATCGTTATGCTGACGGGAAAGGCGAGCGGTCTCCTCATTCCAGCACAACGCGCAACGCACACCTTTCACCTTATTCGCGGCCATGGCTTCGCCGTTACCTGATCCGCCGAAGACAATACCGCGCTCACATTCCCCTCGGGCGACCGCCTCCGCCGCGGGTCGAATAAACAGGGGATAATCGACCGGCGATTCATCGAACGTCCCGCAGTCTTTAACTTCGTGCCCGAGGCTCTCGAGTAAGGCCTTGACCGCTTCCTTATAGAGAAAGCCGGCGTGATCGCTCCCGAGCGAGATTTTCATGGCCCGATCTTAACGCCGGGCCCCACGGCCTTGTCGAGCCAGTCTATTAAATAAGCGCAAGACTCCAGCGATTTCGTTCGTTGTGACCGGCCCTACGAGAATCGGGGGGTCACTCTTCCCCATGCAGCTTGGCCAGGTCGCGCCAAATCTCGCGTTCTTTATCGCTGATTTTCTTCGGGATTTGCATCTGCACTTCCACGAACAGATCGCCGGGAGTGCCAGAAACGCCGGGCAATCCTTTTTCGCGCAAGCGAAAACGCTGACCGCCTTGTGTGCCGGGCGGAATTTTCATCCGCACACTGCCGTCGAGCGTAGGCACCTTCAGTTCTGCTCCAAGTACGGCCTGCCACGGCGCAATTTTCTCCTCGTGGATCAGATCGTTCCCTTCGACCGTAAAATCGGGATGCCGCGCGAGGCGGACCCGCAAAAAAAGGTCGCCGCTTTTTCCCCCTCCTTCGCCCGCCTCTCCTTGTCCGGCCAGGCGGATGCGCTGACCTTCATGCACACCTCGCGGGATTTTGACTTGATAGGTTTCCAGTTTGTTGGAGTGACCGCGCCGCAAGGAAACGGTCCGGGTCGAACCGCTCCGCGCCTCTTCCAGAGTTACCATAATATCGGCTTCCACATCGCTGCCACGCTCCGTCCGGGGAGGCCGCTGTCCGAATCCGCCAGAGCTCGGGTGACCGCGACCACCCCCGAAAAAGGCCTCAAAGAAATCGCTAAACCCTGTGCCATTGAACTCAAATTCCACCCCGCCGTTGCCCCCAGCGCCGCGGGAAAATCCACCGCCGGGTTGACCGCCCCACTGCGGGGGTGGTTGGAAACCGCCGCCGGGTTGATTCCAGTTCTCCCCCAGTTGGTCGTATTTTGCCTTCTTCTCCGGATCGCTCAGAACTTCATAGGCCTCGTTGATCTGCTTGAACTTCTCTTCGGCCGCCTTCTTATCCTTGGCCACGTCCGGGTGATATTTGCGCGCCAGTTTTCGAAAAGCGCTTTTGAGTTCGTCGGCCGTTGCTGTTTTAGAAACTCCCAGGGTTTCGTAGTAATCGCGGAACTGTACAGGCATTGCCCCCCAAGGTTGTTCGATTGACTCTCCGACGCAACTTTCTCCCTACGGCTCGATCTTTCGTTCGAGAGACGCGACATTTCATTTATGGCAAACCCATCTCCACGGCAGGAGCAACTCGACGAACACGTGAAGCGTCTGGTGCAATGCCGTCGTTGTCCGCGGATGCTCCCTCCACCTGTTTCGGGCGGCCCCATCCTGAGCAAAATCATGCTCGTCGGACAGGCCCCGGGCGTGCGCGAACCCGTCGTGGGAAAACCATTCGCCTGGACGGCCGGACGGACACTTTTCCGGTGGCTCGAAGAATATTGCCGGCTTGATGAAGCGGCCATCCGCTCGTCCGTTTATTTCGCGGCCGTCTGCCGATGTTTTCCGGGCAAAGCTCCGGGCGGAAGCGACCGCGTGCCGGCGCCCGACGAGATTCGTAATTGTTCATCCTGGATGAACGACGAGTTCGAAATCTTGCGACCGCGCCTCGTTATTCCCGTGGGAAAACTGGCCATCGCACAATTCATAGCCTTCGATCGAATGGACGAAGTGATCAGCCGCAAATTCGCGCTTAATCACAATGGGGTGAAGTTCGACTTCATTCCCCTGCCCCATCCGTCAGGGGCTTCGCCCTGGCCGCGAATGTCGCCCGGACGAGAGTTGACCATCCGGGCCCTCCAGAAAATCGCGAGCCATCCGGAGATCAGGGCTTTGCGCTAGAAACGCGGACGGCTCGCCGGCTCCAGGGTCGCTCCCACCATTGACCTCGCTGCTCCGCCGTATGATAGGACCGGATGTCGCAGCGCCTACGAGTTTTGGTCTGGGGAGAGAACGTGCACGAGCGGAAAAATCCGCTCGTCCGGGAAGTCTATCCGGATGGAATGCATACAACCATCGCGGCCGCCCTCGGTGAACAAGACGAATTCGACGTGACCACCGCCACCCTCGAGGAAGTCGAGCATGGCCTAACGAAAGAAGTTTTGGCCGAGACCGACGTGCTCCTGTGGTGGGGTCACGCCGCGCATGGACAGGTGAGCGACGCGGCCGTCGAGCGGGTCCTGGCCCGCGTCTGGCAGGGCATGGGATTCATCGCCCTGCATTCGGCGCATTATTCGAAACCTTTCAAACGGCTGATGGGAACAAGTTGTTCGCTCACGTGGCGGGAAGCAGGCGAGAAGGAACGTCTCTGGGTTTGCAATCCCGCCCATCCCATCGCCCGCGGGATCGATCGGTATTTTGAAATCGAGAACACGGAAATGTATGGCGAACCGTTCGCCATCCCCGCGCCTGATGAAATTGTTTTCCTTTCCTGGTTCGAAGGGGGCGAGGTCTTCCGCTCCGGCTGCACGTGGAAACGGGGAAACGGCAAGATTTTTTACTTCCGGCCTGGTCACGAAACCTACCCGATCTATTACCATCCGACGGTGCGCCTGGTTTTACGGAACGCGGTGAAATGGGCCGCGCCCGACATGGACCATTGGATTGACAGTTGCCCGCAAGTGCCCGTGGGGCAGGCGGCGGAGCCCTTAACTATCAAAGGCCGGCGCCTTCATCAGGAGGGAGAAGCCGGGCTGCGTTAAAAAGAGAAAAGTGATGGAAGCAAAGAAGGACGACACGAAAACACCAGCCCGCCACGAGATTCCGGAAGCGGATACATGGGATCTGACCGCCTTGTTCAAGGACGTGAGCATATGGCAAAAGGACCTCGTCTGGGTCCAACAAAACCACGGCCGCATTACGGATTGGAAGGGGAAAGTCGGCGAGTCAGCGGCCTCGCTCGCTTCGTGTTTGAATTTCGAGAAGGAACTCGATTTGAAGATCGAACGTCTTTACCACTTTGCTTCGTTGCAACAGGCGGAAGACAGCTCCAACAACGATTACCTGACGCGAGTCGGGCAGTTGCAGAATTTGCTTACCACCATTGGAGAAGTCTCCGCCTTTGTCGTGCCGGAGATTCAGGCAATCGAAGAAACGCGCTGGCCCGCCTTGTTGCAGGATGCGGCATTGGCCGAGTGGCGCATTACCTTGCACAAAATTCGCCGCATGCGTCCGCATATCCTGAGCGAGCGGGAAGAACGGCTGCTGGCCTTGGGAGCCGCCGCCCTCGATGGATACGACGATACTTTTTCTCAGCTCACCAACGTGGACATGCAGTTCGGTGTCTTGCACGATGAAGCGGGGCAGGAACGCCCGCTCACCCACAGTACCTACAGTTCGTTTCTCCTGCGGCGCGACCCAAGCCTCCGCCGTCGTGCTTTCGAACAATTCTACGCGGAATTTCAGGCTCACCAGTACACCCTGGCCGCCGCGCTTTCCTACTCGGTCAAGGCCGACGTGTTCCGCGCGCGGGCCCGCAACTATTCGAGTGCCCTGGAGGCATCTCTCTTCAAGGATGACGTGCCGGTCTCGGTCTATGAAGGGCTGATCAACTCAGTGCACGCGGGAGTGCCCGCCCTTCTTCGTTATTATGAACTGAGACGTCGCGTTCTGGGATTGGACGAGCTGCACGCCTACGACACTTACGTGCCCCTTGTCTCCGAAATCGAGACACGCTTCAGTTTCGACGAGGCCATCGACAAGGTGGTGAACTCACTGGCCCCGCTCGGTCCCGAGTACGGAGAAGTATTGCGTAAAGGCCTGGTGGGACGCTGGTGCGATCGCTACGAGACGAAGGGAAAACGCAGCGGCGCCTTCTCCAGCGGAAGCTACGGCGCTCCTCCCTACATCCTGATGAATTATAAAGAAGATGTTTTCGCGGACATCTACACCCTGGCCCACGAAGCGGGGCACTCCATGCACACGTGGTTTGCTCAGAAATCGCAGCTCTTCCAGGATTATAATTACCCTATTTTCCTGGCCGAGGTGGCCAGCACTTTCAACGAGGAACTGCTCACCCATTTCCTCCTGGAAGAGACGTCCGATCCGAAGATGCGCGCTTACATTATCAATCGCCAGGTGGATGATCTGCGCGGGACGCTCTTCCGCCAGACCATGTTTGCTGAATTTGAATGGAACATCCACGCCGTCGAAGAAAACGGCGATGCGCTCACGCTCGATATCTTCAAGTCAGAATATCGCAAGCTGCTCGACACCTACTTCGGGAAGGCCGTCGTCGTGGACCCCCAACTTGAGCTGGAATGCCTGCGTATCCCGCATTTCTACAACGCCTTCTATGTCTATAAGTACGCCACCGGCATTTCCGCGGCAGTCGCCCTTTCCCAAAGAGTCCTGGCGAAAGAAAGCGGCGCCGTGGAAAGGTATCTTGGCTTCCTGAGTTCGGGAGGATCGAGATTTCCCCTCGCCACGTTGGACGAAGCAGGGGTGGACATGACGGGACCAGCTCCTATCGAGAGCACTCTGAAGCTTTTCGAGCGCCGGGTGGCGGAGCTTGAAGAGCTACTTCTTCCTTCCTGAGAACAACTCCAACCACGATTTTTGATTGCGCTAAAATCCTGGAGTTAAACAAATTTGACTAAGAGAGCCGCGCCCCCGAGCCCGACAGGGTTTTATAATTTCCATAAACGGGCAAGGTTTTTGCTTAATACCTTTGTGTGAACTTTGAATGGCAATTCCGCGCAGCTTGTGGCTACGCCGAACTCGGCATGACCCGCGAGTCGGTGGGCGAGTTAAATGCAATCGACCATGACCTGCAGAACCGGCCCGAGGTCCTGCAGCTCCGCCTGCATCACCTGATGAGGGAAAAGCGCTGGGCTCTGGCCCTGCGTGTCAGCCAGCGGTTGTGTCGCGCCGCTCCCGATTGCAGCGCCGGTTTTCTCCACGCCGGCTTCTGTTTGAACGAATTGGGCAAGACTGCGCAAGCCAAGGCGCTTCTATTACGCGGTCCTGTCGCGCTCCTGGAGGAGCCGATTTACTTTTACAATATGGGCTGCTATGAAGCGCTTCTCGGCAACGTAACGGATGCGCGCCACAACCTGGAGACCAGCTTCAAAATGGATTCAACCTTTCGCGAACTGGCCAAGAAGGATCCGGACCTGAAGTCGGTCAAGGCCATGCTTGTATAACGGAAGGGCCGACGCCTTCCTTACTCAACCGGCGGTCGAGGCAGCCATGCTTTTGCCCGGCCGCTCATCGTTTCATCTGCTAGCATCGGGGCATCGACATGTCGCTGGATGCTGTCAATCTTCAGGACCGCCTTCAACCGCTCTTCCGGGAAAACTTTTCCCGGCTCGGTGAACTGGGCGCGGCCGTGTCCGTTTGGAAGCGGGCCGAGGAGATCATCGATTGGAAGGGCGGATTTCGCGACGCTCATCGGGTGACTCCATGGACTAACGAGACGATCGTGTTGCTCTGGTCGGCCACCAAGGGCCTGGGCAGCGCCTGTCTGCTGCACGTTTTGCAGGAACAAAAGATCGACCTGGATCGCCGCGTCGCGGAATTTTGGCCCGATTTCGGGCAGGCCGGCAAGGCCGCCATCACGATTGGGCAACTGCTCTCACATCAGGCTGGATTGTGCGCGCTGGACGAGTCGGCCGACATTCTGAATTATCAGGAAGTGATCGGGGCACTGGAACGCCAGACGCCTCTCTGGCCGCCTGGTAGCGCCCACGGTTATCACGCCCGCACCTTCGGATTTTTGGTCGATGAACTGGTGCGGCGACTAGCTCTCAGAAGCGTCAGCGAATATTGGCGAGAAGTGTTCGCGCTACCGCTGGGACTCGATATCTGGATCGGTCTCCCTCTTGAGCAAAATTTCCGGGTGGCTGTGATGTATGCAGCCCGCACCGGCAAGGTGCCCGAGCCAGCCGCTTTCTATCGCCAATTAATGGAGCCGGGAACGTTAGCCCGGCGGACCTTTTCTTCGCCGCGCGGCTTACACTCCGTCAGTGCGCTGAACGCTGCGGCGGTGCGCGCCGAAGGGATCGTTTCCTTCGGCGGAATTGGCAGCGGGCGGGCCCTGGCTAAATTTTACGCGATGCTGGCCAACGGCGGCCAGTGGGAGGGCCGCCGGTT
>JBBRQE010000112.1:0-10468 GCA_038226905.1 Chthoniobacterales bacterium | reverse complement strand
GGAATATGCATCTTGCGATATTTGCCGAGCAAACTTCCGTCGGAGTCAATGATGGCGGCGGTGTTGTGATAAAGGCCGGCGCTCCGTCTTTCGAAAAGCGATGCTATGACAACGACGCCCAGTTCGCGGGCCAGCTCGCTCAAAGCGGTGGTCGACCGCCCCGGTATCTCTTCGGCCAGGTCGAAGTTCGCATGTTCCTCAGTCTGACAAAAATATTGGGAACGGAATAACTCGGGCAGACACACGATCTCGGCGCCCTCGGCCGCGGCGCGACGAATAAACTCCACGGCGTGAGTAAAGTTCGACCCCAAGTCGGGGCCGCACCGCATCTGGATCAGCGCGATGTTGGTTTTCTCAGACTTGGACATGGCGACTTATGCGCCCGGAGGGCGAGAACAGGAACTCAAAAACTCTTCGACCTATTTAGCCGAGTCGGCCGGAACGATCTTGATGCTTTCGATCACAATGCGCCGGGTCGGTTTACTGCGTTCCCCCGAGCCACTCCGCTCCACGGGAGTCGCCCCAATCTTCTCGAGCACATCCTTGCCCTTAATCACTTTTCCGAACGTTGTGTACTGGTGATCCAGGTGCGTCACCGATGCGAGGCAAATGAAGAATTGCGAACCGGCCGAATCCGGATCGGGCTCGCGCGCCATGGAGAGAACGCCCACCTCATGTTTATGATCGTTGAATTCCGCCTTGATCTTATAGCCCGGTCCCCCCGTTCCATAGCGCGCTTCCTGAGCGGTATCTTTCGAGAGCGGATCGCCGCCCTGAATCATGAAACCCGCCACGATGCGGTGGAAAATAGTTCCATCATAAAAACCAGCGCGGATCAGTTTCTTGAAATTCTCAATCGTCTTGGGGGCGGCGTCGTTCCAGAACTGCACGACCATATCGCCCTCGCTGGTTTTGATGACTGCTACTTCGTCGGAAGTATTCACGGGTGAGCTCTCCTTTTTTTCTTCACTACGAACGTGGTTGGCACTCAGAGCCAGTCCGAGAACGCAACACAGGAACGTCAATTTCATGCAGGGAGCGTAACGCTCAACGCCAAAGCTTCAACGTTAAGATGGCGAAGGGCTTGAACGAACCCGCGTTAAATGTCCGCGCGATGAAGGCGTTGGGCATGGAAGTGTTTTAGAGCGGAGCCGGTGTCAGGAGTGGTATTCCTGCAGCGTACGCACCTGAATCTTGTTCTGTTGCAGGGAACGGATGCCGTTGGCGCTGGCCTGGGCCGCCCGCACCGTGGTCATGATCGGGATTTTTTTGGCGAGGGCGGCATTCCTAATCATCACTTCATCTTCTCGCGGGATCTTTCCGCTCGGCGTGTTGATGATGAAGTTGATGTCGCCGTTCTTGAGACGGTCCAGCACGTTAGGGCGGCCCTCCCGCACCTTGTAAACTTTCGTCACCTTGATTTTAGCCTTACTCAAGGCGGCCGCCGTCCCGCTCGTCGCAATCACGCCGAACCCGAGTTTGATGAACGCCCGTGCCACTTCCAGGATGGCCTCCTTATCCGTGTCCTTGACGCTGACAAAGACATTCCCTGTCTTGGGCAGAGGCGGGGGCGCCGCCATCTGTGACTTGGCGTAGGCCAGGCCAAGATCGGCATCAATCCCCATGACTTCACCGGTCGATTTCATTTCCGGGCCTAACGAGATATCTGTCCCTTGATAGCGCAGAAAGGGAAAGACAGCCTCTTTCACGGAATAATGCACCGGTATTTTCTCCTCGGTGAAGCCGAGTTCCCGCAGGGTCTTTCCCACCATCACTTTGGCCGCCAGGCGGGCCAGCGAGACGCCGATCGCCTTACTCACAAAAGGAACGGTGCGGGAGGCGCGTGGATTGACTTCGAGCACGTAAACATCCTCGCCTTTCACGGCAAATTGCACGTTCATAAGGCCGCGCACATCTAATTCCCGCGCCATCGCCTTGGTCGCGGAAGAGATGGCCGCCAGCACACCGGTCGACAGGGAGAAGGTCGGGATCACGCAGGCGCTGTCGCCGCTGTGGATCCCGGCTTCTTCAATGTGCTCCATGATCGCGCCAATCACGCTGATCTCGCCGTCCGCTATGCAGTCGACATCGACTTCGATCGCATCTTCCAGAAAACGGTCGACCAGCACCGGCCGATCCGGAGAAACCTCGATGGCATTCGACATGTAGCGCCGCAGATCCGGCTCGTTGTAAACCAGCTCCATGGCGCGTCCGCCCAGGACAAAACTCGGCCTAACGAGAATGGGATAACCGATGCCGGCGGCAATAGTCACGGCCTGGTCCGCCGTCACAGCCGATCCGCTGGGCGTCTGGCGCAATCCCAATTTGTCGAGCATGGCGGCGAAGAGTTTGCGGTCCTCCGCCATCTCAATGCTTTCCGGCTGGGTGCCGAGAATGGGCACCCCGGCCGCCTTTAATCCTTCGGCCAGGTTAAGAGGCGTCTGCCCGCCAAACTGCACAAACACCCCTTCCGGCTTCTCCTCGTCGTAGATATTGAGCACGTCTTCCAGGGTCAGCGGCTCAAAGTAAAGTTTGTCGCTCGTGTCGTAGTCGGTCGAGACGGTCTCCGGGTTTGAGTTAACCATGATGGTTTCGAATCCCAATTCGCGAAGGGCGAAGGCGGCGTGCACACAACAGTAATCAAATTCGATTCCCTGCCCGATGCGATTGGGGCCACCCCCCAGAATCATGACCTTGCGCCGGCCGCTCTCGCGCCGCTCGTTTTCATCGCCATAGGTCGAGTAATAATAGGGCGTGTAGGCCTCGAACTCGGCCGCGCAGGTGTCGACCAGCCGATAGGTCGGCAGAATTCCAGCGGCCTTGCGTTTGGCCCGGATGGTTCTCTCGGAGACGCCCTTGGCCACGGCCAGTTGCCGATCGGAGAAACCAAGTTTCTTGGCCCGCAGCAACGAGGTCGTTCCATCCTTTAGTCCGCGCGCCTCCTGCACGATTTGCTCCACCTGCCGCAAAAACCAACGGTCGATCCGGGTTAGCTCGAAGATGGTATCGAGGGCCATCCCATCCTGAAAGGCCTGGGCCAGATGGAATATCCGTTCGGCGTTCGGGATCGATAATTTCAAACGCAGCGCCTCGGGATCGAGACGCTTTTCCGCACCGTCGCCGCAAAGGCCGAAGCGTTTGATTTCCAGACTGCGCAGCGCCTTTTGCAGGGCGTCCTTGAAAGTGCGCCCGATGGCCATCGCTTCCCCCACGCTTTTCATCTGCGTGGTCAGGGTGGCGTCGGCTTGCGGAAATTTCTCGAAGGTGAACCGCGGAATCTTCACCACGCAGTAGTCGATGGTCGGCTCGAACGAGGCGGGCGTCTCCCGCGTGATGTCGTTTTTGATTTCATCCAGAGTGTAGCCCACCGCCAGCTTGGCCGCGATCTTGGCGATGGGGAATCCCGTTGCCTTGGAAGCGAGCGCACTCGAGCGGGAGACGCGCGGATTCATTTCGATCACCACCATCCGGCCGTTGTCCGGGTTGACGGCAAACTGAATGTTGGAGCCGCCGGTCTCGACCCCGATTTCGCGAATGACCAGGAACGAAGCGTCGCGCATCATCTGGTACTCCCGATCACTTAGGGTTTGAATGGGGGCGACCGTAATGGAGTCGCCCGTGTGCACGCCCATTGGGTCGAAATTCTCGATCGAACAAACGACCACGCAGTTGTCGAGGCGATCACGCATGACCTCGACCTCAAATTCCTTCCAACCGACCAGCGACTCTTCGATCAACACTTCGCCCACGGGAGAGAGGGCGATGCCGCGACCGGCGATCTCTTCCAGTTCGTCGCGATTATAGGCAATCCCACCGCCACTGCCTCCCAGCGTGAAGGCGGGCCGGATGATGAGCGGAAATGTCCCAATCTTGTCCGCTACACCGCTGACATCGTCGAGGGAGCGCGCAATGCCGGAGCGCGGCACGTCGAGCCCGATACGCACCATCGCCTCCTTAAACAACTGACGGTCCTCGCCCTTGGCGATGGCCTCGGCGTTGGCGCCGATCAGTTTGACTCCATGGCGGGCGAGCGCGCCGTTGCGATTGAGTTCCATGGCCGCGTTGAGGGCGGTTTGTCCCCCCATCGTGGGGAGGATGGCGTCGGGCTTTTCGCGATCGATGATGGCTTCGATCACTTCGGCCGTGATCGGCTCTATATAGGTTCGGTCCGCAAATTCCGGATCCGTCATGATGGTCGCCGGATTCGAATTGATCAGGACGACCTCATAGCCTTCCTCGCGCAAGGCTTTGCAGGCTTGCACTCCGGAATAGTCGAATTCGCACCCCTGCCCGATCACGATTGGACCGGAACCGATTAGCAAAATCTTCTTGAGTTGATCGTTTCGCGGCATTTGCGCGCCGGAGGATAAATCAAATCAGCGGAAGATCACGCAGGAATGTGAAAAGCGTGATGAAACGACAAGCGTTTACCGTCACGCCACATCCGCCATGCGCTGGCGATCGAGGTAAACTTTGCAGACGCCCTTAATCCGGGTGAGCACGTAGTAAATCGTCTGGCTGCGAATGCGAATGAGTTCGCTGCCGACGATGCGCGTCACGAAATCGCTCGGCAGATCGAGGATCTCCCGGGGCGTACACCCGTCGAGCCCTTTGCAAAGGATGGCCGTCATGGCGCGCGTGAGAGTTTGCACCTCGGGCCCCAGGGTCATGCGAATATGCGCTTTGCCCTCGTCATCGACCTGCAGATAGACGCCAACCGTGTCGGCGCACTCTTCATCCTTTCGCACATCAGTCAGATCAAACGTTTCTCCTTCGCGCGGTTCCTGTTTCCTGGCGTTGTCCGCATAGGAGACGAGCGTTTCCCTCCGCTCGTCTTCAGGAAGCGATTCGAACAGGTCGATAATTTTATTCAGCTTGTCCGGATACATGGCGTTGAGGCCTGATCACCGCCGGGAGGCAGGCCACGAAAATGATAACGACCCACGCCGATTTTGTTCAAGCACCCCGTGCTATGGGAGCGCCGACTTTGTTACCCCACTCGGTCCAGGAGCCGTCATAATTCCGCACGTTATCGAGGCCCAGCAGGTAGGTCAGCACAAACCAAGTGTGGCTTGAGCGTTCTCCAATCCGGCAATAAACGATCGTATCGATCTCCGGCGTGACACCGCATTGCTCGAAATAAATTTTGGCCAGGTCGGGCGCGGACTTGAAGGTGGCGTTGTCGTTCGTGGCCGTCTTCCATGGCACACTCCGCGCGCCCGGGATATGCCCGCCGCGCAGCACGCCTTCCTGCGGGTACTCCGGCATGTGCGTAATCTTGCCCTCGAACTCGCCGGGCGATCGCACATCGATTAACGGTTTGCCCTCGTGGCTCTGCGTCAGCGCTTCGTCGGCAAAGGCGCGAATCTCCCGGTCGAAACGCTTTTTCGGCACCGGATATTCCGCGACCGCGGGCTTGGGAACTTCACGCGTCATCGGGCGGCCTTCCGCTTTCCATTTGTCGCGGCCGCCGTTCAGGATTTTCACCTTCTCATGTCCGTAAAGTCGGAAAGCCCAAAGCGCATAACAGGACCACCAGTTCGCTTTGTCGCCGTAGAAAACACAAGTGGTGGATGGCGTGATGCCGTTGCGGCTGCATAATTCAGCGAACTTCTCCGGCGCAATGTAATCGCGCACGACCGAGTCCTGCAGATCGGCCCGCCAGTCAATGTGCACCGCACCCGGTATGTGTCCCGTCCCGTAAAGGAGCACATCTTCGTTCGACTCGACGATCCGCAAATCCTTGTCCGACAAATGTTTTTCCAGCCAGTCGGTCTCGACCAGCGCTTCCGGGTGCGCGTAGGTCGTCGGAGTCATGTTCATACGGAAGCATCCGTTGCCGTTCCAAATGCCGCAACTCGATTTCGACGGCCATCCCAGCCATGGCTCACGATCCAATGGAGTTCGCCACTAGCTATGTTTGCTTTCTTTTCGAATAAATTGGGTTGTCTTGGGTCGATTGCCGTCTCGATTGTGGGGACGATTCTTCTGCTTGTCCTGATGCGCGGCTGCCACTAACTCGCGCTTCATAAACCGGGCGTGGCATCGGCATGTTGCCGATGAGACATGGGCTGGAAGCCCAGTCACTAAGGCACTCGCAGCCCGGCCAGTTCAACCTGGAGTTGAGCGAGATCCCCGACAAGGATCGCGCCCACTTCATCGAGCGTGGCGCGATAGTTTTCAGCGGATCGGCCCCCGGCCAGAATGGCGACATCCTTTCCGGCCAGACGTCGTAAGTCCTGCAGCTCGCGGCCGACGCCGGGATCGTCCGATGGATAGACCAGACTGATCCCTATTGCTCTGGCCCCGTCCTGCACAGCCGCGCCCGCGATCTCCGCCGCCGGCAAACTTGGCCCCAGATACACGACACGCCATCCCTGCTCCGCCGCCACGGCCGCGACCAGCACTGCCCCGAGTTCGTGCAACTGGCCCTGCAGCGTGGCGACGACAATACCTGGCGCCCCGGTTGAGCCCGCATAATTCCGGGACGGATTGAGAATAAATGCCCTTATCGCAGCGCTGGCGAAATGTTCGTGAGAACTCTTCAACGCTCCTAATCCCCACAAGTCGCCCAGACGATGGGCCAGCGGAGCGATCACCCGGCGCAACAACCCGTTGTAACCAAGTTCGATGGTCGCGCTATCCAGGATTGTGTTGAGTGCCGCGCCGTCCAGAGCTCTGATCGCCTCGACACTTTCCTCGACGAATCTATTTTCACTAAAGAGCGCGGCCATCGTATCCGCCGCACTGATGTCCGTGGTGATGGGGTCTGGATCGCGATCGAAATGGACAAGGTGCCATAGCGCGTCGTCGTTAAGATTGGCGATTCGACTGATGGGATGGCCCAACCGGGTGGCATCTCGTAAGAGGAGTAGCCGGCTGATATCTGCTTCGGAATAGAGGCGCCGTCCTGTCCCGGTGCGGGAGGGAACGATGGCGCGATATCGCTTCTCCCAAACACGCAGGACATGGTGCGATAAGCCCGTCCTTTTCGATGCGACGAGAATGGGGACCTCCATATCAAGATCATAGACAATAAATAGACAGTCGGCAAATATGACATAGACAATTATTTGACATGCGTCCGGTCGATGACACTATTCGGAGTTCCCCCTGATAGATGAAACAGCCCGTTATTATCATCGGAGCCGGCCCCGGCGGCCTGGCTGCGGCGGTTCTCCTCGCCAGTGCGGGCACGAAAGTCACCATCTATGAACGTCTGCCTATGATCGGCGGGCGCACTTCGGCCATCGAGGCGAACGGATTTCGCTTTGATCTGGGACCTACTTTTTTCCTTTACCCGCGCGTCTTGGAACAGATTTTCACGGCCGCGGGAACGAGCTTGGAGCGGGAGATACAAATGGTGCGGCTCGATCCCAATTACCGCATCATTTTCGGCCAGGGCGGCGAACTTAACGCCACCGGCGATGTCCTGAGGATGGAGGAGGAAATTGCCGCTCTGGCGCCTCAGGACGTGCCCGGCTTCCGCCGTTTTCTGGCCGAGAATCGCACAAAACTGGAGCGGATGATGCCCTGTCTCGAGCAACCATTCCTAGGCTGGCGCGACCTCATCAACCGTCGCTTGCTCCAGATGCTGCCAATGCTGCGGCCGCATCAATCAATCGACCGGTATCTGGCCCGCTTTTTCCGGGATCCGCGCATGCGTCTGGCCTTTTCGTTTCAATCCAAGTATCTCGGTATGTCACCGTTTCGCTGTCCCAGCCTCTTCTCTATTCTTTCCTTCCTGGAGTATGAGTACGGCGTCTTTCATCCGATCGGCGGATGTAATGCGGTAACGGCCGCGTTGGCCCGGGTGGCCGAGCGGTTGGGAGTAGAGATCAAACTTGGCCAGCCCGTCGAGCAGTTGCTCTTCCAAGGCCGCCGCGCCGTTGGCGTTCGCACGAGCGAAGGCGAGCACAAAGCCTCCGCGGTCGTGATCAATGCCGATTTCGCGCGGGCCATGTCCCGGCTCGTGCCCGACCGGCTCCGGCGCCGTTGGAGCGATCGCCGCATTGCGCGCAAGAAATTCTCCTGCTCCACCTTCATGATGTACCTGGGAGTGGAGGGAAAGTTTGATCTGCCCCATCACAACATTCACATCGCAGCCGATTACGAGGCCAACCTTGACCAGATCGAGCGGCAGCATGTTTTGTCGGAGGATCCCTCTTTCTATGTGCAGAACGCGAGCGTGACCGATTCGACACTGGCCCCGGCCGGAATGAGCGCGCTCTATGTTCTAGCGCCGGTCACTCATCAACACGCGAATGTAGACTGGTCCCGCCAGCGCGATCGGTTTCGCCGTCTCATGCTGCGGCAGATCGCCAAAGCTGGATTCACCGGGGTGGAGTCACGCATTCGATTCGAGCGCGTTATCACGCCGGCCGATTGGGATGAGCGCTACGAAATTCATCGGGGCGCTACCTTTAATCTTTCGCACACGCTCGACCAGATGTTGCACTTGCGGCCCCGCAACCGTTTCGAAGATCTCGACAATGTTTATCTCGTTGGGGGAGGGACGCATCCGGGCAGCGGGCTCCCTGTTATATTCCAGTCCGCCCTCATCACCAGTCGGCTTCTCCTCGAGGATCACGGTTGCCCGGCGCCTTCAGTCATGCCCGAACCGGGCGTGCTCGATTTGGAGGCAGCATGAACGCGCTCGATCTCCCGCGGCTGGCGCCCCTCCCTTCCCTGCACGCAGATTGCGCTCTGGCCCGCCATGTTCAGCCATCCTGGGCGTTACAGTCTTTGGCCGACAGGCTTAGATTCGTTAGGCAACTTCGTCACGAAATAGCGGCTAGCGCTGGTGAACTGGCCGGCGCCGCGGCAGCCGTGGCAGGCCGGCCTTTGGCGGAGAAATTAATCTCCGAAGTGCTCCCTCTGGCCGACGCCTGTCGCTGGCTGGAACGGTCAGCCGCACAGATCCTGTCAGACCGGCATCATGGGCGGAGCGGCCGACCTTTTTGGCTTCGCGGCACCTCCTTTGTGGTGCATCGCCAGCCGTTCGGACTGGTCCTCGTCATTGGGCCTGTAAACTACCCGCTGTTTTTGCCGGCCGTTCAGGTCTTGCATGCACTCGTGGCGGGGAATGCGGTCCTAGTCAAGCCAGCGCCTCGAACGCGCGGGGTTATGCTCCTATTCGCCCGCCTGGCTCGGGCCTGCGGGCTCGATCCACGGCTTCTCACTATTCTGCCCGAGGAGATAGAAGCCGGTCGCGCCTGCCTCCCCCATGTAGACAAGGTGATCTTCACCGGTTCCTCGGAGAATGGGCGCAGCGTTCATCAGGAATTATCCATTCGTAATACACCGGCCATCATGGAACTCTCCGGGGCGGACGCCGTCGTCGTTTTAGAAGACGGTGATCTCGATTTGGTCATCCAAGCCCTTCGGTTCGGCATGATTTGGAATGGCGGAGACACTTGCATCGCGCCACGTCGCCTGCTCTCGCACGACTCCATCGCGCGTCAGCTGCATGACAAACTCCTGCAAGCGGGACTGTCTCATCTCCAACCGGAGGGCTTCCTGGATGAAACGGACGTGGTTCAACTTGTTTCCAATCAGGATTTCGGGCTGGGCGCCTCAATATTCTCGCGCGACGAACAACGCGCCGCCGCTCTCGGGAAAAGAATGCAAACGGGCTTTGTGACGATCAACGATCTGATCGTGCCGACGGCCGATCCGCGCATGCCTTTTGGCGGGCTCCGGAAGAGCGGCTTTGGCGTAACCCGCGGGGCCGAAGGGTTGCGGGAGATGACCCATCCGCATGTCGTGGCGACGCGCCGGGGTAAAACGCGGGCGCATTTTCAGCCGCTGATCGACTCTGACGCGGAACTAGTTTCGTCCTACATCGCGGCGGCCCATTCCGAGAAGTTCGCGACCCGCTGGCGCGCTGCCCGGCGCGTGCTGCGCCTTCTTATGTCCCGGCGGGGGCGAGTAAAGTGAGCAGGGTCGGCGTTATTGGCGGCGGTTTGGGCGGGTTAGCCTCCGCCTGTGTCCTGGCCGCGCGCGGACACGACGTCGTCCTCTTCGAGCGTAACGATTGGTTAGGCGGAAAGGCGGCCGTTTTGGAGAAGGAGGGATTCCGTTTCGACATGGGCCCGACCATTCTCACTCTTCCCTCCGTGTTGGAGAAAATCTTTCAGGAAGCTGGCCGTGAAATGTCGGATGTCCTCGACCTGGTCCGCCTCGATCCCCAGTGGCGTTCCTTCTTTCAGGATGGTTCCACCCTCGATTTGACGGCCGATGCCGGGCAAATGACCCGTCAGCTCAACGCCTTCACTGGTGAAGAAGAGACAGCCAGGGGATATCATCGCTTTCTCGGTCTCTCCGAGAAGTTGCACAAGATTTCTGATAACTATTTCTTCTGGCGATCGGTCGGCGGGTTGCGCGACATGTTTGAAGTACGCTCGACCTTGAAGCCGAACATCCTGCGCGATATCCTGGCCAAGCAACCGGGGCGAACGGTGGCGGG
>JBBRQE010000111.1:0-10543 GCA_038226905.1 Chthoniobacterales bacterium | reverse complement strand
GTCCTGTTTTTTCTGGCCGTCGGCTCGATCTTTAGCTGGTCGATTATGGTCACGAAAATGCGCGTGATTCAGTTCGCGCGAAAACAGAATGCGCGTTTCCTGGCCGCCTTCCGGCAGGATCGCCAGCCCTTGCGTTTGCTCGAGAAGAACGCGCGTTTTCCCGGGTCGCCTCTCTTTAACGTCTACCGCGCCGGCTGCCGGGAGATGACGTTTCATCTGCTCGGTTCGTCGGAAATGGATGAGACATTCAGGGCGCGGCTGGAGACCGCGGAAAAAGTTTCACCGGTGCAAATGGGCGCGGTCAGCGTGGCCATGGAACGGGCCGTTGGCGAAACGGCGCTGGGGCTTGAATCTCAGATGATTTTGCTGGCCACGGCCGTGAGCGGTTCGCCCTTCCTTGGACTGCTCGGGACAGTCTGGGGTGTGATGGATGCGTTTACCGGCGTGGCGGAAGCTTCTTCCGCCAGTCTCGCCGCCATGGCTCCCGGGGTGTCGGGGGCGCTCATAACCACCGTCATGGCCCTCTGCGTGGCTATCCCGGCCATGTTTGGTTACAATTTTCTGGTCACCAGCATTCGCGCCATGATTGTGGAAATGGATAATTTCGCGGCCGAACTAGCCTCCGAATTTGAACACAAGCTGGTCGACCATGGGACGCGAGAATCCACCTACCGGCGTTGAGGTAATCGATGAGGCGCTATTCGCAGCGGAACAACCTTTCCTCGCTCTCGGAGATCAACATCACACCGTTGCTCGACCTGGCCTTTGTGTTGCTCATCATTTTCATGCTGACCACGCCGCTCCTGGAGAACAGTACGAACTTGATTATCCCGTCGAGCGGAGCGCCTGCTACGCCGATCAAGGCGTCCGAAGTGCAAACCATTTCGATCGATCGGACCGAGACGATTAAGTTGAACAACCAGGCGCTCGACCTTGCCACGTTGACCAGCCAGTTGATCGAATTGAAGCGTGCCAATCCGGATGTGGCTGTGGTCATTCGTCCGGATCGCGAGCTGCCCGTGCAGAAATTGGTAAATCTGATGGACGCGGTGCAGCGGGCTGATATCTCCAAGGTGGGTATCGCCACCAAGGGCGAAGCGAAATAAGAATGCCGAAGGATGTTCGCTTCTGGCGCAATGTCGCGCTCATCGGCCTGGCCCATATCGCGCTGGTCTGGGGGTTGATTCGCTGGAGCCACGAACGCAAGGCCGTTCCTCCGCCCAGCGTGGTCTGGATGAATGGCGGGGCGGGAGACGGTGGGGCCGGACCGGTCGTGGTGGAGCCTCCGTCCGCGCCAGCGACGCCGACGGCGGCTGCGGTTCGTTCTCCCGAACCGGAGATTTCTCCCTCGATCGTAGCGGAGGAAGATCGACCCGTTCTCACTTCGGCCCGGAGTGATATCACGCTTCCCACGGCCACTCCTGCGACCACCGCTACGGCCTCGCCCAAGCCGACCCCGGAGCCGACCGTCAAAGCGACACCCAAGCCGAAACCTTCGCCCAAACCGACGCCTAAGCCCACTCCCAAGCCGAAGCCAAAACCGAAGCCCATTCCAAAAAAACTGGTGGTAGCGAAGGCCTCGCCCAAACCTTCGCCTAAAACGAAACCGACGCCGGATGAAACCCAGGAAGATCAGGAACGGGCGGAGGCGGACGAAACAAAGAAAAAGTTAGCGCTGGCCGCGTTGGAAAAGGCGAAATCAATGGAGAACGATTCCGCTCCGAAAAAGGCCGTGGCCGCGCAGGGCGGCAATGGCAAAGGGACAACGGCGGGGGCGGGCGGCCATGCCGGCGGGGCCGGCGGGGAATCGCAATTCGGTTGGTATGGAAGCATGTTGCACGACCGGTTTTATAGTGAGTGGGTGCAACCGAGCACCAATCTCACGTCGGGTGCCCAGGCGTCGGCTTTGGTCCGCATCAGAATTGAAAAAGACGGCCGGGTCTCGAGCTTCGAAATCGTTAAACCTTCCGGCAACCCGATGGTGGACGATTCGGTCGCGGCGGTTGCGAAACGGGTGACCCAAGTTGATCCTCTGCCCAACGGGCTGGGTGGCGGGGAACATTACGACGTGAAAATTAATTTCGAATTGAATGCAGACCAATGAGAAGAGCAGATTTTAGATTGAAGACTTTGGATTTCAGACTGGGTGCAGCCTTTGTCGCGCTGGCCCTGTTTGCCGGCCTCGCTCTCTCCGCTCGCGCGGAGGAAACGCCGACCATCACGATCAGTAAGGGAGACAAAATTAGTCTGACTGTTTCGGCTCTGAGCGGAAGCGAAGGCGCGGCCACGACGAAAACCTTGCAAAACGACCTAACGAGTTCGGGTTATTTTACCCTGAGTCCCAACGCTAGTTACACGGCGCGCGGTTCGACCAGCGGTGGCAGTTTACAGGGCCAGGTGGCGGATCACAGCGGAGGGACGGTGTTATCGAAGACCTATAGCGGAAGCGCGCGCGAGAACGCCCATCATTTTGCCGACGATATTGTGGAGACGCTCACCGGCCACAAGGGCTTCGCCACGAGCCGGATTGCCTTCGTTGCCACCCGCAGCGGCAAGAAGGAAGTTTATGTCGCGGACTATGACGGCACCAACGTGCGTCAGTTGACGCATGACGGTGTCATCAGTGTGCATCCCTCCATCAGTCCGGATGGACGCCGCATTGCCTACACCGGCTACCAAAGCGGTTACCCCGATGTTTATGTCATCGATCTGACCAGCGGATCGCGGAATCGGATTGTCAATTTTCCGGGAACGAACAGCGGCGCGGCCTTTTCCGCGGATGGCGGCCGCATCGCGCTGAGTGTGAGCAAGGATGGTAACCCGGAGATCTATACGGTCGGCGCAAATGGCGGCGGGGCGCGCCGCCTGACCCACACGCGCGGGGCCGAATCGTCACCGACCTGGTCGCCCGGCGGCGACGAGTTGATTTTTGCCTACGATGATGGGCATGGTCCGCAGCTTTATAAAATTTCCGCGGGCGGAGGCTCGGCTCAGCAAATCCCGACGGGTCACGGATATTGTACGGAACCTAATTGGTCACCGGACGGCAAGAAGGTGGCGTTCAACATTCGCGGCGGCGGATCTTTTCAGGTGGTGGTGCTTGATTTGAATGGCGGCGGAACGCGCATTCTTTCGTCGGGACAAAACCCGGTCTGGGGCGCGGACTCGCGCCATTTGATGTTCACCGAAGGAGGAGGGCTCTTCATGCTCGACACGGTCACAAGTCGCAAAAGCAAGGTGCTGGATGGCGTAGGTAAAATCACCGAACCGAGTTGGAGCCGGTAGTTGTTTAGGCCCACTTTTGCCTGAATCCAGTTAGTACGGATTCCTGCACGGGAAGCTGTTCGCTTCCCGAGTCCGCGTTTCACCGACGCTACAAGAGCGCGAGGGATTTGCCTTCGCGGTGCTGGACCTGGTCCAGGGTGCATTGCCTGGGCGCTTTGTCCGGGCGCCAGCGGACGATTTTGGTTCCATGGCGGAAACGGTCTCCCGTGAAATGATCGTAGGTCACCTCCACGACCAGCTTTGGATTGACCGGTTCCCACTGGCCGGTTCGTTCCGTGCTCCAGCGGCTTGGTCCGCCCGGGGCATTGCCGGTGAATCCGGGAGGTTTGCGCAGGGCTTTGAACTTTTTGGTTAGTTCGCTGCGCTCGTCCTTTTTGAAAGCGGAGGTGAATCCTACATGATGGAGGAGGCCGTCGTGATCGTACAAGCCTAACAAAAGCGATCCGACCACTTTTTCGCCGCTGGCGTAACGAAACCCTCCGATCACACAATCGACTGTGCGAATGTTCTTCACTTTGACCATGGCGGTGCGTTCGCCCACGGCGTAGGCGGCCTCCAAACGTTTGGCCATAATGCCGTCGAGATTGCCGCCTACTTTTTCGAACCACTGCTTCGCCAGTTTCAGTTTTGTCGTGGCGGGTGACAGTTTTATCGCGGCCGGCCCGGTGAAATGACGGGCCGCGAATTTCTCGAGACGCGCGCGCCGTTCGCGCAAGGGATGTTGCAGCAAACTAGCCATGCCCTCGGCCAGCAGGTCGAAGGCAACGAACAGGGCAGGGTGCTCCCTGGCTAATTTTTGCACGCGGGAAGCGGCCGGATGCAGGCGCAGCTGCAATTCGTCGAAGGATAATCGGTCCCCGATCGGGATGACCAGTTCGCCGTCCATGACGAACTTTTGCGCGGTCAACCGGCCCATCGTTTCGGCCACGTCCGGAAAGTAGCGACCAAGGGGACGACCGGCCTTCGATTGCAGGTAGACATCGGCGCCATCGCGGTAGGCGATGCAGCGGAAGCCGTCCCACTTCGGTTCGTATTGCCAGCCGTCGTCGAAGGGAATCTCTTCCACCGATCTCGCTTCCATGGGCGCGAGCGGAGGTTTGATCAGGAAAGACATGGCTTGGGATAACGGCGCGGGGACAGTTTGGGAGGCCGTTTCCCGTTACGCACCGCGCCCTCCACCGCGAGGTAAGGAAGCTCCTGACCTTCGGCCGCAGAGCGCAGGAGCAATCCGCCCCGGCTCATATCGCCGCGACCGACGAAGTCCGCCGGGAAGACAAGTCTCCGGCCCAGGTGCGCCAGCAAGAGGTCCACGTATTTGCCGGTCGCTACGCTGCCGAGAAGGACGACCTCGCTGCCCGGGTGGAGCGTCCGGGCCAGTCGTCGCGCGTCGCGCTCGAGCGGTTTTCGGTAGCGCGGATCTTCCGTGGAGATGTCGACTTCCGCGAACTCGCGCAGGTCTGCCAAGGTTATGATCGTTTCGGCATCGATCAGCCCGCGCGTCGGTGTGATGACCAGCGAGGAGCAGGTTCCCTTGGGAGCGCATCCAAAAGCGCGAGCATAGGCAATTTTTCCACGAAAATAGAGCCCGCTCAAAAATGTAAAAATCTCCGCGATGCTGGCGCCTTGAGAACGCAAGCGTTGCGCCAGCGGGAAAGCGGCATTCTCGCGCATGATCATGCGGGCGCGTTGTCCCCCGGCGAAGGCGGGCGAAAGGAGGAAGATGCGATGCGACATGAGAACCGGATGATTTTTGTCAGGGGGGCGGGGCGGGGGAGGATAAATGACTAAGAATGGCGGGTTAGACTCCCGTTAGGCGAGCTTCGGCCAGGTCGAGGTCGCGTTGAATTCGACGCAGGGCTTCATCGTTGATCACCTGATTATTGCGCAGCGCGATGATGGTTCGGCGTTCGATGCGCAATGCTTCTTCCTGCAGTTGTTGATACGACGGCGTGACGATTTCTCCGCTCGGGTTACCACTCTCCTGACAACAGGCTTCCAGTTGGTCCAAGCGATCATCATATTCGGCGCGCAGTCGCGCAATGACATCAGGAGCGGCCCCGGCCCCGGCCGCCACGTCATCCAAATAGCCAAGGGCAGCGTTATTCGCCGCGAGCCGGGCCGAGCGTTCTTCTTCATCGGTCGCGCCATCGTCTTTGATGCCGATCTTTCGGATTAGAAAGGGCAACGTAAGACCTTGGACGACCAGCGTGGTCAGAATAACGCAGAAGGTAAGAAAAAGGATATAGTTACGCGCCGGGAAGGCGCTGCCGTTCGTTAGGGTTAACGGCAAAGCGAAGGCCGCCGCCAGGGAAACGACTCCGCGCATCCCGGACCAGGCGATCATGACAACCTGCTGCCAGGGCGGGACGGGGTCGCGCGTGCGTAATGTCTTGCTGAGGAAGCGCGGCAGATAAGTGGCGATAACAACCCACGCGATCCGCACGAGAACAACGGCCACACTGACCATGATCGCTTTGCCCGCCAGGTTGAAAAACGACTCGCCTTGGAGTTCGCGCAGAATGCCAGGGAGTTGCAGACCGATGGTGATGAAAACAAAACCGTTGAGCAGGAAGATCAGCATTTCCCAGAAGGCAAAAGCCTGCAGGCGGTAGCGCGCCGACAGAATGAGGGGCGAGTGCCAGCCGAGGTAGATTCCGGCTGTGACAGTGGCGAGGACGCCGGAAACGTGAAGCCGTTCCGCGGGGAGATAGGCGGCGAACGGTGTGAGCAGCGAAATGGTAATCTGCACCGGCGGATCGTCGAGGTGTCGATGAACCCAGCGCATGACATAGCCGACGGCCAGACCAAAGGCGATGCCACCGGTCGCCACGACGAGAAATCGTCCAGCGGCTGCGCCGATGGAAAAGTGTCCGGTTAATAAAGCGGCGATGGCGAACTGCAAGGCGACTAAAGCGGTCGCATCATTCACAAGGCTTTCACCTTCCAGAATCGTTTCGATTTGGTGAGGCACAGAGAGTCGGCGGATAACGGCGGCGGCGGCGATGGCGTCGGGAGGTGAGACGATGGCGCCAAGGGCGAAAGCCGCGGCCCAGGGGATGACCGGAATGATGGCGTGGGCGACGAAGGCGACGGTCAGCATTGTGACCAGAACCAGACCGATGGCCAGGAGTAGAATGGGGCGCAAGTTTCGTCGAAAGTCGCGCCACGATGTGAAGAGCGCGGCCGGGTAAAGGAGGGCCGGCAGAAAGAAAAAAAAGACAACATCGGGATTCAATTGCACCGCGGGCAGATGCGGGACGAAACTGAGACCGAGACCGGCCAGGACAAGGATGACAGGGTAGGGGAGTTCAACCTTTTGCGCGGCCACCACCAGGCCGGCCACCAGTGTCAGGAGCAAAACAATGATCTCGGCCTGATGCATGGAGAGGGCGACCGTGCGGCTTTGAAGTTTAGTTAGACCCGGGGAACACGCGCCTGCGCGGCCGCGCTGGCTCGGGCCCGGTTGGCCTGCAGTTCCGGCAGATGCTTCTCCGACCAACGGCAAAGACCGTGCAACGGCTCAATCAAAGTACGGCCGAGTTTAGTTAGGGCGTACTCCACTTTCGGCGGGACCACCGGATGGACGGTGCGTCGGACCAGTCCATCCCGTTCAAGGCTGCGCAGGGTTTGCGTCAGCATTTTTTGCGAGATACCTCCGATTTCTCGCTGGAGCTCGGCGTACCGTCTGATGCCGTGGGCTAATACCTGAATGATGAGAGCGGTCCACTTGTCGGCGATGCGATCCAAAACAAGACGCGACGGGCATTGTGCATCCATGACGGAACCGTTGGACGATAATTTTCCCATAATTCCTTTTATCCGTCGTCCCCTGAGCGGGCAAGAAGAGAGTGACCATCCATACGTTGGGTATGGATTATGTCGAGCGTAGGGTGTTGGCTGGTCGCCCGCGGAGAGAGCACTATGTTTAGGGGTGAGCTTGTTTTGGGTAGGCCGACCGTTTATAAGACGGTCTCGGATCAATCTTAGAAAGATGCGTTGCTGATGGGACCGGATTTTTGCTGCATCGGTGCGCAGAAGGGTGGGACTGGCTGGCTCTACGAGCAGCTCCGGTTTCACCCGGATTTTTGGATGCCGCCGGTGAAAGAGCTGCATTACTTTGATCGACTCTGGCGGACGCCCCGGACCCGACCGGAAGACCGGTTGCGAGGCGCCCGCAAGAATGCGCGGGACGAGCGTGACCTGAAGTTTCTCGATGGGATGGAGGAACTGCTGGCTCGTCCTGAAATTGACCTCAATGGTTACGCCGAGCTTTTTGCGGGCAAAGGGTCACTTCTTTCCGGCGATATCACTCCGGGCTATTCGGCCCTGCCGGACGAGCTGATCGAGCGAATCGCCGGACATTTCGGCGGGCTCAAAGTCCTGTTTCTGGCGCGGGATCCGGTGGAACGGGCGTGGTCGCATCTTTCCATGTGGATTCGCCACGGCCGCATCGATCGATTTGACGTGACCGATCTGGCACAGGTTACGCGGCATCTCCTTCGCCCAGAGGTTCTCCTGCGTTCTTATCCCAGCAAAATTGTGGCCCGGTGGAGACGCCATTTCCCGCCGGAGCGATTTCGCGTTTATTTCTTCGACGATCTGAAGCGGGCCCCCACGCCGCTGCGCCATTCGATCATTCAGTTCCTAGGCGGCGACTCCGCCAAGAGTAGCGGTCACCTGGCGGATGACCACAATAGTAAGGCGAAACGGGAGAAACTGGAGCTGACCGCGCAAGCGCGCGCCCATATCGCAGCTTTTTTTGCTCGTGAACTAAAGGCCTGCGCCGATGAACTGGGCGGGGCCGCCGCGGAATGGCCGGTGCGCTACGGCCTTTGAGCGACGCTTCCGACCAGCGCTTTCCACTCGCCCCATGCAAACGCGAGAGCGCTTGCGTTCCCGCGGGCGGTGGCGCACGGTTCGTTTCTTCATATCCCTTATGGCAGGGAGATTAACGTGAAAATTTTAGTCATTGGCAGCGGGGGCCGCGAACACGCCCTCGCTTGGAAGCTGCAGCAATCGCCGCTGGTCGAGCGGATCTTTTGCGCGCCCGGAAACGCGGGTACCTCGCAGGTCGCGGAAAACGTTCCGATCGGCGCGAGCGACCTGGCGGCGCTGGTGCGTTTCGCCAAGCAGAACGCCATCGATCTCACCATCGTGGGGCCGGATGCGCCCTTGGCCCTTGGCGTGGTCGACCTGTTTCTCGCGCAAGGTTTGCGGATATTTGGGCCTTCCAAAACAGCGGCCAAACTCGAGTCGTCAAAAATTTTCGCGAAAGAGTTGATGCGCCGTCAATCAATTCCAACGGCCAAGGCGCAAGCCTTCGAAGACAGCAATGAGGCGCTCGCCTATTGCGAGGAACTTGAGTTTCCTCTCGTGATTAAGGCGGACGGACTGGCTCTGGGTAAAGGGGTCATCATCGCTCCGGACATGGAAGCGGCCACCGCCACGATCGACGCCATGATGAACCAGCGCCGCTTTGGCGAAGCCGGTCGCCGGGTGGTGGTCGAAGAATTTTTGCGCGGTAGCGAATGCTCGCTGCACGCCCTGGTCGACGGGACGGGCTATTGTTTACTGGCCACCGCGCGCGACCACAAACGCGCTTTCGACGGGGACAAGGGCCCGAATACCGGAGGAATGGGCGCCTTTAGCCCGGCCGATAATTGGAATAGCGCTTTGCGCGCGCAAGTTGACCGGAAAATCATGGAGCCGTTACTGGCCGGGCTGCGCGAAGAAGGCATTATCTTCCGAGGCCTCCTTTTTCCGGGACTGATGATCGAGGGAACGAGTGTGCGTGTCCTCGAATTTAATTGCCGATTCGGAGATCCCGAAACGCAGGTCATCCTGCCGCGCATGAAATCCGATCTGCTTCCACTCCTCAAGGCCGCGATCGACGGCAACCTGGCCGAGTGCGAGATCGAATGGGACGACCGATTCGCCGTCACTGTGGTGCTGGCCTCCGCCGGCTATCCCGATAAATACGAGACGGGAAAATGGATTTCCGGGCTGGAAGAAGCTGCCAAATTTAAGGATGTGCAAATTTTTCATGCCGGGACGCGCGGCGTTAATAACGAAGTGGTGACGGCCGGGGGCCGCGTGCTGGCGGTGACAGCGCTCGGACCGTCGCTGGAAGCGGCGCGCACGCGGGCTTATGAGGCAATGTCGCGAATTCATTTCGAGGGTTGCCATTACCGACGTGATATTGCCCAGAAAGGGTGATTCGGATGGATGGACCCGGCTCAGTTATGCTCCGCTTCCGGTTGATTAATCTTGCGTTGGCCCTGGTGGCGTTGAGTCCGGTGATCGCCCAAACGCCCGGGCCCTCGATTTCGCCAAAAAGTTCGGCGACCCCCGCGGCCTCCCCTGCAACCGTGCCGGCCCCCTCACCTTCGGCGGAACAGGTGATCGACGCCCTTTCACCGGACGATCTGCAAGCTGCCATCGCCCTGCTCAAAGCGAATTTTGCCAGGCCGGAAGCGGTCAATGAAACCGATCTGAATCGCGCGACTTTGCAGGGATTGATGGTGCGATTAGGTCACGGCCTGATGGTTTTGCCGGACAAATCGAACGCGTTAAAGCAGCCGACCGCCCTCCTCTACGGCGAGGTGCTCGATGATCACATCGGTTATCTGCGGCTTGGTTCCCTGAGTAACGCCAATCTGCAAACCATGGATAAAAAGCTGGTCGAATTCGCGAGCAAGAAGGTGAATGGATTGATTGTCGACATGCGGAGCAGTGCGACGGAAGATTTTGCGACGGCGGCGGATTTCGCCAAGAGGTTTTGTCCCAAGGGAAAAACCTTGTTCACATTGCGAAAGGCCGGAAAACAGGATCGAACGTTTGCTTCCGACCGCGATCCCACCTTTCAAGGTCTCACCCTGATCCTCCTCGATGGGGATACGGCGGGCGGGGCGGAGGCGGTGGTCAGCGCCGTGCGTGAATTAAATAAGTCACTTACCATCGGCCAGACTACGGCAGGCAGCGCGGTCGAGTATTCCGATCTGCCTTTGCCGAGCGGCAAGGTCCTGCGCGTGGCGGTCTCGGAAGTGGCTGGCCCGGATGGCCACTCGCTCTATCCACAGGGCGTGAAGCCCGATCTCCCGGTGGAGATGTCCATGGTCGACAAACGTCAGGTCTTTCAAATGAGCATGGATCGGGGCATGGGTCCCTTCGTTTCTGAGACGGAGCGCCCGCATTTCAATGAAGCGGCCCTCCTGGCGGGGACCAATCCGGAACTCGAATCGGCTGAGCAGCGCCGCAG
>JBBRQE010000110.1:0-10714 GCA_038226905.1 Chthoniobacterales bacterium | reverse complement strand
GGCCTTGACCAGACGTGAGAAATGAAATGGCGTCTGGAATCCGCAGCGATAGGAGATTTCCGATATGCTCAATCCCGTGTGCCGGAGAAGCTCGATACCGTGGTCGGTCCGCGTTTGCCAGAGATAGCGCGAAGGTGTGATTCCCAGGTAGCGGCGGAAAAGCTTGGTTAGATGGTTCGATGTGCAACAGGCGACTTTCGCCAACTCGGGAACCGAGATTGTTGCGGCAAAGCTCTCTTCGATCCGCGCCTTGGCGCGACGGAGCGGCTCGGGCAGCGGGACGGTTTGTGTGCTGCCCGGTTCGGATTCGACGAGGTACTGTTGCAATAAGACATCGCCCAGTTTCTCGATCAGAGCGCTCATGGCCGGCGAATTTGAGCGAGGCGACGACAAGCCAAGTTCGATCAACGCGTGCAGACGCGGGGAAAGCGGAAGCGAGAAAGGCGCGCCCGTTAGTTCACGGGCCAGCGGCGGCGGGACGCGGCGCGGATGAACCGCGCACCAGGTATGACGGGCTGCCGTCCCACGAGAGAATGCAAAATACTCGCGGTGCGCCGGTTTAAGGAGAGCAACATGGCGGCAGGGGAGGGCGTGCTTTGTTCCATCTACGGTAATGACGGCGTCCCCTTCGTGCATCGCCACAATTTGAAAATCCGGTTGCATCCGGGAACCGAAAGTCCCGCCCGGAAGGTAGGTGACATCGCCGAAAGTGACATCGGGCGAATTACTCACTCGATTGGTTCTAGATATGTTTTTGATTATTGCAGCCATTCACATCGCCCCCAATGCATTGTAGAGGTATGGAATGAGCGAGACAATGACTTTAGCCCCTTCGCATCACGCCCGCGCCGGTCAGGTCCATCGGGAGGAGCCCCTGGCTGCCTTTGCCTCCTGGGGCACTACCGGGTCTCGCCCTGCCGGATACTTCAAGGCTCCCTTGAGCGCGGCCGCCGCGGATTTTTATCGCGAGAACGGATTCCTCGTTCTGGAGAATGCACTCGCTGATGGAGAAATCGAGGAGATCAATCGCGACGCAGTGCGCATTTGCCGGGGCGAGTATGGTGCATTTCGCGGCCTCACGGCTGTGGCCGGCGACGAAAGTGACGACGACGTGTTGCGGCGCTATCTCTGCATTCATTTTCCGGATAGATGCTCACCCGTCATGCGCAGAAACCTGAGTCACCCGTCGCAGGTCGAAGTTTTGACGAGAGTGATCGGCCCGGATGTGAAATGCATGCAGTCGATGCTCTTCATCAAGGCTTCCGGTAAACCGGGGCAGGCCTGGCATCAGGATGAATTTTTTATCCCGACGCGGGATCGCTCTCTTTGCGGAGGATGGATGGCTCTGGACGACGCCACCGTGGAAAACGGCTGCCTCTGGGTCATCCCCGGCTCGCACAAACCGGGAATCATCTGGCCGGCCCAAAAGCACGACGATCGCCGCTTCGATTGTACGGGAGAAGCGGTGTTCCCTTACGCGGACAGCGACGCCGTTCCGGTGGAGGTCAAGCGCGGTAGTATCGTTTTCTTTAACGGCTACCTGTTGCACCGTTCCTTGCCTAACAAATCGACGAAGGGATATCGCCGCGTCCTCGTTAACCATTACATGAGCGCGCAGTCGTTACTGCCCTGGCACCCGCCGCAACCGGGCGAAGCGATGGGCACGCTCGATTGTCGTGACATCGTCATGGTCGCAGGCACCGACCCTTACGCCTTCAAGGGAACAAAAAGTATCAGCACAACCTATGTGCGGCCGAGTGGTGAAGGAGGCTGCGATGCGCCGAAAGCCGGGGAAGATACGCTGGTGGCGGCGAAGAGCAGCGGGATGGCCATGGGTGCCGCCGGGCAAATGGGTTAGGTGGATCGACCGCTCCGAGGGCGATTTTCCATTTTTGTCAGAGAGATCGAGCGACGCCTCTTTATGTTGACGGCTGTGCGGTCAATCGTCACAATACGCGGATGAACCGTAATTCGATCCTCCGCCCCCTCGCTTGCGCAATCATCCTTATTTTCTCCGCAGCTCCGGCCTTTTCCGGCGGGCCCAAGAAGAAGGCAACGCCCATCCCGGTCATTAACACCACCATCTCCAGCGTGTCCGCCGATTCCATCTCGATCTCCCAGGGGAACGTCTCGAAGACCTTCACGATCACTCGGTTTACCGAGATTACTTCTGGCGGTCAAAAGGTTACGGCCGCCGATCTCAGGCCCGGCATGACGGTTAGTGTGACCATGGGCACCGACCCAAAGGTAGCTGGTCGGATCGCCGCGAGTGCTCCGCCCGTGGGCGCCGCCGCACCGGCTAAGCCGCCAAAAGGCAAAAAAGCCAAATAACGGTACGTCCGTTAGGTTCCGCCTTTTCTTCCAAAAAAGCAGGAACGCAGGAATTGAGATTGAATCTGGAAGCCATGATTCGATCATCTTTTTCCTGTTTTCCTCCTTTCCTAGTTCGTCCAGTCCGATTTCGGGGCTTTCTGGCTTCCAGATAAAATTTGAGTCGCCGGAGCTCCGCCCTTCAGGTGGCATCGGCTGCCAGCCGATGTTTCGCCCGTGAGCGCGCGACGAATGAAGTCTTGCCTTCCGCTTGCTAGTTGTTCCATTTCGGTCGCATGAATCTTTTCAAAATCGGCGGCGTGCGATCGTGGAACGCGCCCGAAATTTTTAGCGTCAACAAGCTTCCGGCTCGCGCCACATTCACACCATTTCCGGACGAAGAGAAGGCGCGCACTCTGCCTCGCGAAAAATCGCCGTGGTTCCGGTCGCTCGATGGTGAATGGGATTTTCATCTGGCCAAAAATCCGCGAGCCGCCGCCCGTTTCGCGGAGAATCCGGGCAAGTGGGGGCGCATCGCCGTGCCGGGCAGTTGGCAGATGCAGAAGACCTGGGATAAGCCGCATTACACCAATCGGCAGATGCCTTTCCCGGAGCCACCGCCCCAGGTGCCCGAGAAAAACCCGACCGGTGTTTACCGCCGCACCTTTCGCCTTCCCTCCGGGTGGCGCAAAAAACGCGTGGTGCTCCATTTCGGCGGCGCCGACAATACCCTCATCGTCTACCTCAACGGCCAGGCGGTCGGCTTGAGCAAAGATTCGAGGACTCCGGCTGAGTTCGATATCACGCCCTTTGTGCGACACAAGGGAGAGAACGAATTGGTTGCGACCGTCATCAAGTGGAGCGACGCCACCTTCCTCGAGGATCAGGATCATTGGTGGCTCAGCGGTTTGCATCGCGAGGTTTTTATTTACGCGACCAATCCGATCTTCCTGCGCGATGTCAACGCGCGCGCCCTTTTGGCCTCTGGCCTAACGACCGGCCTGCTCGACCTGCGCATCAGTGTGGGTTTCCCCGGCGATCTGCAGGCCGGGTGCCGCGTCGAAGCGCAGCTATTCGATGCGCAGGACCGGCCTGTCTTCAAAAAGCCCCTCCGTAAAGATGTGGGCATTGAGCCGCAATGGCAGGGATTGCAAGCCTGGTTGCGCGCCGAAGTGCCGCGCGTCAAATCTTGGAACGCGGAGGAGCCCTATCTCTATACGCTCGTCGTCACTCTCCGCACCGCCGCTGGTGAAACGGAATCGACCCGGGTGCGTCTTGGCTTTCGTCGGGTAGAAATTCGCGACCGCTCCCTCCTGATCAATGGACAGAGAGTCCTCATCAAGGGCGTGAACCGCCACGATCACGATGACACCCGGGGCAAGGCCCTGCCGCGCGCCCGCATGTTGCAGGATGTGCTGACCATGAAGCGTTTTAACTTCAACGCCGTCCGCACTTCGCATTACCCTAACGACCCACACTTCCTCGACTTGTGCGATGAGCATGGTCTCTACGTCATCGACGAAGCCAACATTGAATCGCACGCTTTTTATAATCAAATTTGCCGCGATTCCCGTTACGCCGGCGCTTTCCTCGACCGGGTCAAGAATATGGTCGAGCGGGACAAGAACCACGCCTGCATTTTCGCCTGGAGTCTGGGGAACGAGAGCGGTTATGGGCCCAGTCACGCCGCCGCCGCCGGTTGGGCCCGCGCGGCCGATCCCACTCGTCTGCTGCATTATGAAGGCGCTATCGCGCGAGGGGCAAGTTCGCGGGCTTGGGACGATGACCCAGAACGCCTCACCGGGTGGGACGACAACCATTTGGCGACGGATTTGGTTTGCCCGATGTATCCGCAAATCGCCGACATGGTGGCCTGGGCCAAAACCACGCGCGACCCGCGGCCCATGATTCTCTGCGAATATTCCCACGCCATGGGTAACAGCAACGGCTGCCTCGGAGAATACTTTGACGCCTTCGAAAATGTAGCGGGCTTGCAGGGGGGATTTATCTGGGAATGGATCGACCACGGAATCAAGCAGCGCGACGCACGGGGGCGCGACTATTGGGCCTACGGCGGCGATTTCGGCGACACACCTAACGATCTGAATTTCGTGTGTGACGGCATGGTCTGGCCCGATCGCACCCCGCACACGGGAATGTTCGAGTTCAAGAAACTGGCCCAGCCCGTCGGAGTCGCCGCCAAGGATCTGAAAAACGGACGCCTCCTCGTGACCAATAAACAGAACTTCCTGTCGTTGGCTTGGTTAGGCGGAACGTGGGAACTCGCGGTCGACGGTGTGGTGGCGAGCCAGGGAAAGCTGCCTGCCTTGACTGCAAAAGCCGGCGCCACGCAGGAACTGCGACTGCCCTTGAAACGACCGGACATGCAACCCGGTCAGGAGTGCTTCTTAACGGTCCGATTCCACGCCAGGCAGGCAACGTCGTGGTGCGACGCCGGTCATGAAGTTGCCTGGGAGCAATTGCCCATGCCTTTCCAGGCGAAGCAGGCGCCCAGGAAAAGCCGGGTTGCTTCCACCCCTCTCAACCTCGAACAGAACGACAGGACGATTGCGATTCGTGGTGAAGAACTCGAAGCGTCTTTCTCGAAAAAGACCGGCCTTCTCACTTCGCTCCGATGGCAGGGCGACGACCTCCTGGTCAGCGGTCCCCAGTTGAATATCTGGCGAGCGCCCACCGACAACGATGGCATCAAGGGTCAGGAAAGGCAGCATCACAGCAAGCCCCTCTCACGCTGGTTGGCCGCCGGTTTGCCCAGGGTCAAAAGAACCCTGCGGTCGATCCGGGCGAGCCGCACGAAGACGGGCGACATTACCCTGGCAGTCGCGCATGTCATCACCGCGAAAGGCGGCGCTTTCGAACATCGTGAATCTTACACGTTCTTTCCGAGTGGGGAAATTTCGGTGGATAATTCCGTGAACGCCGCAAAGTCGCTGCCCGATCTGCCGCGTATCGGCGTAAAACTCACGCTGCGACCCGGCCTGGACTCTCTGCGCTGGTTTGGCCGCGGCCCGCACGAGAGTTACTGCGACCGAAAACGCGGAACGGTCGTTAGTCTTTTCAGCGGGACGGTGGCGGAGCAGTACGTCCCCTACATCCTTCCGCAGGAACATGGCAACAAGACCGATGTGCGCTGGTTTGCTCTGGAATCGAAGAATAAGAGTGGCCTTCTTTTCTCCGGCGATGGCCTGATGCAATTTTCCGCCAGTCACCTGACGGACGAAGATCTATATCGCGCGGCTCACACCATCGATCTCGTCCCGCGTCGCGAGGTGTTCGTGACAATCGATTATTTGCAGCGCGGCTTGGGCACGGCGAGTTGCGGGCCGGATACACTCGAAAAATACCGGATTAATCCAGGCACATTCCGTTGGTCCTACCGGATGCGGCCATACGGAGAAGTGACGAGTGATAAGTGACAAGCCGGCCTGGAGGGCGCCGCGCCGTCGGCGCCGAGAGGAAGCGGTTAAAAAAATCCTGCCCTAATTCACCACGTTCCGCGGTTTGCCTGCGACGAAGGCTTGCACATTCTCCACCGCGGTAGCCATGAGCCGTCCGCGCGCTGCCGCTGTGGCCCAGGCGATGTGCGGGGTAATAATGCAATTGCGCGCGGTCAAAAGCGGGTTGTCGGCTGCGGGCGGTTCCTGACCCAGCACGTCGAGCGCGGCCCCGCCGAGACGGCCGGCGTTGAGCGCGTCGGCCAGGTCCTGCTCGCGCACGAGCGGACCGCGCGCGGTATTAATGAGAAAGGCAGTTGGCTTGCACAACTCCAGGGTTTCGCGCCGGATCAATTCCTTCGTCTTGGGAGTGAGCGGACAATGCAGCGAAATCACATCGCTTTCCGCCAGCAGTTGGTGGAGAGCATCATCGCCGTCGCGACTGGAAACGCAGCGGGTCTGCATGCCGAAAGCGGTGCCGATTTCAGCCATGGCCGACCCGATGCGGCCGGCTCCCACGATCCCGAGGCGCAGATCGGCCAGTTCGAGGATTGGGCCTAACGAGTAAGACCAGTCGGGCGACTTGCTCCAATCGCCCGTCTGCACGCTGACGGCATGTCGTCCCACCAGGTTGGTCAACTCGAGGAGGAGGGCGAAGGCATGTTGCGCCACCGAACGGGTGCCGTAGAGAGGGACATTGGTCACGGGAATACCGCGTGCGCGTGCGGCCTCTATGTCGACCACGTTGTAACCGGTGGCGAGCACGCCGATGTAACAAAGGGCCGGCAGTTGCCTGATCGTTTCCGCGGTCAAAGGTGTCTTGTTCGTCAGGATCACCGCCGCATCGGCCGCGCGACCCAATATCTGGTCAGCGAGCGTCCGAGGGAAAACGGTAAATTCACCGAGCTCCCGCAAGGGGGCCCAGGTAAGGTCACCGGGATTCAAAGTATACCCATCGAGGACGACAATTTTCATTGGTGCTCCCGGACGCCGGGAAAAAACGGAGGGGTTGAAAGTAGGAGAAGGCGACACATTGCTCGGTCTCAGGGCTGGAAGTAGTTTTCAGACACCACCCGCCATTTGTAAAACTGGGTTAAAAGTGCAGCGGTGTTCAAGGTGTCCGTTGCGTAGTCCGGGATGGTAGTCGCATTGGAATCGATGTAACGCTCGATCAACGTCGAGCCGCGCAACTCCGACAAGACACGATCCCTCTTTTCGTCCCACGTGGTCGACGCGGTCCCGGGTATTTTCCTTAAAACCTGGGCGCGCCAGTGGACGGTAAAGGTGTTCGATTTGGTGGTCACGCGTGAGTAAAGAAAATTATACGGATCTTCACGGGAATTATCACCGGTAAGTCCCTGCTTAGTCCACCACGCCTTTATATTAGAGTCGCTCGCGTTGTTACCGATCAGCGCTGAGCTGTCCGAGGGACTCTTGCAGGGGTAGAGAAACATTTCGCAAAGCTGTGAGGCGGATCGAAACATATCCTTGTTTGTCTTAAAAACCGTATCAAATCCTTTCAAGGTTTCGTCGGGATTGATCGGGTAACGAGTGTGGACCGACGGCCATTGCGACTGCATGAGAAATGGACTTTTGTATTCACTGGAGACCGAGTCCGGGCCGGACGTCTGGTCAGGCAGGGCCGTAATCCAGGTGGACTTCATCAGAGCATGGAGGGCCGTCTTTCGCTCGACGTAAGAAAAGGGCATGATCGCATAGTTCAAATTCACTTTGCCAGCCGTGGAAAACTGGTCGCTGATTGGGTACGGCTCCGCCACCGGCATCCAACAGAGATCGAGGAGGAGATGATCGGGCGACTGGCTGTTAGGATGAGTGTGATTCAAGGGGATGGCCAATCCCGGATGGCTGTCTCCTTTTGCCGGATTGGGTGAGAAAGTCAGCGTCTGCCAGCCGACGGTCGATGAGGACGGAATCGTGCCGAGGATTACGGGTGAGGGGACCTGCCTGTTGGCCGAGAAAAAATTCGCACCCGTGGCAGCCGAGCTTCCGTAGATGCCGTATCGTTGATAGAACGGCGTGAAGGTCCCGGCCACTTCATCGTGGACCGCCTGATAGTCCTGATCGGGGCGCAGAACGATCCCGCCGTCTGGAAACTGGCCGGGCGTCGTCGTCCAGTCCCACGTGGGATCGATCAGCATGCTCGCATTCGAATAGGCTCCGATGATGCCGCCCGGCGATAATGAGCTGCCCAGTGATCCTGCGGCGCCACTCCCCGCTCCATAGCGGGCGAAAGCATTTGCGCCAAACTTGTTAGGCGTCCGATATCCTGTGGTCGAAGGAAAATTTCCCGGTGTCCCCAGTTGGTGATATTGCTGGCGAGCGGTCGCTCGCGGATACAAAGCGGAGCTGATAACTTCCGACGGCTGTCCCAATCCGATGCTATTCACCGCCACAAAAGCGGAATTTGGGCTGCTCGTTAGGCGAGGATCGCCTTTTGTCGAAGTTGCCGGATCCTGCACCATGCTTATGACCGTGTCATAAGGAGTGATCAGGGGTATTCCTTCGACAAAAGGATCGTCCGTGCTCTGACCAAAAGCATCGACATTGAGAGTTTCAGTCGAGAAGAGGACAGTATTATTATTCCCACGCCTTTGAGTGGAGGCTAAAATTCTGTTGGAGAACCTTTGCGATAAGTAAAGGGACAACGGAACGGGGTTGGGCGTCGCCGATGAGCTATGCTGGCAAAACGCATAGGGTATAATCCCGGCCGCGGATCCTGTCTTGGCGGTCTGTCGCGGATCAAAGGCGAGATCGGTAAATTGACTGAAGACATAAAGACTTGGAACGATCTCAGTTTTGGCCCACGCCGTAATCCCTTTCGCCGGATCGACGAAGGTGGGGTCGGGTCTGACGGTTTTCGTGGAGGCGTCAGAATCTTTAGCGTTCCAGCGGGGCGCTAACGGGATGGGGAGAGCCGTGTTACTCCACGCTCCAAAATCTATGTCCTGGGAAGAGATCAACTGGTTGCCATCCAAAGTAGGATCTTGATCCAAATTCGCAGAGTAAGGCGCGTAAATCTCCACCGTTAGTTTGGCGCCGCCCACGTTGAAGGTAAGCAGGTCAGGGTTCACCCCTATAAAGGCGCTGTCGCTGACAAATGGATAGGCACTGGCGCCCGTTGCGGAATTGAGAAAGTTTTTCGCCGCGCTTTGCGTTTTGTCATAGAAGCAAGCGTGAGCAGGCCCGATATATCCGGTCAGGGATGTGTTGTTGCCCCATTGCATCGAGCGTCCAGCACCATTGACCAGCCCGATGGAAGAGCCGTTTACGGTAAAATCACCCCCGGTGGTTGATTTTACCCGCATCCAGAAAACTGGGTTGTAGTTCACCACGCCAGGGTTGGTCCCGGAAAAATCAAACACCAACACGGCTTGCATTTTGGTGGTGCGACTTCCCATAGGGTAGCTGGCATTTCCGTTATTCATCAGCTTCTGCCATTTGAAAGCGTTAGGCTGGTCGGCTGGCAGGGCGGGGGGGACGGGCTGCTCCCTCTCGGTCGCGTAGAACAAGACGGCAACTTCTTCCAACTTTGGGAAGGCGCCCTGGGTTATATAGGTCGTGCCCGGATTCAAATCCGTAACACGCAGGGGCACGACCGTGAAAGCGTTCGGCTCGTAGGCTGCTTTGTAGGAGGATCCGTTGATGTAAATGTTTCGAGCGCTCAGTCCGGTGAAAGAATACCCGAGGTCGTTGTCAGCCGCGATGGTGGGCTTCCTCCCTACCGGATTGGCCGCAGTCGAGTCCATCGTATATTGATTGATGGAGGAGCGAATGTAGTCGAAGCAGTTGAGCGCGATCTCATCTGTATCAATCGTCCCCCATTTGGTGGCCAGGCTCGGACCCCCAAACCCGGGGAACGGCCGGCCCAGCTGGCGGGTCAGGTATCTAACGAGTTCCTGGTTCCGCGTGATCTGCGCCCAATCGCCCGTCGGGCTATCCGGATTCTTCCGTTGAAAGAAATAGTGCCTTTCGTTGGCGGCGCCATTATTGAGCGTGGCGCAAAACGCCAGGAGTCGCTCCCCTGCCGTCATCCAGGGGTTATTCTTGAGCAATTCAGTGTTCGGATCTCTGGCCACGTCGGCCGCCGACGGCGGCTTCGAGCGGGTGGTCGCGCCCGTAAAAGTACTGAAATAGGACGATCTGTTAGGCCAGGTCACAGGCCAAAGGCTGAGGCGGGGAGTTTCAAACAGGGTGGTCTCCGGGGCTCGACTGGCAGCGGTGAGAAAGAAGAGGCGTTTGCGAAAGCTATCCGCCGTCAGGCTGGAGAAAGCATTATTGGGTGGGCGATTACCGCTGATGTTCTTGGGTTGGAACCAGAAATCATCGGAGCTGACCAAGAGCCGATCGGAGTCAGTCGTAATAGGGCCGACCGCCACGCTGGAACCGGCCGCGAGGTCGTAGGCAGCGTTGTAGGGAAAGGGCCATGTCCCTCCTTGTGATCCTCCTGTACCCCACTCGATTCTCGGGACGAGATCATAAATCTTTTGCAACTGCAGCCGGTAAGTGGATGGGTTCGCCCAACGGTCGAACGTATCGACATTAGCAGCGGGATCTTTGCGCAGCTCGGGGAAGACGGCGCTGAGCGAAGTCGTGGCGGGGTGGCCTGATACCCGCTGAAATTCTCCCCTGGCCGGAGGATTCCCGGCGAACTGCATGTCGTCGCGCGCTCCCGTTTTCGGGGTATCCCAAAAGGCTCCTTCGCTGGCCGTGTTGATATTTACCTTCGACGTCTCGTCATCCGTCCAGTAGGCCACTCTTCCGACGAGAGGGTTTGTGGCGGACGGACGCTGATTCGCTGGGAGCGTGGAAAAATCCGCCACCGAACCGCTTCCGCCCGGCGCCACCATCTGACCGTCTTGCAGAACGTAGAGCCACTTGACCGGCATGGGCGCCGGCAAACTCGATCCGGTGATGGCGACGTTCGTCGC
>JBBRQE010000109.1:0-10788 GCA_038226905.1 Chthoniobacterales bacterium | reverse complement strand
GGTATTGGTGAACCGAGGAAAGTTCTGTCACGCGTCTTAGCCCGATGGACGGCAGGAACAACAGAACGAACCAGGCACCGCCACCGATATAGCCCGCATCTTTTCGGATCAATAGCCACGCGATCCCCGTGATTGAAAGGACCAGAATAGCCGCGAAACGCCAGGAGGAGGGCGCAGCACCGCGCAGCGCGCCGGCCAGCACCGCGAGGGGCGACGCGATAGCCAGGAAAAGCAGAATATAATTAAGCTCGATCACGCCGGCAGTCTGAAGGTTAAGGGTTTAAGAAGTAAGTCAAACGGAGCGGTCGCGGCCGACTGTTTCACGTTGAAGGTTTGGCGCAGAAGGTCAGAGTGGAGCGATGCAGATCGTCGTCACCTATTTCCTCGATGTGATTTCCTCCTGGTGTTTCTGGTCGGAGCCCGCCTGGGCCGAGTTGAAGAGGCGCTACGAAGGAAAGGTCCAGTTCGAATGGAAGATTGCGTTGATGGATCCCTCGGGGCTGCCGGCCTCGCGGGCCCAGGAAGAATGGTACTACCGGCGCAGCGGAATGGTCATGCGATCGCCTTTTATGTTAAGCAGCGCATGGTACGAACCGATTCTACCGGAGTATCTGCCGCCCAACCTCATTGCCGAAGCCGCCCGGGATTTTGGCGTGACGGACGACCGGGTTCGCCTGGCCTTGTCTCAGGCCGGACTTCGCGATGGTCAGCGATTTGGGGACTGGGAAGTGGCCGCCGAGATCGGTGCGCGAGCGGCTGGGGTGGATAAGCATAAACTGGTCGCGCTCGCGAAATCTCCCGAAGTGGAAGCACGCATCCGGCAATCCACCGCTTATTTCAAATCGCTGCAGGTCACGCAGCGCCCCACATTTCTGGTCGATACAGATATCGGAGATCGGGCTATTTTCTCGGGATTCGCCAAAGCTGCCCCGCTCGTCAGCGCGATCGACGCTCTCCTGGATGACGCGGAACTTTATGCGGCCCATCGCGCTCATTTCGGCTCGCCTCCTGCTTGATAAGGCGCTACGATGGCCACCCAACTGTCACCAGATTGACCTTGCCAGCAGCAAAAACTAGCCTACTACTTCCCCTCGGCTCGCGCCTTGGCGGGCCCATGGCCGCGGTCTTCGCAACCGCGGCAATGATGAGTGCTTCGGACGAGCCCCGGTGCGGCCGAATTTGCGAAAAAGAAACAGACGGCAACACGGTGCACTCCCGTTTCGTCGACTCGGAGCTTTGATTTAATCTGCAACCACAATTTCGTGTAAACGGTCGGATTCGCGCGCGCGAGGTCCGGGTCATTTTGGGATCGACTGGCGAACAGCTGGGCGTCATGAAGCTTTCCGACGCCTTGCGCAAAGCGCAGACGCTCGGGCTGGATGTGGTGGAGGTGGCGCCGACGGCCAATCCGCCGGTCTGCAAAATCGTCGCGCTGGGAAAATTTCGTTACGATATTTCCAAGCAGGACAAGGATAAGAAGCCGTCCGGGGCGAAATTGAAGGAAATCAAGTTTCGCGTAAATATCGACGAACACGATTACCTGACCAAGATCCGGCACGGCGAAAATTTTCTCGATAAAGGGAACAAGGTGCGCGTCCAGTTGCAATTCCGCGGCCGGGAGATGGCTCACCAGGAATTCGGCATGCAACTCATGCACAAGGTGAAAGACGACCTTAGTGGAATGTCCCAGGTCGAGATGGAACCAAAAATCGCGGGACGCAACGTGACGATGACCTTGTCACCGTTGCCCGCGAATCGCCGCAAGCGCCGTTTTACCTCTGACGAGGATAGCGGAGCCGACGAGGCGGAAGAGTCGCCCAACGGCGCGGACGAGTAGGCTCGGTATTCCGCTGGCCGGAATAGCCGGCAAATCTAACGGGGTTTTCCATCGGTCCGGGCCCGGATCCGAACTCGCGCTCGCGCGCTCACTCTTCGGTGGGGAAAGACGTTGCCTTCCCGGAAGCCGACAGCTTCCTCGTTAGGGCGAAAGTGGATCAGGCCGCCGCCGCGGTTTTGCGCAACGCCCTGAAGTTATTTGTGTGTCGGCGACTTGGGGATGGGCGTGGCGCCCGGCAGGTTGGCAGTCATCGTCTGAATTTTCTGGAGGCGTTCCTTGCGGCTGAGCGCTTCGGCGTTGTTCTTGTCCAGCTCGAGAACGTGGTCGGTGTCGGCCATGGAGTTTTTCAAATCGCCCTTGGTTTCGTAAATGTAACTGCGCAGCTGATAATATCGAATCTCGCGCGGATTGATTTGGATGGCGTCGGAGTAGTCGGCCAGCGCCTTGTCGAAATCGTTTAGCTTCATCTCCACGTAGGCCCGGCGTTCATGTACCGCGGCGTCACGCGGGTGCACCTTGAGGGCTTCCGTGAAGTCAGCCGCCGCCTCCTTGAATTTCTGCTGGCTCATATGAGCCGCGCCGCGCTGTTGCAGTGCCGCCATCAGATTGGGCGCCCATTTCTGGTCCAGCTCCGTGGCCTTTCGGAACGCATTGACCGCCTTGTTCCAATCAGATGCCTTGGCTGCTTCCGATCCCTCCCTCGCCATATTAATCGCTTCCTTGTTGCCCTGCGCACGGATGGCCGGCAAAACATTCAGGCAGAGCACGGCTACCACGGCGGAGACAAAGAGAGGTTTGATCATGGTTTGAAGTTCGACGTTAAATCACGGGAAGAATTCGAATCCTCGACTAAGCGCCGTTCAGAGAAAAGCGCAATTTCTCATGGCAACGACTCGCTCGCATTCGGTGGTGCCACGGACGCAGCGTCCCCCTCCGTCCTCTTCCCGGGCTCGTCGAGCCGGGTGATGCGCAGCGCGCGCCCGGTCGATTCGTCAATCTGAACGATCGCGCCTCGCAACCGAACGTCACCACCCGCAACGGGAAACGGAGCGGGCAGGTTCGAGGCGAAACGATTGACGATTGGCTCGATTGATCTCCCCAGAATGGAATTGACCGGTCCGCACATTCCCGCATCGCACAGGAAGGCAGTGCCGCCGGGGAAGATCTGTTCGTCGGCCGTCTGCACGTGGGTATGAGTGCCGAGCACGGCCGAGACCCGGCCGTCGAGAAAACGACCCATGGCGATTTTTTCGCTGGTCGTTTCGCCATGCACGTCGACCAGGATGCATTTTGTTTCGTCGCGCATGGCGGTCACCGCCGCATCCATGGCGAGAAAAGGATTATCCAGAATCGGCTGCATGAAGGTGCGAGCCTGTACATTGATTACCCCCACTTTCCCTTTGGGAGTTTCCAGCACGATCGTGCCATTGCCGGGAGCGCGCGCCGGATAGTTAATGGGCCGGAGCAGGCGCGGCTCCAGATCGAGAAAAGCGAAAATATCCTTCTGATCCCAGATATGGTCTCCCGTCGTGACCACGGAAACTCCGGCGCGCAGCAGGTCGATCGTTATCTTCCCCGTAATACCACGGCCGGCGGCGGCGTTCTCCCCGTTCACTACGATAAAATCGACTGTATATTTTTCCTTTAACTCCGGCAGTCTGTCGATGACAGCCTGCCGGCCGGGTTCGCCAACGATGTCGCCCAAGAATAAAATCGTCAACATGCGGCGATCATCCTATCAAACTTTCTGAAATCCACATGCGGATGTTTCATTTTCATCGAGTCTGGAGAGGACTGGCCCTGGCCGCGACGTATGCCGGCCTGTCCTGGTCGACCGCTGGGACCGCCGGCAACATCGGTGTTATGGGAGCGCGGCCCGCCTGGAAGGTGCTGGAGAATTACCAGGAGACTATTACGCGCGATAATTTTTCGCGCCTGCTCCAGAATGTCTATTGCACTCATGGCTTGCCGGGTGATTTGATTTTCGTTGGATCTGATTCGGCGCGCATTCTCATGACGCGCGATCCCGCGAAGTATTTTACTCTGCGCTTCGCTCCGTCCCCCAAAGCCTGCGCACCCGTGCCCCGGCTGTGGCGCACGGCCCGGGCCCTCGCCGCGGCGCCGCCGGGAAAGCCGCTTGCCGGTTTGCGCGTCGCGCTCGACCCGGGGCACCTCGGTGGTTCCTGGGCCCGGATGGAAGAGCGCTGGTTTCAGGTGGGCCAGAGCCCGCCCGTCACGGAAGGCGATCTCACTCTTCGAGTTTCGCGCCTGATCGCGCCACGTCTGCGAGAACTTGGTGCCCGCGTTTCGTTCGTGCGAAACAGCACGGAGCCGGTTACGCCCTTGCGGCCCGATGATTTTAAAGATCTCGCGCGCAAGATTCTGAGAAAAAATGGGGTGCCCGCGCCGCGCGCGGAGTTTTTGAATCCGGACGACCCGGAAAAAGAACACACGATTCGGTGGCAGAGCGAGATCTTGTTTTATCGCTTTAGTGAAATTAGAAAACGGGCCGTGCGCGTGAACACGAAACTGCATCCCGATCTGGTTCTTTGCCTTCATTTCAATGCGGAAGGATGGGGCGATCCGAAGAACCCCACGCTGGTCGACCATGACCACCTTCATCTCCTGGTGAACGGTTCCTACCTGGCGCAGGAATTGGAGCTGGATGACGAGCGCTTTGAGATGATTCGTCGGCTGCTCAGCCGGGCTTTCGACGAAGAATTGCCCCTGGCCGACGCTGTGGCCGGTAGCATGGCATGCGCGACCGCCTTACCGCCTTATCAATACCCGACGGACACTTACGTGACGAAAGAGGGAACGAGCGGCTACGTCTATGCGCGCAATCTTCTGGCCACCCGTCTTTATCGCTGCCCGGTGGTCTACTGTGAGCCCTACGTGATGAATGGCCGGGAGGGCTTCGAACGCATCGAAGCGGGTGAGTACGAAGGGACGCGCACCTTCAACGGGGTGGATCATAAAAACATCATTCGCGAGTACGCAGATGGAGTGATCGCCGGTCTGGTCGAGTATTACGGTCGCGCGCGTGGCAACCCGTAATAAAAGGCGGATTCGTTCCCAGAGTTAGGACAGACAGGATTAACGGTATTCACACGATTGGTTTCGGGAAATCTGCTTCAATCGTGTAAATCCTGTCGATTTTTATCTTTTCGGAGCGGCGGGTCGGACCGTCAAAACTACAATTCGGCCACCGCGGCGCGAATATCTTCCATCGTGACGTCGGTAGCGAGGCGGGCCGAACCAATGGCTGGCGTCACCACAAATCGAATCTCGCCTCGTTCAAATTTCTTATCCAAGGGCAGCGCATGGAAGATGGCTTCTCGCGGAAAATCCGCCGGCAGCGCGGTGGGTAGCTCAAACTTTTTCAGGAGATCGACCAGGGAACGCTGCTCTGTTCGTGAAAGACCGGCCCGCTTCATCGACACCAGACTCGCGGCCACCATTCCGAGACTGATCGCTTCTCCATGCAGGAACTGCCGATAGTTGCCGGCCCGCTCGATGGCGTGTCCCACCGTATGACCAAAGTTCAGGAGCGCGCGTCCGCCCTTTCTATCAAATTCGTCGTCTGCCACGACTTCCGCCTTGATCGCCACATTACGATGGATAAGCGGCGCCAGATCTTTGCGATCGAAATTGCCGAGGGCCGCGAACATCTCCGCGTCGGCGATGATGCCGTGTTTGATGATCTCGGCGAAGCCCTGGTTGAACTCTCGCGCGGGCAGCGTCTGCAAAACGTCCGTGTCGGCCAGCACGAGCGATGGGTGGTGAACCGCGCCGAGAAGATTTTTGCCCGACTTGGTATTGACGCCGGTCTTCCCGCCGATCGAACTGTCGACCATGGCGAGCAGCGTGGTGGGTATCTGCACATGAGGCACGCCGCGCTGGTAAATGGCAGCGACGAATCCTGAAATGTCGCCGATGACCCCGCCTCCCAACCCGATCACGCACGATGTGCGGTCGAGTCCCGCCGCGATCATCTGATCACAAAGCAGGCTGACTTGTTCGAGCGTCTTGGAATTTTCGCCGGCAGGAACGGTGAGCAGAATCGGGTTCAACCCATGGGCGGCCAGGGTGCGCTGCAGCGGTTGTCCGAAAAGCGGAGCAACGATCGTATCGGAAACAACAGCGCAGGCACGAGGTCCGAGGATTTCCGCAATGCTCGATCCGGCGAGCTGAATTAAACCCGGCCCGACCAGCGCGTGATAAGAGTGACTGCCGGCGCGAACTTCAACCGACGTCACGGAGTCGGGTTCCACCGCTGGGTCGCTCCCGGATCGGGATCGGTGGCGGTCGCCGCATTATTGATGAACGTTGTCCAGGCCATCGTCTCGGCGTGCCAGTCGCCGAAGACCACGTTGATTCGTTTGCGGTTGTTTTGCGTTCCCCCGGTGGCGGGATTTCCCCCGGCGTTGTTGATGCCGTTTTTATTAACGGTCACCCCTGGGGCGGCGGTCGCGCCGGTCCCCTGGAAGACCACGCTTGTCCCGGCGGCCTGAGCTGGCGCGTAAACAATAAATCCGGACGGATTCGTCACCTTATCAGCCAGCACACCGACCGCATTCTCGTTCATCCCGTAGCTAATGGGCGCGCTGGCCGCAATATCGGAAGGCGTGCGTCGATCGAAAGGGGACTGGAATATTTTCCATGCGCCCATGTATTTCGGGATGAGCTCTGTCATCCACAGTTTCGGCGTCGCGCAGTAGCTATTGTCGTTGTCGTTAAGATAGAGCTGCGTGGCCGTACCGATTTGGCGCAGATTGCTCATGTCCTGGGTGGCCCGGCCCCGCTCTTGCATGCCCGCTATGGCGGGAAACAGGAGTGCCGCCAAAACCGCGATGATGGCGATGACGACCAGCATTTCGACAAGAGTGAAAGCGCGAGGGGAAAGTTTCTGCATGCGCATAAGCTTAACGCTATTGCGTTCGTGGCGCTAACGGAAGCTAAAAGCGCGGGCGTGCAGGGGGAGTTCACTTGACAAAGACCGATACGCTCCGTGTACTGGGTCATGGCCGATCCCGTTGATCCACTTCAGCCACCACCGATGGCCAGTTCCATACCTGAACCTGAGGTAAATGCATCCTCCACGGGTCTTCCTTCCAACGTGGCAGCTGCCCTCGCCTGTATTCCTCTGGCGGGCGGGATTATTTTTTACATCCTGGAAAAGCGCGACGGCTTTGTGCGCTTCTACGCCATTCAGTCGATCGTCTTCGGCGGTGCCTGGTTCCTTTTCAACATGGTTTACGGAATCGTGCATGTGATTTTCAGCAGCGTGCCTGTGATCGGAGTCTTCCTTACTCTGCTCTGGAGTATCGTCGGTATGCTGGTTCAGCTCGCCTTTGTCGTCGTGTGGATGGTTGCCACTATTAAGGCATTCACCAACGTGCGATGGGAGATTCCTTATCTGGGGCCCATGGCGCGGAAACAGTTCGACGGTAAAGCGCTGTAGCGGTCTCCTGGATGGTGGATGATTTTCGGACCATCGTCTGGAAGCCGATGCCACTTTACTTTCTTCCGTAAGGGAAGGCGTTGCCTCCCTTGGAAAGTGACAACTTCCCCTGCAAAACTGCTGTGCGGCCGGGCTTCACCCGATCATTTTCACCACGATCTCGGTGAGGATTAGCTCGTGGTCGAGCTGGCTCGTGACAATCCGGACGTTGGCGTCCAGGCAGGACTCCATTCCTTCGAGTAACCGCCCTCGGTCGAACAGATGCGCATTCTGCGCCGCGATTCCCAACGCATAACCGCTGATGCCGCCATCCTTTTTGCGCGGCAGATGCTCGGTCGCCTCGGCCGGCAGCCGATTAATCGCGGAAATGAATTGAAAAGGAGCCGGGGGTCGCTTCAGCCCGTAACGGTCCATCAGGTCGCCCGCCAGAAGTAGATTGCGGATGGTAGGCACGATCGCCACCAGCAGAATACCGATGGCTTTCTCTCCCTGATCAAGCAAACCACGCACAAGTTTGAGCGCTCGTCCCAGGTCTCGTTCGGCCAAAGCGTTGCCCAATTCGAAAATGATGCCCGCGCGCGACAAGGGGACGAGCTCACGCACGTGTTCGACGCGAACACCCCTTTCCTCGCCCAGATAGATGTCGATCTTTTCGAGTTCATTCTCGATCTGCCGCGTGTCGCCCCCGGTCAGCAAAACAAAAAGCTCAAGGGCATCTTCGTCGAAAATCAGTTTCTTTTGTCTCGCCCGTTTCTGCACGATCTCCCTGGCTTCCTCCTCCCATCCGCTGCGGCTCGAATCGAGGCGATCGAAAACCTGTAACTGCGCCAGTTTGCCGAGCGACTTGTAAAAAGAACGGCGTTTATCGACTTCCGTTGCACTGATGAGCAGTTTTACGCCCTCTCCCAGATCCGCGTTGATCGTGTCATTCAATTCCTCCAGGGCGGTCTGCACGGTGGCCGCCCGTCCCGTTACGCTGTCCGCCAGAAAATTGACATTTCTTAACCAGACCAACTTACCGCCCCCGAAGAATGGCAAAGTCTGGAGTGCCTCGATGGTCGATCGGATGCGAGTGGCGGCCTGTTCTGCGTTGTCGGCGCAACCGTCTACGATTTCCAAGCCGAACTCCCCCGCGTCGGGCGGGGTCAGAGTGGCCGCCAGTTCCGTTGCCACCCGCTTCACTTCGGACTCATCCGACCCGACCACGGCGTAAATCTGAGCGGCACCTGTCTTTCCTGTGGCTCTGGCCTTCGGCATCGCTTTGTCATCGCATTGCCGCTGCGCGATTACAACCTGATAGGAGCGCCGCTTTCGAATCGCGCCTGGCTACTTGCTATCGGCCTGCTGCAAGGTCGATCCAAACTCTTTCATGGCATACTCGCGGAACTGTTGTTCCATGGCCGCGCTACTCGAGAATCTTCCCGCATAAATGCGCGCGAACGCTGCTTCGAACGGTTGATGCCGCGCCAGAGCGTCGAGCAGAGCAAGAAAAGTGGGCTTGTCGGTCGCTGCCAGAAAACGCACGAGTCGCTCTGATTCATCGTAAAATGTTTCGACCCGTTCCGACGGCGGAGTGGTGTAAGCCGTAAGTTGAGAAAACGGAATCAGGTCGGCTGCGGCGATGGCTTCGGCGTGCGATTTTGCCATGTAACCGCGCGCCCGCAAATAACTGCCATGAGCCGCCTTGGAAGCATACTGGGCGAACCCTTCGTCCAGCCAGCAGGGAATGCCGCCTGCGTAAAAACGGTGCATGACGAGGTGAACAATTTCGTGGCCGAGAGTGTTGCCGGAGAACTTATTGGCGGGATCCCGCTGAAAAAAAAGACTCCCGTCCGAATGAATTCCGCCGCTCCACTTCTCCAGATGCCCGAACTCCTGGAAATGCCGCCAGTCTTCCGGTTTTTCGAAGATGTAGATGTGCGATTTGGTGTCGCCTGCGGGTTGCTCGCGTTCCAGTTCCTTGGCCACCACGCGGTAGTGGAACTCCGCCTCGATCGAAACGGGCGTAGCAACGTAGCTGTGCACAAAGTGATACACGAAGTGTTCGGTTTCGGCGTGTTTCCACTGCTCGGGATGCATGGCCAGGGCCTTGCCGCCGAGAGGATTCGGATCGGTCTGGCTAAGCTGGGAAAATTCGATTTCGGGGAGGGTGTTCAGGCCGGAGGTGTTGCCTGGATTCTGAGCGAGCGAGTAGATTGAAGAAAATACCGGCGAGAGGAGAACGAGGGCAAGAGCTGCGCGCACGCTCATACCAGAGCTAGTTATATGCGAGCGCCGCACAGTTCCTTGGGGAGCGTATGCTTCCAGCGTGCTCATCTCGGCATCCCTGCCGAGATCCTAAAGGGTGCGTCGACCGGATGTCGGCTCATGCACGCAAGATGCGTGCGCTCCCCAGGGAATCAGACGCGGGAGCCGCGCCGTCCCGAGTTCCGCGAGTATTTCACCGGCCGGCGTTTCGGCTCGATCTTGGAGAGGCCCGTGCCGCTTTTCACTTCCATGATCTGATCGCGCAAAAGAGCGGCCCGTTCGAACTCCAGATTGGCCGAGGCCGTCTGCATCTCCTCTTCCAACTCGCGCAGTAACTCGGTCAGATCAAAATTCCCGCCCGACTCGTTGATCACGGAGGAAGCGATTTCGCGTCCCCGCAGGAGGGTGTGTAAACTTTCCTGCACGGCGCGTCGCACGGTTTGCGGGGTGATACCGTGCTTCTCGTTGTACTCGATCTGCTTGGTCCGTCGATAATCCGAGATGGAGATCAACGCGGCCATACTCTGCGTCATTTGATCGGCGAAGAGAACAACCTCGCCGTTGACGTGCCGGGCGGCGCGTCCGGCCGTCTGGATGAGTGATGTCTGGCTGCGCAGAAATCCTTCCTTATCGGCATCGAGGATGCAAACGAGCGACACTTCCGGTAGATCGAGACCTTCCCGCAGCAGGTTGATGCCGACCAGAATGTCGAACTCGCCCGCGCGCAGGCCCCGCAGGATTTCCACACGTTCGATCGTATCGATGTCGCTGTGCAAATAGCGCACCTTCAAGCCGACATCGCGCAGATAATCGGCCAGATCTTCTGCGGTCCGTTTGGTCAGCGTGGTCACGAGCACCCGCTCATTCTTTTCCACCCGCTGGCGGCAAAGCTCGATCGTATCGTCGATCTGATGCTTCAAAACCTTGATCGTGATTTTCGGATCGAGCAGCCCCGTTGGTCGAATGATCTGCTCCACCACCAGAGGCGCGCCCGGGGTATGGACATCGAATTCCTCCGGCGGCTGATCGGTGCGTGATAATTGGGGTAACCCGGCCAGCGCATTTGTCCCGGCTCGGCGATCCTGCACCGCCGCTGCCGGTTCACCCGGGAGCACGAACGGCACATCTTCATCCTGCCCAATCCGGGCCCGCTTGTGCGGGAAGTATCCTTTGTTGCCTACGATGCTGTTCTTAATCTCAAACTCAGCCGGGGTAGCGCTCACGTAGATCATCTGATTGG
>JBBRQE010000108.1:0-11024 GCA_038226905.1 Chthoniobacterales bacterium | reverse complement strand
GTCTCGTCCACTTCCTGTCCGTTGCCGTCGAAAGTGACAACCTGGTATTGGAAGGAGGAGAATCCTGTCCCGACCAGGCCGTCGATCGGTACGGTGATCACGCTGTTATTGAAACTATTCGTGTCGCGCGAGGTAGCCGCGGTGGAGCGGGCATTGGTCGGCTCCCACGCGGAGGTGGTGTTGGCCGGGCCGAAGACGCCCGCGATATCTACCAGATAGGAGAAGTAGACGTTCGTAGGCGAGGTGCCGTTGGGAAGACGATTCAGGAAGATCGCGACATCGGCAATCCCATCAAAATCGAGATCGATGAAAATCTCTTTATCCGACGAATTAAAGTCGGGCACGGTGGCGTTGGCAAAGCCTTCGATGGCAAAGCTGAGCCAGGGCACGAAGTTATTTCGCTCGGTCGCCGTGCGGTTAACCCAATCACTCGTAACGCCTACGTATTTAATCTTGTTCGGGTCGGTCGGCGCGTTTGGCGTGCCGGCCAGAGGACTGGCGTACTGCAGCTCATACGCTTTGACGTAGCTGACAATGTCGGTCGGGAAGCTGGCGCCCGTGTTGATCGATGAACCGGAAAGGTTCAGAGTGAAGGTGCCAGAGGCCGCCGCGGGCGTAATTCCGGTGGTGGTTGAGTGCATCCCGGAGCTCGGCTTGGGCGCTGCATACAGTGCCACGCGCTGGACCGGCTCGGAACCCGCGGTCGGGGTCAAGACGGCATAACCGGCTTTTTCCGAGAGGTATTGACGCGAGAGCGTCCCGAAGTCCGTCACCTGAGTGGTGGCGGTGCTCAAGTCCCGATCATGCCGGAGCGCACTGCCCGTGGCATTAAAGACCACATTGAAGGTCGTCGAACTTCCGGCGAGAACGGTCACGCTGGCCGGCACGGTGTAGCTGGCACCCGCGGCCGCGGTGATGTCTTGATACGTGATGTTATAAGTCACATCGGAAGCACTCTAGTTGACCACTTTCACCGCCTTGGTCAAAGCGACCGAGCCGTCGACGGGAACTTCAACCGCGCCGAAGGAGACGCCGACCGTGCTGGCATCGGTGCCGTTGTAGGCGACGACATTGGCCGCGCTGGCATTGGCCAGGTCAATGCGACCCGCGCCGATGCGGCCGACGCCGATTTTAGTCGCGCCGCCCACCGTGGTGGAAAGGTCATGCGTAGCGGTCCCGCAAATCAAAGCGTTCAACTCCTGCACACTCCAGGTCGCATGCAGTTGCTTGAGCAAGGCCATGGAGCCTGCGACATGCGGGGTGGCAGAGGAGGTGCCGTTGAAATTCTCCACGCCTTTGCCGGTGTTGTTCTGCGCCACTCCCGTGACTTCAGCCGGGGCCGCCACATCGGGCTTCAACGCGCTGTCTGGAAGGACAGGACCGCGCGAGGTATAAGAAGGAACTGTGTCAGGCGAGCCGGCGCCGGCGGCCGCGCCGGCAGCGTTGGCTGGCCTAACGATCGTGCCGTTGTCATCCTTGATCGTGACATTGACAGGGTTCAGCGGCAGGCCGGTGGTGGCATCAAATCCTCCGGAAGCGGCCACGATGGTGTCGCGGTCGGTTCTCGAGATCATGACGGCCGGAATATTAGTCGTATTATCCAACGCCATGACGATGGGATCCGCAGTGGGATTGTTGAAGTTGTCGATGATGGCGCCGACCGCTCCGGCCGCTTGAGCGGCCTGGACCTTCGCGACGAAAGAAACAGCGCCCCGATTGATCAGGACGAATTTGCCGGAAACCTGGGCGGCGTTGGTTAAAGCCGTGCTGGCGTCAGCGGGAACTGCATAGACGAGATCCCGGGTCAAGCCGGCTGTGCCGGTGTGCGGACTCGGGCTGCCGTAGATGGAGTTGTATTTCACCCCGACTCCGCCGCCACCGGCGGTGTTGGAGACAACACTGGAATCAAAAATGTAGCCGTTCTGATTGTTGTAGGTGGCCGCGACACTGAGCGTACCCTTGGCTGCAGCCGGGCTGCTGTGCACATAAAAAGTGTCACCCGCATTGCCCGCGGCCGAACAGACAATCACTCCGACGGCCGCCGCATTGGAGGCCATGACCGAATCGGCATCATCGGATGGACGCTCGTTCGCGCCGAGCGACATGTTGATGACATCCATGTGATCAGAGAAATTGCCGTCGCCGTTGGGATCCATGGCCCATTCGATGGCCTGGCCGACCAGATTGGTGGACCCACCGCACCCGAAAACGCGGAGCGGATAAAGTTTGGCGCTCGGAGCAAAACCGGGGCTGATGGCCAGATTGGACATGGCCGGATTGGCCGCATCATAGGTACCGGCATAAGTGAAGCCTGCATTGGTGACGCCGTAGCCGGCGATCAGACTGGCCGTGCCGGTGCCGTGACCACCGCAATCGAACGGATCCGGGTCCGGATGAGGAATATTGGACGGTTCCACGCCGCTGGCGGTGGCCGCGTAGGCGTCACCGGCAAAGTCATAACCGCCGGGAACTTTCTGCGTGGGGAAATAAGAATTGGGCGCAACCGTGTGATCAGTCACGGCGCTGTAACCGGCCAGGCCGGGGCCGCCGAAGTCAGCGTGGATGTAGTCCAGACCGCTATCGATGTCCGCCACTTTGACATTCTCACCGTGAATACCGAACGGCGGCTTGATCCAGAAAGAACGGCCGCCCACAAAATCGACATCGGAGAAGGCGCTGGCGTGAAACTTCGGATACATCGGATGAACCGTCTTCACGCCCGGAAGCGCGGCGATGGCCGCGATTTTGTCGGGCGCCACCGTCATGGCGATACCGTTATAGGCGCGTTGGGCGCGGTAAATCACTTTGCCGCCGATATCGGCGCTGGTCAGATTGGGAAGAATCGCGCGTTGCGCCTGATCGAGTTGCCGGACCGTCGTCGCTACCTGGCTGGCCGCGGATGAACTGACTTGAACCGCCTGAGGCTTGGCCGAGAGAAACGCTTGCGAACTCTTGCTTCGCGGATGAGAGAGAGCGTAATTACGCGCCGCGTCCGCCTGGGCCTGCGCCACCTTAAGCGCTTCGGCGTAGGCAACGGCGGCGGGGGCCGCATTCATTTCCACCATCACCGTGACGGCCGCCTGGCGACTGACCGGCGAATCCGGATTAGTTAGGGCGGAGTGGCTTGCGGCGGAGCTATCCGCGTCTTCCTGAGCGAGCAAAGGAGACACGGGCACAACGGCTATCGCTGCAAGGAAGAACAGAGATAGGTAAGAAGAGAGAAGACGGAGTGTAGATTTCATATATTCTGGAATGAAGAGTATTGATGAATGAATGGCGAGATTGCCTGACTGGCCTTAAACGGGTCAAGCCTTTTTCGACGATTATTGGAAAAAAGTTTTTACGATTGAGGCGCGTGAAGTCATCCAAACGTCTGACGTGACTCCGCACCCGAAGAAGCGAGTGCAACAGTACGATCGAAGCAACCGCTCTGTTTGACAGTTCACGAAGCAAAGGGGCAGGCGTTATGCCGCTCCTGAGGCCCCTGAAGGCGAAGGAGCGATGCAAAGTTGCCGCTCAACTTGAAAAGCAAACGGGGCTGCCGAAGCAGCCCCGTCGCGCGAAACCTGATCCGAAAATTACGGATTTACCTGACCCGATAATGGCCGTGAATCCAGACGCGGTGATGGTTTCGCCATGTGGAATGGCCGGGAACCCACACATAATACACTCCTCTGTTCCAGTAACCTGGCCCGTGGTTGTAATAGCCATGGTCCCCGATATCGATATTTAGCGAGATGGCATTCGCGACGGGCGCGAATGTCCCAGCCATCACTGCCAACGCTGCAACTAATAGCACTGTTTTTTTCATATTGGTTTCTATTGAATACTACGGATTTGGACGGAGGGGAATCCTCTTTATTCAAGGACGAGCCGGACCGGAAGGTGCGGCTTTCCTCGTCGTTTTTTGCCCTGCGCGCGTTCCTCGATAGTGTTTTTCCGGGCACGCCTTGATTTTTCGGTGACCGCAGCCCTAGCGGCTTTTGACAGCTCGAATTCGAGCTGTCTTTTCGAGAAACCGCGCTAAGAGGGCAGATCAGCCGGTGCAGACTGCGCCACCGGCTCCATCCATTTACCGTGTTCGCGAATGAGATCCTGCAGACGCTCGACCGCGTCCGCTTCGGGAATATTGAACTTCACCGGAGTCTTGCCCACGTAAAGATTCACTTTGCCGGGGGCGCCTCCGACATATCCGAAATCGGCGTCCGCCATTTCGCCGGGGCCATTCACGATGCACCCCATAATGGCGATCTTCACGCCCTTAAGATGGAGAGTGGCCGCCTTAATGCGCGCGGTCGTGGTTTGCAGGTTGAACAAGGTCCGCCCGCAGGAGGGGCAAGCCACATAATCCGTTTTGAAAATTCGGGATCGGGCAGCCTGCAGAATATTGTAGGAAAGGCGCAAAGCCTGCCCCGGCGCCTCTTCGCCTTGCACAAGAATGGCGTCGCCAATTCCGTCGCACAGAAGAGAGCCGATGTGAATGGAAGCCTTGAGCAGAGTGGACAGGAAATCCGCGTCCGGCTTCCGGGGCGCACCGCTGAATGTATCTTTGAGCAAAATCGGATGCCGGGCCGGCAGCCTGGCCGCCAGCAGGCGAAACGCTGCCACGGTAGGCAAATCGACCCCCTCTTTAATCGTAACCAGCCGGGGCTCCGGCATCGCATGCAAGCGCGCCATGGCCGCGTCATCACGCGGATCAACTTCTTCGACCCCGCTCTCCTCGTAAACTATCTCCGGCTTGTAGTCGCCCATGTTGGCGATCTTGTGGGCAATCTTTTCGTAACTGGTTCGCCTAACGACTACACGGATCAGTTCCTCTCCGCCCACCCCCAGTTGCGGCGTCGCCGGATCCGCCACAGCCGGCAACAATAGCCGCTCCGTCACGCGTCGTCCGTAGGAGAAAGGATCGAACGAGATCGAATAGGGCCCAGGGGCTGCCCTATCGCGGCCGGCGGCGGGTCGGCTGGTTCGTTCCACCAGTGCTCGGGCCACCGGAATCTCGTGCACACTGTCTTCCGTTAGCGAAACGCGCACGGTGTCGCCAATTCCGTCGGCCAGCAACGACCCGATCCCAATGGCACTCTTGATGCGCGCATCTTCCCCGTCGCCTGCTTCAGTCACCCCCAGATGGATGGGGTAATTCCAATCCGCGCCTTCCTCCGCCAGACGCGCGGCCAGGAGCCGATAGGCGTTGATCATCACTTTCGGGTTGCTCGACTTCATGGAAAAAATGAGGGCGTGGTAATTCGACTCGCGTGCAACGCGCGCAAACTCCAGGGCGCTCTCCACCATGCCGAGAGGCGTGTCGCCATATCGATTCATGATTCGATCGCTCAGCGAGCCATGATTCGTGCCGATGCGCAGGGCAATCCCGCGAACTTTGCAAAGCTCGACCAAAGGGCTGAAGCGTTCGCGAATTCGCGCCAGCTCCGCTTCGTATTGCTCGTCGCTATACTCGCGCGTCGCGAACTTTTTGGAATCGGCGTAGTTGCCCGGATTGATGCGAACCTTGTCCACCCATTTGGCGGCTTCCATGGCCGCGTCCGGTTTGAAATGAATATCGGCCACGATCGGCACGTCGCAGCCGCGCTCGCGCAAACCTTGGACGATGAGTTCGAGATTACGCGCGTCTTTCACGGTCGGGGCCGTTATGCGCACGATCTCGCAACCCACCTCGGCCAGCTCCAGTGACTGGGTTATGGACGCTGCCGTATCCATCGTGTCGCAGGTGATCATCGATTGGACCCGGACCGGGTTGGAGCCCCCGATGCCAACCTTCCCGACCTTCACCTCCCGGGAGAGGCGTCGCTTGTAGAAAAAGGGCGAGTCGCAAAAGGTCACGGGATGGATTCTAAAAGCGCGACCCCTTCCGCGCAATGATCCAGAAATCGTTTACCCTGCATATTCATATTCCCCTGTGCTTCTTCAGCCAGAGCATGTGTAGGAGAAAGAGCAGGAATAACGTCTAACGAGTAAGATGCATCCTTGCTCATCCACGGTCCCCTCGCGCCGGGAGAGCGCGCTCCACCCGCCCCCTGCTGCCAGCTAAGGCGCGCCCGCTTCTTTATGCTTCTGAAGCTCGTACTGGTCGAGCTTCTTCCGGACAAAAGGCAGGTCCTGCAGATCGAAGAAGGTAATATAGATGATCGTCCCAATAATAACGGCCGTGCAAAATCCCTGTACATACTCAAGGACTCGCGTGTTCAGTGGTTTGCGCCGGGCCGATTCGATGAGACCGAGCACGATATGTCCGCCGTCCAGCACGGGAATGGGAAGCATGTTCAGGATGGCGAGATTCACATTCAGGATAACGCTAAACCAAAGAGCGAGCCTCCAGCCGTAGTCGCTTTGGAAAAGTAGATAATAAATACGGACGATCCCGACCGGGCCGCTCAGGTGCTGGAGTTTGATGTCCGACTTGGGAGAGGCAACGGCCGCGATCGTGTTGAGAGTGCTTGTGACACTGTTATGGATTTGCTCGAGTGGGCTCGGGTGCGCCAAGGTCATCTGATCCGCCCATTGAATGCCTATGCGGGGCTTTTTCTCCCCCTCGGTCGCGAGCATCGCGGGCTTGACCGGGATATCCAGACGCGCTCCCGCTCGTTCAACGTGCAACACCAGGGTAGCGTCCGGATTTTTGCTGATGTGTTCGATCAGCGCGACCGGATTGAACATTTCCGTCGTGTCAAAGCCGTGAACGATGTCGGCTGGGCGCAAGTCCGCCGCCGCCGCTGGCGAATTAGGCTCTACTTTTTCGATAACCGAACTCTGAGCCGGCAGGATGAGGAGTTGCCGGACGCTCTTGCGCCGCCAACCGCGTGTTTCCGCACGGTACGGCTCGATCGAAACCGTCTGGACGGCTCCCCCACGGTCAAACTTAATCGGGATCTTTTCGCCCTCGCTGCGCACGACATTCCAGCTGACGCTGTCATTCATGCCGAGGAAGCGTTTCACCGGTTTACCATCCACTTCGAGGATTTTGTCACCCGGTTGCAGGATGTTGAGAGCCGGCGACTCGGCGAGGATATAGCCGACTGTTGCCGTCGTATCGGACTCGCTCACCGGATAGCCCACCACCCAGATGAGGGTGGCGATGACCACCCCCAGCATCACACTGAAGAATGGACCTGCCACCGCCACGATAATTTTGTCGATGGCAGAGATGGGCGGGAGTTGAGCCCGGTCGACATCTGCTTTGCCTTCGATGATGTCCATCGGAGCCAGTTGGGGTAGCGCGACAAATCCGCCAAAGGGCAGGGAGCCCAGCGAGTATTGCACGCCGCCCACAGTTTTCTTCCAGAGCGGCTTGCCGAACCAGATACCGAATTTCTCGACGTATAATCCGCGCCAGCGCGCGGCCAGGAAATGCCCCAGCTCGTGCACGACGATAAGCAGGTTAAAAAGAACGAGAACTTCGAAGAGAACGAAGATGAACCGGGCGGCGTGAAGGATCATTGATCGAGGGATATTAGGCGATCAGGCGCCCCGCTTCCGCACGGGCCCATTGATCGGCCCGCAATATTGCATCGAGATCGGGATGCGCAACGTTCGTGTGACGGTCCATGACTTCCTCCACGGTGCGCCAAATCGAGGGGAAATTCGCCCGCCGATCAAGAAAAGCGGCCACGGCAATCTCGTTGGCCGCATTGAGAACGGCCGGCAGGGTACCACCACTCTCCCCGGCCCGGCGGGCCAGGTGCAGGGCCGGGAAATCTTCGTAACGCGGGACCGAGAATTCCAGTTTCGAAACCTTGGCGAAATCGAGTGGAGGCAGTGAATTGGGGACGCGGGCCGGCCAGGTCACGGCATATTGAATGGGGAAACACATATCGGAGTAACTGAGCTGGGCAAGGGTCGAGCCATCCGCGAATTCGACCATCGAGTGAACGATGCTCTGCGGGTGAACGACCACTTCGATCCGCGCCATTTCCACTCCGAACAGCCAGCGCGCTTCGATCATCTCGAGTCCCTTATTAAAGAGAGTAGCCGAATCGATCGTGATCTTCGGACCCATGTTCCAAGTGGGGTGCTTTAAGGCTTGTTCGAGTGTGATGGAATCGAACTCCTGTGCAGGAGTTTCGCGAAACGGTCCGCCCGAGGCGGTCAGAATGATTCGGCGCACAGCGGAGGCACGGCCATCCAGACATTGGAAGATGGCATTGTGCTCGCTATCGACCGGCAGGACGTGGATGCCCTTCGCTTGGGCCCTCTCCATCACGATCTCTCCGGCCATCACCAGAATTTCTTTGCTCGCCACCGCCAGGTCCTTGCCCGCTTCAATGGCAGCCAGGGCGGGCCGCAACCCACCCGTACCCACGATGGCGATCAAGACCATGTCGGCCTCGGCCAGCCTCGCGATTTCACACAAGCCCTCTTCGCCGGCGAGAATTTCCGGCTGGTAATCCAGCGCACGGCGCAACGCGTCGATCTTTGAAGCATCCGTCAGACACACCGCCCTGGGCCGCACTCTGTTCGCCGCCACCGCCAGCTTCTCCGCGTTGCTGTTGGCGGCCAGCCCGACAATCTCCATTCGATCCGGGATATCGTGCGCGACCTTCAATGCGCTCTCGCCGATGGAACCGGTCGCGCCCAGCACGACGACACGCTTCGCTTTCATTATTTAGCGCTGAAAGTGGCATCGGCACCTGCCGATGGGACATGGCCTGGAAGCCCATGCCACGGTGATGGACCTAGCATCATTCCACGCAGAGATGCCCCCCGCCTTCACGGCACTCGGTCCACCAGGCGCAGATAGAAATAGAGGAGCGGCGCGGTGAACAACAGGCTGTCGATCAAATCGAGCGCTCCCCCAATTCCCGGAAGAAAATTCCCGGAATCTTTTACCCCGGTGCTTCGCTTGATAATCGATTCCGCCAAATCACCCACAACCGCGGCAAAACCCAAAAGCAGCCCCAAGACGGTCGCATCGGTCAGGGTGAGGGCCGACAGATGCTCCGGCATTAGCTTGACCAAGCCAAGACTGGCGAAAGACGAAAGAGCCAGCGCACCGCAAAATCCCTCCCAGGTCTTCTTCGGGCTGATGTGCGGAATCATTTGATGCCGCCCGATCAGACTCCCAACCAGGTAAGCTCCCATGTCGCTGAATTTGGTGACCGCGATCAGGTAGAGACAGTAAAACTGGCCTGTAACATGGCCGTCCGGCGTACGCGGCGTTACGTAGACAATCTTGGTCATGAAGTTAAAGAGCCAGATGACATAAAGAAGGCCGAACATGGTGTAGGCCATGGTTTGCAACGGTTCGTCATCGCGCAGCCGCGCGAAAATCTGGCGGGTAAAAACGGTCAGAAGGAAGAGAAGCAGGACGGCCAGCTCAAAATCATAGGAGCGCGCCGGTCCGACCCGGCTGAAATAATAGAAACTGCCGCACAACATGATGGCGCCGCAGATCATTCCAGTGATCTTGAAATTGGGCAGATGCTTGTGATCAAGCATGGTATAAAACTCCCAGAGCCCGATAAATCCGAAGAGACTGATTAATCCCCAAAACGCCCCCTCGTGGCCGGAAAAGGCAATGAATAAGGCGACCGACCAAAGGGCCATCGTGCTCAGAAAACGAGAGACGAAGGTGGTGCGCGCTGTGACGGGCTTGGCTGGGAGGTCCTCGGTCGTCACAGGCATGTGGCCTCACCATCCCGACGAGATGCCAGTTTGTCCATAGCCGTTCCTCGGTTTGGAAAAATCACCAAAACCGCGCGCCTTATCCCCTGCAGAATTTCCCGGCACGGGCCCTTTGTCTCACGCCCGAATTGCGGAGCTGCCAGCGCCGTTTAATTTGCCCACGTGCAAAAGACCATGAAGGCGGTTGTGAAAAACCGAGCGGAACCGGGACTCTGGCTGCAAGATGTTCCCGTTCCGGAGGCGCAGGGCGATAACGTCCTTATCCGCGTGCTCAAGACCTCGATCTGCGGCACGGATGTTCACATCTATAATTGGGATGCATGGGCGCAGAAAACCATTCCGGTGCCGATGACCATTGGGCACGAGTTCGTCGGAGTTATTCATGCGGTGGGCGGCCAGGTGAAAGGATTTGCCCCGGGCGATATCGTTACGGTGGAAGGCCACATCACCTGTGGGCATTGCCGCAATTGCCTGGCCGGTCGCCGTCATCTCTGCCCCAATACGGAGGGCGTGGGCGTGAATCGGGCGGGCGCCTGGGCCGAATTCGTCTCGATCCCGCAATCCAATCTGTGGCATGCCGATCCCTCCATCCCGCTCGATGTGCTTTCCTGTTTCGACCCGTTAGGCAACGCCGTGCATACCTCCCTTTCCTTCGACCTGGTGGGCGAAGATGTGCTCGTGACCGGCGCCGGCCCCATCGGCTGCATGGCCGTGGCCATCTGTAAGCAGGCGGGGGCGCGTCACGTGGTTATTACCGATGTAAATCCGTATCGTCTCGACCTGGCCAAACGGATGGGGGCTTCGCTGGCGCTCGATGTGCGCAGCGAGCAGCTCTCCGCCGCCATGAAAAAACTTGGCATGAAAGAAGGGTTTGACGTGGCCCTGGAAATGTCGGGCAATCCCAAGGCGTTTAACGACATCCTGCCTAACATGTTTCACGGCGGTAAGATCGCCTTGCTCGGAATCATGCCGGGAAGTGCGGCCATCGACTGGAATCTGGTGGTGTTCAATCAGCTGACTTTGAAGGGCATCTACGGAAGAGAGATGTACGAGACATGGTATAAAATGACCTCGCTCATCCAGAGCGGTCTCGACATCTCGCCTGTAATCACCCACCACTTCCCCTACGACCAGTTCGAGGAAGGAATCGAGCTGATGAAATCGGGTAACTCCGGCAAAATCGTGCTGGAGTGGAGCGCGCGATAATCCGGCCCAGGGTGGGCTGGGTCAGCAACCGTTGTAGCAACCGCCTATTCTAATAGAGAGGTGCTTGCCGCAAGCACCTCTACAACCTCCTAAGTGCGAGCCTCCTCAGTGCACGAAATTGGTCGCGGAGCTCCCCGATTGCAAGTGTGCCGACGCCCTAGTGCAGGGCGGCCGCTTCC